>CAYLNK010000094.1:0-20373 GCA_964384675.1 uncultured Holophagales bacterium | reverse complement strand
CTGCGATGCCCACCGAGCCCTGCGTCACCGCCGTGGCCGCCTTCGGCTGCGGCAGAGGCTAGGGCGGGGCCTTAAGGCCGGCCCCAGCCTAGCCCTCGCGATCGTCGTACAGGCGGGAGGTAAGAATCGGGCTGCGCTCGGCCCCGGCGCGCCGCCAGCTCGCGACGAGGTGCGCCCCGTCGGCCGGGCGGTCGTCGAGCTGCCCGAGGAAGTTGAAGTTGACGGGCGGCCTCGGCAGCGCCGCGAGCGCCGCGCGCACCGCGGGGTCGGGCGAGAGGTACCGGAGGAGGCCGAAGCCGACGCCTCGGCGCGGAACGCGCCGGACGGCCTCCCGAGCCGCGTGGAGCGTCGCGACCGGATCGCCGTCCGGCAGCTCGAGGACGATCGGGAAGAGGCTGGTGAACCAGCCGACCGAGCGCGTGACGTCGAGATCGGGAAAGAGGTCTTCCCGTCCGTGGCCTTCCATCTCGACGAGGAGGCGCCGGCGTCCGCACCACGCGGCGAGCCCCTCCCCGAGGGCGGCGAGGAGCGCCTCGTGCGGGAAGGTGCCGTGGCTCCTCGGCAGCACCTCGCGGAGAATGCGTGTCTCGTCCGGCCCGAGCCACGTCGACACGGTGCGGGCCGACGACTCGACGTTCGCGCCCGCCACCAGCGGAAAGTCGAGCGGAAGGGAAGGGTCGGCGTGCTGCGAGAGCCAGAACGTCCGCTCCGCGAGAGGCGCGTCGGGCCCGGCGCTGGCGGTGAGCCGCCGCGCCCACACCGCGAACGGCGTCGTCGAGGCCGGAAGCTCGACCGCCTCGCCCGAGGCGCGGCGGCACAGGAGGTCCAGATCCTCGGCGATCACACGCAGCGACACCGCGTCGACGCCGAGGTGCTGGAGCGCGAGGAGGAGGACCGGGTTGCCGGCTCCTCGGACGAGACCTCCCCGCACGAGGAGGCCCTGCGCGAGAGTGAATCCCGCCTGGAGCCGCTCGCCGAGCTGCTCCACCGCGCGCTGCGCCTCGTCGGGCGCGAAGCCCTCGAGGTCGAGGCGCTCGAGCCGGACGGCGTGAGAGTCCGGCGTGACGTCCTGGCGAAAGGTCGCGCCGGAAGGCTGGAAGCGGAGCCGCAGCGCGTCGTGCCGCTGGACCAGCTGGGCGAGCGCCTGCTCGAGCCGCCCGGCGTCGATGGGGCGGCGCAGCTCGAACGCGAGCGTCATCCCGAAGTGGTGGGGCTCCACGGGCGCGTCCGAGAGGAACCACCGCTGCACGGGCGTCAGCGGGATCTCCCCGCCGGCGAACGGCTCCGCCCGCGGAGCGATCGGAGCCGACGAGCTCGTGAGGGCCGCGGCCAGCTCCGCCACCGTCTGGTGGAGGAAGAGGAGCCGCGGGCTCACCTCGAGACCCTCCTGTCGCGCGCGGGCCGCGACCCGGAGGACCTGGATCGAGTCGCCGCCGAGCTCGAAGAAGTTGTCGTTCACGCCGACCGAGTCGAGGCCCAGCACACCGCACCAGATCGCGGCGAGGCGGGCCTCGACGGTGCTCCTCGGCGCGACCGCCTTCTCGAGGAGATCGGGCCGCGCCGTCCCCGGCACCGGGAGAGAGCGCCGGTCGACCTTGCCGTTCGGCGTGCGCGGGAGCTTCCCGAGCGGGACGAAAACGGCGGGCACCATGAACTCCGGGAGGGACTCCTTCAGGAACGCTCGCAGCTCGACGACGCCGGGCGCCTCTCCGGCACGACCCGTCACGTAGGCCACCAGCCGCTTGCCGCTCGCGCCGTCGTCCTCCCGCGCCATCACCGCGGCCTCGCCCACGCCAGGGTGCCGCAGCAGGGCCGACTCGATCTCCTCGAGCTCGACGCGGTAGCCGCGGATCTTGACCTGGTTGTCCGCGCGTCCGAGGAACTCGAGGTCGCCGTCCGGCCGATGGCGCGCGAGGTCGCCCGAGCGGTAGAGGCGCGCCCCGCGCCGCTCGCTGAGGGGATCGGGCACGAATCGGGCCGCCGTGAGGTCGGGGCGGGCGATGTACCCCAGGGCGAGCGCCTCGCCGCCGAAGTAGACCTCGCCCGGCACGCCGATCGGGACCGGCTTACCGCTGCGGTCGAGGAGGTAGATCCGGTAGCCGGGAGCGGGTCTTCCGAGCGGCGCCACCGGGATGGTCTGGCGCAGGCAGTCGTACGCGCCGCTCCAGACGGTCGTCTCGGTGGCGCCGTACTCGCTGAAGAGGCCCACCCCGGGCAGCCGTTCGCGATGGCGCTCCATCAGCCGGAGGGGGCACGGCTCGCCGGCCACGAGGCACGTCACGAGGGAGTCGATCTCGCCCGGACGGACGTGCGAGAGGATCAGCTCGTAGAAGGACGGGAGCGTCAGCAGGTGCGTGACGCGCTCGCGCACGATCGTCTCCACCAGGCGGGCCGGGCTCCGCTGGGCCTCTTCCGGGACCAGCACCAGCGTCCCTCCGACGGCGAGCGTCCAGAAGAGACCGACGACCGAGCTGTCGAAGGCGAGGGGCGAGAGGAGGAGGAAGCGTCCCACCTCGCCGGGGAAGGTGGCGAGCCGCGCCGCGTTCGAGAGCGAGAGGCCGCGGTGGGTGACCATCACGCCCTTCGGCCGCCCGGTCGAGCCCGACGTGTAGATCACGTAGGCGAGATCGTCGGGCGTGGCGCCGCAGACGGGCCGGGTCGAGGTCCCGCCGGCGCGGAGGCGCACCGCGTCCAGCGGCACGACGGCCGCATCCGTCGGCGGGAGGGCAGGTACGAGGTCGGACCTGGTCACGATCGCCCGGGCTCGTGTCTCCTCGAGCATCAGCG
The DNA here is from genome assembly GCA_964384675.1 of uncultured Holophagales bacterium. Classification (GTDB taxonomy): domain Bacteria; phylum Acidobacteriota; class Thermoanaerobaculia; order UBA5066; family UBA5066; genus CAYLNK01. The sequence goes on along the minus strand of CAYLNK010000094.1, from coordinate 17,586 downwards.
TCTGCCGGTCGCGCGGGTACGCCGGGTCGACCGGCAGGTAGGCGCCGCCCGCCTTCAGGACGCCGAGTACCGCGACGACCATCTCGGCGCACCGGGGGAGGAGCACCGCGACGATCGCGCCGGGTCCGACACCCTTCGTCTGAAGCTCTCGAGCGACGGCATTGGCGCGGCTCTCCAGGTCGCCGTACGAGAGCCTCCGCTCCCCGTCGACGACGGCGATCGCGTCGGGGTTCCCGCGGGACACGTCCTCGATCTGCTCGTGCACGAGGGCGGTGCGGGGCGACGGCGGGACCGTCACGTTGTAGTCGACGACCAGACGCTGCCGTTCGGCGTCCCCGAGGATCTCGAGCTCGGCGAGCCGGGCGCCGGGATCGGAGAGCAGCCCTTCGAGCAGGCGTCGGAAGCGGGCCGCGAGCCGGCCGGCCTCGTCCGCGTCCAGGGCCGCGGGATCGTGGTCGAGCCAGGCGTGGACCTCACCGTCCCGCTCGACGCTCCGCAGCCTCAGCACGAAGGGCTCGAGCCGGGCGTCGACGCGCTCGATCGAGAGAGTGAGCCCGGCGGCCGCGATGGCCGGCGGCCGGCTCTCGTGCTCGGAGACGAACGAGAGACCGGACCCCGACGCGACGTCGTCCCACGAGAAGGAATCCTGCCAGCTCAGGGCCGCGTGGCGGGCGGCGTGGACCGCCGCGAGCGCCTCGGCGACGCGCGCCGAGCCCGGCAGGCGGACCTGGACGGGCAGGACACGCGCGAGCGGTCCGAAGGTCCTCGCCAGCTCACCGAGGCTCCGGCCGTCCGCGGCGACGCCCACGGTGGAGGCGGGTTCGTCGCGCATCCGGGCGAGGAGGACGTGAAAGGCGGTCAGGAGGATGCCGTCGACGGCGAGCTCACCGTTCGCCGTTGCCGCACGAAGGCGAGCCGCCGGCATCCCGCGAAGGTCGATCGGCACGGTGCGTGGCGCGAAGCGATCGCCGTGCGACGCCTCGCCCTGCAGGGGAAGCGGAGCGTTCCACGACGCGGGTTCAGGGGCCGCGCGGCGCCAGAAGGCCCGACCCGCCTCCGCCTCGTCTCCCTCCAGCACCTCGTCCGCCCACGCGGCGACCTCGGCCACCTGGACGACCTCGTCGCGGCGTTCCGCTCGCGGTCCGGCGTACGCCGCCGCGAGGTCGCGCAGGAGGATCGAGGCGCTCGGCGCGTCCCCGACCAGGGCCGGCCAGCTCGCGACGAGGAGGTGCTCGGCCGCCGCCTTGCGGACGAGCCAGACGCGCAGGAGCGGGCCCGCCGCCGGGTCGAACGGCGCGAGGCGATCACTCAGGAGGAGCGATGTGATCGCCGCGTCCGCCTCCGGGGGGGCGAGGCCCGCGACGTCGTGACGGGCCGGGATCGGACGCCACGGCTTTCCGACGACCTGCAGCCCTTCGGCGCGGATGCGGCGTTCGGGGAACGTCGTCCGGAGGATCTCGTGGCGCTCCACGATCGACTCCAGGGCCGCGCGGAGCCGCGGCTCGTCGAGAGGGCCGTGGAGGGCGATCAGCGCCTGGACCGTGCCCCCGTGCTCGGGCGCCGGGCACCGCCTCTGCTGGGGGGAGAGCCGGTATCCGACGGGCGCCGGCTCCTTCGCGGTCAGGTCCGTCAAGCCGTTCCGCCGCGCGCTCGGAGGTCGAAGATCGTGCTGAACGGGATGTCCAGGGTCCGCTGCCCGACGCAGCTCCAGGCGGAGTCGGTGAAGAGGTCGGTCCACTCCTTCAGGGCCGGCACGTACTGGCCCATCACCGCGTGTGTGGCCTCGAAGCCGAGCGTGAAGATCGGGGCCTCGGCCTCCGGAGCCAGCTCGGCGCGGTAGGTGTCGGCCAGGAGGAAGCGCGTCGCGCTCGGGAACGCCGTGCGGAGACGGGCCAGGGTCTGGAGGCAGTCGCGCCGCGGCCAGAGGTCGTGGCCGATGAAGAAGCTGAAGATCACGTCGACCTCGGCCAGCTCGGGGCGCGCCTCGAGGCGTCTCACGTCGTCGTGCACGACGGAGATCCGGTCCTCGAGCCCGGCGGCCGCGACGGCCTCGCGCGCCACGGAGACGGAGCCGGCGCTGACGTCGATCCCCACACCCCGGAATCCGGGCCTCTCCTTGGCGAGGCGGATCAGCCGTTCCGCGCTGCCGCAGCCGATGTCGGCCGCGGTCACGAACGGCTCGGCGTCCAGCACCTCCAGGAAGTGGCGGTCGACGAAGCGGGCGCCGTAGTCCCGGCCGGCGAGCGCGATGTACTTGCCGTCGCGGTGGTAGAAGTCGCCGTACCGGTTCTCGTTCCGGAGCAGCGAGCCGAGCCCCTCCAGCATCCGCCCGTAGCCGCGCACCAGCCAGAGGAAGTACCCCTTGTCCCGGTACGCCTCCTGGAACAGGCGTCCCTTCCGCGCCACGCCGTCCGCGTGGGAGAGGTCGACGACGCCGACGCGGTGCAGGACCTCGAGGAGCGCCGTCGCGGACGGGCGGTGGAGCTCGTGCCGCTCGCAGAACGGCTGGATCGCCACCACGCCGTTCCGGTGCAGCTCCTCGATGACGCCCAGCTCGTCGAGCGCCGCCAGGGCAGCCGCCCCGACGGCGGAGTTGAACATCCGTGCCGTCTCGTCGCTCATGTGTGGCTCCGGAGCTCGTCGAGCGTGTCGAGGAGCCGGCGGACTCCGGCCATCGGAGGGACGCCGATCCGGACGTGGTCCACGGTGGGCTCGGCGGGGAACCGCCGGACGGCGACGCGCCGGCTCGCGAGCTCGCTCTCGAGCCGGGCTCCCGGGATCTCCGGGTGGGTCGCGAGGACGAAGTTGGCCGCGGGCTCGTGCACGCGGAACCCGCGGGTCGAGAGCCCGTCCACCAGCGCGGCGCGCGACGCGCGCATCTCGTTCGCCAGGGCGGCGAACTCGTCGTGCCGGAGGAGCGCCTCCTTCGCCATCACCTGAGCGAACGCGTTCACGTTGAAGGTGTCCTTTCGAGCGAGCAGCTCCGAGACGAGAGAGGGTTCTCCGATGCAGTAGCCGATGCGAAGGCCCGCGAGGGCGTAGAACTTCGAGAACGTCCGCACCACCACGACGTTCGAGGGGAGCGGCCGCGGGACCGCGTCCCCGCAGTAGTCCCCGTAGGCGCCGTCCCAGACCACGAAGGAGCGCCCGTCGCGCGCCAGCTCGGAGAGCGTCTCCGCCGGGAGCCGCGCGCTGGTGATGGAGTTGGGGGAGTCGACCACGGCGAGGCCCCGGAAGCCGTCCGTTTCCACCCGGCCGCTCGTGAACGTCCTCCCCGGCAGCCGGTCCACGGCGAAGCCGAAGCGCTCGGCGAGGAGCAGATAGATCCGGAAGCCGACGTCGAGGAGGCTGACCCGTTCGTACGAGCGGCGCAGGAGCATGAAGAGATCGGAGAGGACCTCGTCGGAGCCGTTCCCGACGAAGACGCGCTCCGGGCCGACGCCGTGGCGCTCGCCGAGCGCGGCCCGGAGCGCCTCGCTGCGCGGGTCGGGGAAACGCGTGAGGCACGCGGACTCGACGAGGCGGCGGGCCGTCTCGACCGACCACTCCGGCCCCGCGAACAGGTTCTCGTTCCGGTGGAGCAGGAGCCAGCCGTCGTCTCCGAAGTGGCCGCCCGGGTCGTAGGCGGAGGCGCTCGCCGCGAGGCTCAGCACGACGGCTCACCGGAGAGCGCGAGAGGCACCGGGCGCCGTCGAGCGCCCTGGAGCCGCCGGTGGAGACTCTCGACGCGCGTCTCCGGCGGACGCGCCCCCTCCGCCCGCTCCTCGGCGTCGTTCGCGGCGCCGAGGTCCCGGACGCTCACTCCCGCGTCCACGACGACACGGCCCAGGAGCGCCTCCAGGCGGGAGAGCAGCTGGACGATCGTGGACGGCTCGTAGAGGTCGGTCGCGTATTCGGCCGCACCCTGGATCCCGTCCGAAAGGTCCCAGAGGAAGAGCGAGACGTCGAAGCGGGCCACACCGCCCTCGACGGCGAGAGGCGCCATCGTGAGCCCGGCGATCGTCCGCTCTTCTCGGACCTCCGCGAGGCCGTAGCCATAGACCGCGGGGTTGTGGTCGGGGGTGAGCAGCGTGAGCTCCACCTGGAAGAAAGGGTTCTTCCCTGGGTCCCTCTCCGGAGACAGCTCGGAGACGAGCACCGGGAGCGGGAGGGCGTGAGCGCTCGCCTCCAGAACCGCGCGGCGGACGCGGGCGAGGACGTCGCGGAACGTCGGTTCGCCCGACAGGTCGGTCCGGAGCGGGAGCATCGTGGTGAAGTAGCCGATCAGAGGCTCCAGCTCGGGCCGGTCCCGGTTCGCGAGGGTGGCCCCGAGCACGACGTCGGTGTCGCCGGTTCGGTGATGGAGGAGGACGGCCATCGCCGCCTGGAGCGTCATGAAGAGAGTCGCCTTCTCGCGGCGCGAGAACGCGCGCAGCGCCTCGGAGAGCTCCGGCGGCAGGCGGACCGGCTGGTGCCGCCCCTTCAGGGACGGCACCGGCGGACGCGGGCGATCGGGTGGAAGCTCGGAGCCGAGGGGCCGTCGGGCGAGCCGCTCTCTCCAGAACCCGACGCGTCGCGCGAGCTCCCCGCCCGCCAGGGCCCGGCGCTCCGCCCCGGCGGCGTCCCGGAACTGGATCGGGAGCTCGGGAAGGGGAGAAGGCCGCCCGGCCGAGAAGGCCGCGTAGAGCGCGCCGAGCTCCCGGGTGAGGACGCCCATCGACCAGCCGTCGCAGACGATGTGGTGGATGTTCAGGACGAAGACGTGCTCCTCCGCCGCGAGGCGCACGAGGAAGGCGCGGAGGAGTGGGCCCTTCGCGAGGTCGAAGGGGCGCGACGCTTCTTCGGTCGCGAGGCGCAGCGCCTCCGACCGGCGCTCGGCCCCGGACCGCGCCGAGAGGTCGACCATGGGCAGGTCGGTCTCGCGAGGCTCGCCGATCACCTGGTGGGGCGAGCCGTCGGCCCCCACGCCGAACGTCGTCCGCAGCGACTCGTGCCGGCGGACGATCTCGCCGAGGCTCCGGGCGAGCGCCGGCACGTCGAGGCGGCCGAGGAGGCGCAGCGCTCCCGGGATGCTCGAGTGGGCCAGCCCGGGATGGAGCTGCTCGACGACCCAGAGCCCCTCCTGGGCGAGCGACAGCGGAGGCGGCCCGTCGGCCTCCCCCCGTGGAACCGGGGGGGCCGCGGCGGGACGGACGCCACGCTCCGCGAGGAGGGCGTCGATCAGCTGCCGGCGCTCGGTCGGGGTTGGGTCCGGAGGCACGGCCGGGACGGTACTTCCCGGTCTCGCGGGGAGTCAACGCCTCCCGGCCCTTAAGATCGGCGGGTTCCTCAGGAGGATCCGTGAGCCGTCTTTCCGGCGCCGTTCGAGTGACTCCCGTCGAGAGGATCGACTGTCCCGCTCGAGAGACGTTCGAGGCCGAGTACGTGGCGAAGGGCAGGCCCGTCGTGATCACCGGCGGCCTTCGGGGCTGGAAGGCCGTCGGCGCCTGGAGCCCGGAGGCGCTCCGGGCCCGCTGCGGATCGCGGACCGTCCCGGTCACGTTCAGCCCCCGCGGGATCTACGAGAGGCGGAACCCGCGGCCGATGCCGTTCGCCGACTACCTGGACCTGATGCTGTCCGACGCGGAAGGACGCGAAAGCTACTACGTGACCGGAGTCGACCTCGACGGCGTCCTGCCGGAGCTTTCCGGTGACGTCGAGCGCCCCTCGTTCGTGGATCCCGGGGCCGCGGGGCTCGCCCTCTTCCTGGGGCGCGACTCGCACACCAACAGCCACTTCCATCCCGCCGAGGAAGCGGTCCTCTGTCAGATCGCCGGACGGAAGCGGGTCATCCTCCATTCCCCCCGCGATTTCTCGAAGCTCTACCCTCGGCCCTTCCTGACGGCTCACTACAACTGGACCCGGATCGAGGACCTCGAGAAAGCCGACCCCGCGCGTTACCCGCGGTACGCGGAGGCGGAGCGGTTCGAGTGCGTCGTCGAGGCCGGTGACGCCCTGTTCATCCCCGTCCACTGGTGGCACCTCGTCCTGGGCCCCGGCTTCAGCGCTTCGGGGACGTACTTCTGGCGGGCGGAACGCCGTCACTGGCATTTCCCGAGCCCGGGACTCCGGTGTCTCTTCCACCGGGTCTTCGCTCACCAGCCGGGGCTCAAGAAGCTGGTCCCGAAGAGTCTCTGGAGCCGCTGAGGCTCAGAGCGGCGCCGGAACGCCGAGCCTCTCCACCACGCCCTCGACACGGCGCGCCTCGTCCGGGGTGAGAACCGTCTTCCACCCGTCGATGCGCTCCTCGACGCTCGCGCCGCGGCGCGACCGGGCGGTCGTGCGGCTGTCCACGGCGGGCGCGCCGTCCCGGGCCTCGACGGGGAGCCCCAGGTGGGCGAGCAAGCCGGGCAACGACTCCGCGGGCGTCCGGCACAGCTCCTCGTAGCTCACGAAGCGGGTCGGCGCGGGCGGAGGCGCGGTCCCGTAGGCCTCCCGGAGAGTGTGCTCGGTGAGCGCCCAGTACGCGGCCAGGCGCTCGATCACGTCCCCGCGATCCAGGCGGAGGATCTCCTCGCGCCAGGGCTCGAAGGCGGCGGCCCGCCCGTCGGCGGGCTCGAGGAGCTGCTCGCGGAGGGAGAGGTGGTCGAAGAGCCAGGCCCAGTCGGTCAGGCGCGCGCTCGCCACGACGGCCCGGGGGTCGCGTCGCACGTGGACGACCGGCATGCCGAAGGCGGCCTGCGCGGCGTGGAGACAGAGAGGGACCCGCACGCACTTCACGACGACCCGCCGGCGCAGGCTCTCGCGCGGGCTCCGTCGCAGGAAGCGGACCTCGCTCCCGGGCACGGCGGACCGCAGGGCCTGCTCGAACGCGAACCGCAGCGGCGCCGGCATGGAACCCGCCCGGGCGAAGGGCATGAAGAGCTCGCGGTACGGCTCCGAGCGCTCCGCCACACCATGGTGCTCGTGCAGCGGACGGGCGGCCCCGACCGAGAAGTGGAACGGCTCGAACACGGTCTTGGCTCCGAGGAGCCGCGCCAGGGCCTCCTGGAGCCAGGTCGTGCCGCTCCGCCAGAAGCCCGAGACGACGAGCGAGCGGGACGGATCGATCCGGCCGGCCAGAAGCCGGTCCAGGTGTGCGCCGATGGCCTTCATGCGTCCCCGACCCTACCCCACGAGGGGGCGGATCGCTTGCGGCGCCGACTCGACGCTCGCAGAATCGGGGTGGCGCTGGCATGAACGACACCGCGATCCGGGCTGACGAGCCCCTGGCCGACCTCTCCGCGCTGCTGCGTGTCCATCGCGACCCGTTCCGCGCGGCGCGGCCCTTCCCGCATTGCTGCCTCGACGGCCTGGTCTCGGACCCGCTTCTCGATCGGGTGCTCAGCGAGCTGCCCCGTGCGGACGAGGCCGCCTGGAAACCGCTCGAGGACGAGGGCAAGGCGTACCGCAAGGTGATCTCGGCCGGGTTCGACGAGGCCGGGCCGCACACCCGGGAGCTCCTGGCCAGCCTCACGTCGCCACGGTTCCTCGGCTTCCTCGAGGAGCTGACCGGGATTGCCGGCCTCTTTCCGGATCCGTACCTTCACTCCGCCGGCTTCCACCAGTACCGGACCGGCGGGTTCCTCGAGCTGCACGCGGACTTCAGCTGGCACTACAAGCTCCACGCGTACCGTCGGGTGAACCTGCTCCTCTATCTGAACAAGGAGTGGAAGGAGGAGTACGGCGGGCACCTCGAGCTCTGGGACAAGGACCTGAAGACGAGCGTGAAGCTCTTGCCGATCTGGAACCGGACGGTCATTCACGACGTCCTGCCACGCGCCTACCACGGCCTCCCGCGGCCGATCACGTGCCCGGTGGAGATGACCCGGAAGTCCCTGACGATCTGGTACTACACGACGGAGCTGCCGGTCGACCAGCGGATCCAGTACCGGCTCCACGAGCCGAACTGGGTGGGGGCCGAGACGCCGGCTCTCTCGGCGCGAGGCCTGAAGAGGCTGGTGCCCCCGATCGCGCTGGAGCTCGTGAGACATCCCGCGGACGTCCTGAAGATGTTCGTCCCGCCGATCTTCTTCCCGCGTGACCCTTAGGCGCCTGGCCTCGGTTCCGGCCTGTGCCGCGGCGAGCGTCGCCGTCCAGCTCTCCCTCATGCGCGCGGTGGGGGCGCCGGCCGGTCTCTCTTTCCTGGTCGCGCTGCTCCTGGTCGTGCTCGCGTGGCAGCTGCCGGCCGCGATCCTCCTCGGCGGGCGCCGCGAGGAGCGGCCGCTGGCCCTGACGTTCCTGGCCGTCCCCGTGCTCCTGGCCGCGGCGCAGGCCACGGGACGGGTGACCTGGGGTCCGCCCGCGGTCGCCGTTCTCGCGATCGGTGCGGTGGTCGGAGGTGTCCTCCTCGTGCGTCGTCCCGGTGCGCCTCTGGCGTGCGCGGTCGCCGGCTCGGTCCTGGGCTTCACGTTCCAGGCCGCCCTGTCCGGGGGCGGGCGCGCCGCGTCCTCGGGGCGGCTGGTCGGTCTTCTGGCGCTCGGCATGGCGGCCGCCTTCGCCCTCGCCGTCGCGGTGCTCCAGCCGCGAGGGGGCCTTCTCCGTCGCGCCGCGCACCCGGCGGCTGCCCTCGTGTACCTGGCGGTGTCCCTGACGCTTCTGACCCGATCGAAGGAGCCGGAGAAGCCCGGGCGAGCCTTCGCGAAGGGACCTCCGCCCGTGGTCCTCGTGGTGCTCGACTCGGTCCGTGCCGATCACCTGAAGTCGTACGGGTACACCCGCGACACGATGCCCAGCCTGGAGCGATTCGCGGGTCGCCACCTGGTGAGGTTCGAGCGCTCGATCGCGTCGGCGGCGAGCTCTCTCCCGAGCCACGGGTCGATGTTCACCGGGCTCCTCGCCTCCCGGCACGGCGGACACGAGTGCGATGCGACGATCGTGGATCCCCGGGTCTCCCAGAAGCTCACCCCGATCCGCCCCGACGTGCCGACCCTCGCCCAGCAGCTCCGGCGGGCGGGCTACTGGACCGTGGGGATCTCCGCGAACTTCGGGCACCTGGCCCCGGGCCTGGGGGCTGGCCGCGGCTTCGAGTGGTACGACGCGTCGCCCGGCTGGCAGCGCGGCGCGGCGCGTGTCAACCCGTACCGCTTCGGCCGCGGCGGCTCCTTCCTGGCGCCTCTCGGCCGCTGGTATCCGTTCTCCGACAGCCAGCTTTTCGAGCGCCCGGCGCCGGTGCCGGACCGTCGCGCCGCGGAGATCGTCGACCTGTCGCTCTCGGCGCTCCGGCAGGCGGGTGGCGACTCGTTCTTCCTCTTCGTCAACCTCTTCGACCCGCACCAGCCGTACCGGGCCCCGCTCGGGTGGCGGGAGCGCTACGGCGAGGAGGGCGGGCTGCCGGAGCGGACGTACTACGACTCGGTGGTGAAGGGACGCGCCAGCACGCCGGAGGAGCTGCGCCGCCTGGTCAACGCGTACGACTCCGAGCTGACGTACGTCGACTCGCAGCTCGCCCGGCTCCTCGCGGCCCTCGAGGCGCATCCCCGGTTCGCGGAGATGCTCCTGATCGTCGTGGGCGATCACGGCGAAGCGTTCGGCGAGCACGGCGTCTTCACTCACGGGCTGGGTCTCCACGACGAGCTCGTCCGGGTGCCTCTCTTCCTCAAGGCGGGACGCGACCGGTCCGGCTTCCCGGCCGGCGGGTCGACCGCGGCGCCGTTCCAGTCGGTAGACGTCACCCCGTCCGTGCTCGAGCACGCCGGCCTCCCGGTGCCGCCGGGCCTCGACGGGATCCCGTTCGGCAGGGCGCGGGCCGTCTCGACCTCCGAGACGTTCGTCTGCCTGCCCGTCGCCGACCGACAGGGGGGCCGCTTCTTCCGGACCCTGTCGATGGCGGAGGCGGCGCCCTGGAAGCTGATCGTCTCCTCGAGAGGGGAGCGCGAGCTGTTCCGGATCAGCACCGATCCGAAGGAGACGCGCAACCTCGCCGCGGAGGAGCCCGAGGTGGTGTCGCGCCTGGAGAGCGTCCTCGGGACGATGAGCCGGGACCGGCCGGCGCACGACCCCGCGTATCAGATGAGCCCCGATCTCATCCGGTCGCTGCGCGCCCTCGGCTACCTCAACTGAACGGCCGCGGTCTCACGGCCCGAGGAGCCGCCGGCCGAGGCGAAGTGCCGGGCCACCCAGGAGGCACTTCGCGAACGGGACGAGCACGTCCCGTCTGGTGAGCGACGAGCGGATCGCCGAGGGAGCGAGCCGCATCGCCCGGAGGTAGAGGCCCAGCGCCTCCGAGGCCCGGGCGTCGAGGTAGGCCCCGAACGCCCGGCGTGACGAGGTCCCGGCCTCGAAGAGCCGCCGGGGACGGTCGTCGGGCCCGACCTCGCGTGCGAGCGCCTCGGCCCGGACGGCGTCGAGCCTCTCGCGCAGGTCGGCCGGACGCCACTGCCCGGGATGCTCCCGGTAGCGGAGGACGACCTCGGGCATCAGCACGACCGGATGCCGCCGCGAGAGGCGCAGGAGGAGCTCGTGGTCCTCGAGGGGGATGAGCCCGTCCCGCTCGTTCCATCCGCCGAGGTCCCGGAGGGCCGCGGTCCGCACCAGGATCTGGCCGAAGGGGGCGCTCCAGCCGAACAGCACGTCGTCCCAGATCCGGCGCTGCTGCGTGCGCGTCACGAGCCGGCGCCGAACGCGGGTGCCGTCCGGGCGAAAGCGGTCCCATCCTCCGATGGACGCGGCTGCTTCCGGCCGGTCGCGGAGGGCCGCCAGGTGGACCTCGAGCGCGTCCGGCGGGAGCGTGTCGTCGTCGTCCAGGAAGAGCACCGAGTCGGCCCGGGCCCGCTCGAGTCCGCGGTTTCGCGCCCGGGCCCGCTCCGAGGGCTGCTCCAGGCGCAGCGTGCGGATTCGGGGGTCGCGGCACGCGGCCAGCCACGCGGCGGTGTCGTCCGTCGACGCGTCGTCGACCGCGATCAGCTCCCACGACCCGAGCGTCTGGCCGAGCACGCTCGCGACGGTCTCCTCGAGCCAGGGGCGGCGATTGCGCGTCGGGACGACGATCGAGGCGGCGGGAGCGCTCAACGCTCCGTCGCGCGTGCCGCGAGCCGCGCTCTCACCTCGTCCCCGGAGAGGGCGGCCACCTCCACGAGCACCCGGGCCACCTGCTGGACGTCCCGTCCCGCCGCGCGCCCCGCGGCCTCGACGGCCGCCGCGTAGCCCGAGAGGACGGGCTCCTCGAAGAGCGTGCGTAGAGGGAGCTCCAGCCCGAAGGCGTCGCGGACACGCGAGGTGATCTGCGTGGCGCTCAGGGAGTGGCCGCCGAGATCGAAGAAGTCCGCGTCGCGCCCCGGCCGGAGCGTCCCGAGCACCTCGCTCCAGATGGCGGCCAGCGCCTGCTCCAGGGGATCCGCGGGCGGGACGAAGGCGTCGCTTCCGCCGCGCGCCGGCTCGGGCACGGGGAGAGCCCTCCGGTCCACCTTCCCGTTCGGCGAGAGCGGGAGCCGGTCGAGGAGCCAGAACGCCGACGGGACCATGTAGTCGGGGAGCCGCGCGGCGAGGTGGTCGCGGAGCGCGGCGGGCAGGAGCCGCGCGCGGCGTGCCGTCTCCGGGTGGTTGGTGTACCGGTCCCACGGCTCGGGGCTCGCGACCGTCTCGCTCACGCGGGGGAGCGCGCCGTCTCCGGCGAGGTCCTTCGAGACGAGCAGCGCGTCGAAGAGAAACGGATCGTCACGACGCGAGGGGACGAGCCAGGCCACGTAGCCGAGCCGCTCCGCCAGGCTCCAGAGCTCCTCGGGATCGACGCCGCGACCGGCGCGCCGCGCGGCTTCCTGGATCTCGCCGCACGTGGCGGGGCCATCGCTTCCGGAGACGAGCGCGACGGCCGCGCGCTCCGGGGCGATCCGGGCGTCGGCGATCCCCACGAGGGCGAGCCGCGCCGGGCCTCCGGCCCGCAGCCGCTCCCCGAGGGAGGCGAGCGTCGACGGCTCCGCCTCCCACTCCACGACGGGCGGCGTCTGGAGGTCGACGGCCGGACCGTCCCCGACCCAGAGGACCGCGTCGTAGCGGAAGCGGGTGAGCTCGTTGACGTGCCGGCCGCGCTTCTTCTGGACGAGCGCGCCGGTGACGCCGGGCAGGTGTCCCACCAGCGCCTGGAAGAAAGCGGGCGCGACGAGGAGCTGCTCCTCCCGCTCCATCGAGCGCCGCACCTGGGCCGCGAGCTCGGCGCGTGGTGTCGAGGCTGGCGCCTGGTAGAGCCGCACGGACGTGTGGAGCGCCGCGAGGAGGGGGAGGCTGCGGTTGTCGCCGACGAAGATCGAGCCGCCCGGCGAGACGAGGCGCACCGCCGCCGAGAGGACGCGCCGCAGATACTCGCCGCTCGGGAAGAGCGGCGTCACCGAGTTCATCACGATCGTATCGAAGGCGCCGGCCGGAAAGCGGGAAAGGTCCTCGGCGGTGAGGTGGTGAAGCGTCACGTTGGAGAGGCCGCGGGCGCGGCACTCGCGGTCGAGCCGCTCGAGGGCGACCGTGGAGAGGTCGAGCGCGTCGTACGTCTCGCAGCGCGGGGCGAGCCGGTAGAGGAGGAGGCCCGTGCCGCAGCCGATCTCGAGGACCTTTCGCGGCCGGAGAGCCAGGATCCTCTCGACGGCCGCGTCGACCCACTCACGCATCTCCTCCGCGGGGATCGGCCGGCCGGTGTACGTGGAGTTCCAGCCCGAGATGTCGAACGTCGGGTCCCCGGGAGCGGCGGCGTACGTCTCCTCGTACACCGCCTTCCATTCCGACAGGCGCGCGCCGGGCGAGGCCCCGCCCGCTTCCTCCCCGTCGGGCCGCGGCACGACGTACGCCACCAGCCGGGGCTCACCGCGATCTCCCTTCGCGGCCGAGACGACCGCCTCCAGCACGGCGGGATGCCGCTTCAGCGCGGCCGCCACCTCGCCCAGCTCGATCCGGTTCCCCCGGATCTTCACCTGGTGGTCGAGGCGGCCGAGCAGCTCGAGGTTGCCGTCGGGGAGGAAGCGCGCGAGGTCGCCCGTCCGGTAGATCCGGTCCCCGGCCGCTCCGGAGTACGGGTTCGGCACGAAGCGCTCGGCGGTCAGCTCGGGCCTCCGGTGATAGCCCCAGGCGACGCCGATCCCGCCCAGGAACAGCTCGCCCGGCACACCGATCGGGACGAGCTCACCCGCGCGGTCCAGCACGTACGCCTTCTGGTTCCACATCGGGACGCCGTAGGGGATGCTCCTCCAGGCGGGGTCGACCGGACCGACCGGGTAGATCGTGGAGTCCATCGAGAGCTCGGTGGCGCCGCCCAGGCTGATCACCTGGCAGCCCGGAGCCGCGACGGCGCGGACCCGATCGGGCTGCGACACCGGGATCCAGTCGCCCCCGAGCAGCACCAGGCGCAGGGCTCTGGGCTGGAGCTCGATGCGCCCCGTCACGTGATCGAGCAGCATCTCGAGGAGCGCGGGAGCCGAGTGCCAGACGGTCACGCCGTGGCGGAGCATCAGTCGCGCCCACGCCGCGGGCTCCTTCTCGTCCGCGCGTCGAGGGAGCACGAGCGCGGCGCCGCAGGCGAGGGTCCCGAACGTGTCGTACGCGGTCATGTCGAAAGAGAGGGACGAGACGCCGAGCAGACGGTCGCCTGGCCCCACCTGGAACCGGCGGTTGAAATCCGAGAAGTTGCTGACGCGCCCGCGGTGGTCGAGCATCACCCCCTTCGGGCGGCCGGTCGATCCGGAGGTATAGATCACGTAGGCGAGATCACGTGGGGTGGCGCCTCCCGCGGGGCGGGACTCGGAGCGCGCGGCGACGCGGCCGGCGTCGGCGTCCAGGTCCACCACCGCGAGCGCGTGGGCGGGGAAGCGCTCCCGGAGCGCGGCCTGCGTGATCAGCACCGCCACCCCGGCGTCCTCGAGCATGAAGCCGAGCCGCTCCTTCGGATACGAAGGATCGAGCGGGACGTACGCCCCGCCCGCCTTCGCGATCGCCATCAGGGCGAGCGGCGTCGCGGCGGAGCGCTCCACGCACAGGCCCACCAGGGTGCCGGGCCCGACGCCGAGCGCGCGAAGGTGATGAGCCAGCCGGTTCGCCCGGCGGTCGAGCTCGCCATAGGTGAGCGTCACGCCGTCGGTGAGGACGGCCGGCGCGTCCGGCTGCTCGAGCGCGCGCTCCTCGAAGAGGTGGTGGAGGCACTTCCCCTCGGGGAACGGCGCCTCCGTCGCGTTCCACGCCTCGACGACGAGGCGCCGCTCCTCCGCCGGAAGGTACCGCAACGACAGGACGCGCGCCCGCGGGTCGGCCGCCGCGCTCTCCAGCAGGGTGGCGACGTGCGCCGCCAGACGCCGCGCCGTCCCGGCGGTGACGAGCCGGGCGTTGTAGGAGAGGTGGAGCGTGCCGTCTCCTGCCGCGTCGAGCCTCAGGTCGAGCGCGCCCGCCCGTCCGTGAAGCGTGCGGTCGATCCACCCGCGAACGTCGCCGCTCGCGGGGGAGAACGCCACCTGGAAGAGCGGGTGATGGCTCGGCTCGGGCTCGCGGGACAGCGCCGGAAGGAGGGCCTCCAGCGTGGTCCCGGCGGTTGCGGCGTCCTGTCGCTCCCGGTGCATCCGGACCATCAGGTCGGAGAAGCCCGGGTCGTCGTGGAGGTCGCCGAGCACGGGGACGAACGAGCCTTCCCCGCGCTCGAGACCCACGACCACCAGGCCCTGGCCGGAATACCGTCCGAGGAGCACGGCCAGCGCCGCGAGGTACGGGCTTTCCGGACCGAGCTCGGCGCCGCGGGCGAGCCCCTCGAGGGCCAGGATCGTGCGCGGTGACGCGGGGACGTGCTCGCTCGCTGCCTCGAGCGGCTGTCGCGCCTGCCGCGGGGAATCGAGCGGTAGGTCGTGGAGGGCGGGCGCCCCGGCGAGGCGCGAGGCGAGCCCGTCGAGCCATGGCTCGTGTCGACCGTCGGACAACTTCCCATCCCCCCGAACGCTGACGTTCCTCGCCGCCGGGACCACGGTCCGGACGGACGGCGGAGAGTACTAGAACCTCGCGAGGGGAGTCAGCGGCCGGTCAGCCGCGACACGAGCCGGCGGGCCAGGCGGCGGGTGCGGTCCAGCGGGGGTCGCACGACGCGCCCGTCCGGCCCCGGCACCCACTCGAGGTACGGCGCCAGGACGGCGTGCCGGGCGAAGGGCCCGGCCGTCGTCTCCAGCTCGGCTCGAAGGCGTGCCAGCTCGCGCAGGTTGTGGAGGCGGTACTCGGCCATGGCATCCCCGGCGTAGAGCACCATGTTCCCGGGGCCGAGGTGGAACGTGAGGTGGTGGTCGCCGAGCTCGAGGAAGCGCGTCGCATGACACGCCACGTTCCACAGCAGCGCCCGCCCGATCCAGGTCACGCCCACGGAGATCGCGGCGAGCCGGTACCGCGGGTAGGCGTCCCTTCGGAAGACGAAGCAGTCGTGCCCCTCGTGGGGCGTCCCCACCTCGGCGTACATCAGGGGCAGGTCGGCGACGTCGGTCCAGCGGTCGGTGATCGACCGCCGGTTCACGACGATCCCGTCCAGGCCCCGCGCGATCAGCCGGGCGAGCGCGAGGTAGAAGTGCGGCATCACCGCGATGTCGGAGTTGGTGTAGACGAGGTAGTCGGCCTCGCACTCCGCGTGGAGCCGGGAAAGGACGTCGGCCAGGAGCGGCAGGCGCCGCGGCCGCTCGAACCGCGCGAGCTCGGTGACCGAGCGGTCCAGGTCGCAGAGGGGGACGAAGCCGTCCGGGACCAGGTCGCGCTCGTCCGCGTACTGGGCGGAGAGGAGGCTCACCTCGACCTGGCCCGCGGCGTGGGCGCGGGCCAGACGCATCGACTCCCAGGTGACCGGCTGGGCCACGACGAGGTCGGAGGGAGGCCTCGCCCGCACCGGCGTCACGACGTGTCCGATCCGGAGGGGTCGCATGCCGGACAACCGTAGCAGAGCGTCTCCTGGTGTAAAGTCCGCGCCGTGCCGACGGGGGAGCTGCCGTGCCGGACGCGGTCCGCGGGACGATCGGCTGCGCCCGGGGCGCGGCCGTGCCCGGCCACGCCGGGCCGTTCCTGATCGATGGGCAGGGCGAGCTTCCGGTTCCTCTTCGTGGTCGGAGCTTCGGGCTCGGGCACCACGCTCCTGGCGCGGGTCCTGTCCGGCGTCCCCGGAGCCGTGTCGCTCGGCGGCAACCACACGACCTACACCCGCGGGGAGCCGAAGTCCTGGGCGGTGGTGGAGGCCTTCGATCGCGCGACCGCGAACCTGTGGGACCGGACGGCGCCCTGGGAGCGCGGAGCGAAGGCCAGGGCCGAGCTGCCGGGCCTCCTCGAGCGGCTGCACGGTCTGCCGGGGCAGGAGGGGATCTCCCACGTCGTCTACAAGCGCTCGGCCCCTTTTCGGAAGGGCGATCGCCATCGCCCCGACCTGTCGGACCTGTCCGGCTTCCACGAGGACTGGCGCGTGATCGCGATCTACCGCGACCCGTGCGCTTCGGCGTACTCGTCCTTCCGGCGGCGCTTCGGCAAGCACCTGCGGCAATGTGCCGTGACCTGCGAGGAGCAGCTCACCTACATGGCGGCCCAGCTCGCCACCCTGCCCCCGGCATCGTTCCTCGTCGTCCCGTACGAGTCGCTTTGCGCCGAGCCGCGCGCCTGGGCGGAACGTCTGGGGGCGTTCAGCGGACTGCCGGGGGGAGCGCTCGCCGGAGCCCTGGAGCGGGAGAGCCTCGACCTCACGAAGCTCGACCGCTGGCGGCGCGAGCTCGCCCCCGCCGACCAGCGGCTCCTCGACTCGTTCTTCGACGCGCGCCGGCGGGCGCAATGGCCCCTCCTCCACCAGGCGTCCTGGCCCGCGGCCGTCACGGCCGTGGCGGGGGCCTGAGCGTGTGGCTCTTCTGCTGCGGGATGCAGCGCTCCGGATCGACGCTCCAGTTCCAGCTGGCGGCCCGGCTCCTCGAGGACGCCGGGCGGGGCCGGCGCCTGGAGTGGGTCCCACCGGCGGAGTTCCCGGCCCTCCGGGATCGCCTCGCCGGGGACTCCGGCTGGAAGGTCTTCAAGAGCCACCTGTGCACCGAAGCGATGGCCGCCGAGCTGCGGTCGGGCCGGGGCGCCGGGCTCCACGTCCACCGCGACCTGCGCGACGTGATGGTCTCCGCGATGCGGAAGTACGAGACGGAGTTCGAGGACCTCTGGGACGGCGGGTTCCTGCGAGGCTGTCTGCTCAACGATCGGCGCTGGACGCGTCTCCCGCGCGTGCTCGTCTCCCGCTACGACGATCTCGTGGCCGACCCGGCGGCCGAGGTCGAGCGGATCGCGCGTCATCTCGACGTCGCGGTCGACCGGAGGGCCGCCGAGCGGCTCGCCGCGGACTTCGGCGTCGAGCGGCAGGCGCGCCGGATCGAGGAGGCGCGCCTCGCGGGGCGCCTCAGGCGGGCACACGGGAATGCCGAGGCCTGGTTCGACCCCGAGACCAACCTCCACACCGACCACCTCGCCGGCGGAGTGACCGGCGGGTGGCGCTCGATCCTGACGCCGGAGCAGGTGGGCGCCGTGGAGGCCCGGGCCGGCCGCTGGCTGATCGCGCGGGGGTACGAGCTGAGCCTCGAGCCCGCAGAGCGGTACCAGCTCGCGGCTCGTTTCGCGCTTCGGCGGCTGGCCCGGGCGGTG
>CAYLNK010000093.1:0-20624 GCA_964384675.1 uncultured Holophagales bacterium | reverse complement strand
AAGCTGTACCTGGAGACGTGCCTCCACCTGCCCGACGTCGAGCTGGCGGCGATCTCGACCCTCGACGGCATGGAGGCCGAGATCGTCCTCGGCTCGCGCCGCGCCCTCGCGGGCGACGTCGAGCCGGCTCTCGTCGAGAACCTCGAGAAGATCCTCGCCCGTTCCGGCGCGGCGTTCCCGATGCCGATGGCCCGCACCCTCCAGCCGTTCCGGCTGAACGGCCCGGAGAGGCCGCCGCTCACGCGAGCCGAGATCGTGGCGATCCAGTCCTCGGTCCTCTCGGTGTCGCCGGAGTCGGTGTCGGTCCTCTCCCTGGTGTTCCGGCAGGGGCCCGGAGCCGAGGGGCGGGAGTCGCTCAAGAACGTCCACCTCCTCGTGAAGAACTCCCTCGGCGAGATCCGGGGGGCCGCCCGCTATCGCGACGCGTACCGGAACCTCGTGAACAAGCTCCTGGAGCCGGGCCTCAAGAAGTACTCGGCCCTGAAGAGCCACTCCTTCAACGTCGGACGGCTCGCGCGCCGGTTCGCGCTGGCGCTCCGCCTCTCGCCGGTCGAGATCGAGCAGATCACGGTCGCGGGGATCCTCCACGACGTCGGGATGCGGGAGCTGAACTACGACGAGCTGTACGCCAAGCGGACCCTCACCGAGGACGAGCTGAAGCTCGTGAAGGAGCACCCCCGCGCCGGCGCCTTCCTCCTGGAGGAGGTGCCGTGGCCGTATCCGGTCGTCCCGCTCGTCAAGCACCATCACGAGCGCTGGGACGGTGCCGGCTACCCGGATGGGCTGCGGGCCGAGCAGATCCCGTTCGGGGCCCGGCTGATCCACCTGTGCGAGGCGTTCGACGCGATGACGTCGCCCAGCTCGTACCGGAGCGTGCTGCCGATCCCGCAGGCCCTGGACATCCTCGTCAGCAAGGGGGGCACGCAGTTCGACCCCGAGCTCGCGCCGGCGTTCCGGAAGATGATCGAGAGCTTCCGGACGGACGAACGGTAGGCGTCCGGCGATGAGATCGCGTGTCGAACGGCTCGAGAAGCGGGCCGAGAAGAAGGCCGCCGAGAAGAGCGCCGGGATCCGCCCCATCGCCACGAACCGCAAGGCGTTCCACGAATACAACATCGAGGAGAAGCTGGAGGCGGGTGTGGCGCTCACCGGCACCGAGGTCAAGTCGCTCCGGGACGGGCAGGCGAGCCTGACCGACGGCTACGTCACGATCGACGGCGGCGAGGCGTGGCTGCTCAACGTCCACGTGGCGCCGTACGCGGCCGGCAGCTACAACAACCCCGACCCGAAGAGGAAGCGAAAGCTGCTCCTCCACCGGCGGGAGGTGGAGAAGATCGCCCGCGAGATCCAGAGGTCGGGGGCGACGTGCGTCCCGCTCTCGCTCTACTTCAAGGGGCGGCACGTGAAGGCCCAGATCGCCCTCGTGACCGGCAAGAAGCTGCACGACAAGCGGGAGACGCTCCGCCGCCGCGAGTCGGAGA
This sequence comes from uncultured Holophagales bacterium, assembly GCA_964384675.1. Classification (GTDB taxonomy): domain Bacteria; phylum Acidobacteriota; class Thermoanaerobaculia; order UBA5066; family UBA5066; genus CAYLNK01. Next base: position 19,143 of record CAYLNK010000093.1, on the reverse strand, counting down.
AGGAGAGCCGCGCGGCGATCAAGGCAGCCCGGCGGGCCTGAGGGCCCGTCCCGTCGTCGGCGTCGTCTCGACGGCTTGCACCCGACCCTCGACGTGCTCTACCATTCGCGGCTCGCCGCCGGTCGTCGACCGGAGGCGTCCTGGGCCGATAGCTCAATTGGCAGAGCAAGAGACTCTTAATCTCTGGGTTGGGGGTTCGATTCCCTCTCGGCTCACCATCTGACGTGACGCGACCGGCTCGAAAGGGCCGGTCGTTTTTCTTGGGAGACGACCGCATGAGACAGACCCGCCTCGCCACGGCCGCCGTGGCCGCCCTCGCCGCCTGCAGCGCCCTCGCGGCCGCGCGGCCCGCCCTCGCCGGCCGGCCGATGTCGATGGACGACCTCCTCACCGCCGTGAGGGTCGGCGATCCGCAGCTCTCCCCGGACGGCCGGCAGGTGGCGTTCGTGCGGACCACCACCGACCTCACCGTGGGCAAGCGGAATGCCGACATCTGGATGGTCCCTGCGGACGGATCCGCCCCGGCCCGGCCGCTGACCCGTTCCGAGAAGGCCGACACCACGCCGCGCTTCTCGCCGGACGGCCGGCGGCTGGCCTTCCTCTCCACGCGGGGCGGCTCCTCCCAGGTCTACCTCCTCGACCTCGGCGGCGGTGAGGCCCGGAAGCTGACCGACGTTCCGTCCGGCGTGAAGGAGCCCCTCGTCTGGTCGCCGGACGGCAAGAAGCTGGCCTTCGCGGCCGACGTCTTCCCGGAGTGCGCGGACGACGCCTGCAACCGGAAGAAGCTCGAGGCCAAGGAGAAGGACCCGGTCAAGGTCCACCACCTGAAGCGTCTCCTCTTCCGCCACTGGGACGAGTGGCGGGAGGACGTGCGGGCCCACGTCTTCGTGGCCGACGCCGAGACCGGCGCCGCGAAGGACGTCACCCCGGGCGACTTCGACTCCCCGACGTTCCAGGCCGAGGACGGGGCCGTCGCCTTCTCGCCCGATTCCTCGGAGATCGCGTTCATCTCGAACCGCGATGGGAACGACCGGGAGGCGTTGTCGACGAACACCGACGTCTTCGTGGTCTCCGTGAACGGCGGAGAGGTGGAGCGGATCACCGGGGGGAACCCCGGCTACGACGTCACGCCCGTCTGGGTGGACGGCAAGACGATCGCCGTCCGCGCCCAGCGGCGGGCGGGCTTCGAAGCGGACCGCTGGTTCGTCGACCTGTACGACCGGAAGGCGAAGACGAAGCGGACGCTGTTCACGGCGCCCGACCTGTCGGTCGGCGAGATGGCCCTCTCGCCGGACGGCAGGACCGTCTGGTTCACGGCCGACAAGGACGGCCGGACGGACCTGTTCCGGATCGACGCCGCCGGCGGCACACCGGTCGAGGTGCTCCGAGGCGGGCGGATCGGGTCGCTCCAGGCGGCGAAGGACTTCCTGGTCTTCTCCCGTGCCTCTCTGACCGCGCCGCCCGAGCTGTTCCGCGCCTCGCTGGACGGCAAGACCGTGAAGCCCCTGACCGACGAGAACGCCTTCTGGCGCAAGGAGGTCGATTTCGCGGTCCCTCTCAGCGAGACGGCGAAGGGGGCGGACGGCGCCGACGTCCAGTACTGGCTCGTGAAGCCGCCGGCCTTCGACCCGGCGAAGAGGTACCCGGTCGTCTTCCTGATCCACGGCGGCCCCCAGGGCGCCTGGGAGGACGGCTGGTCGGCCCGCTGGAACCCTTCGTTCTGGGCGGCGCAGGGCTGGGTGGTCGTCTGTCCGAACCCGCGCGGCTCCACCGGCTTCGGCCAGAAGTTCGTGGACGACATCTCGGGCGACTGGGGCGGCAAGGTGATGACCGATCTGAACGGGGTCTTCGACGCGGTCGTCAAGAAGCCGTTCGTCGACCCGGCACGCCAGGCGGTGGCGGGGGCGAGCTACGGCGGCTACGCCGTCAACTGGCTGATCGGGCACACCGACCGGTTCAAGGCGGCGGTCACCCACGACGGCGTCTTCAACCTGGAGTCGATGGCGAACACGACCGAGGAGCTCTGGTTCCCCGACTGGGAGTTCCTGGGCGAGCCGTGGACCGAGAAGACGCGGCAGAACGTGGCGAAGTGGTCGCCGCACCTCCACGCCCACAAGATCAAGACGCCGACCCTGGTCATCACGAACGAGCTGGACTACCGGGTACCGGTCGACCAGGGGCTCCAGCTCTTCACCATGCTGCGCCGGAGGGGCGTCCCGTCCGAGGCGCTCGTCTTCCCGGACGAGGGCCACTGGGTCCTCCGGCCGCACAACAGCCGTCGCTGGCACGAGACGGTCTTCGGCTGGCTGAAGAAGTACCTCTGAGGTGCCCGGGGGCAACCTGAAGCCGATCCGCGTCAGCGGCGAGGCCGTGGTCCTCCGGCTTCGGTTCCCCTACCTTCCCCTCGGCCGCCCGCGGCCTGCGGCCGGCCACGCAGACCGACGCCCGTCGCGTGCTATGGTCCGCCGGCCCGCGGGAGTGGCGGAATGGCAGACGCGCCGGTCTTAGGAGCCGGTGGGGCGACCCGTGAGGGTTCGAGTCCCTCCTCCCGCACCAGGAAAGACGGAATGAGCATGATCACGTCCTACGTCGAAGACTCCTCCACCAAGAGATCGCTCACCCTCGAGGTCTCCCTCGAGGAGGTGAAGCGTGCCACCGAGCGGACCGCCCGCGAGATCGGCAAGCAGGTCCGCCTCCCGGGTTTCCGGCCCGGGAAGGTGCCGCTCGAGGTGATCAAGAAGCGGTTCCAGAAGGAGCTGAAGAGCGAGGTGCTCGAGCATCTCCTGAGGGACGCCCTCTCGGACGCCATCCAGGAGAAGGGCCTCAACCTGATCGGGCAGCCGAAGGTGGACGAGCTGAAGTTCGAGCTCGACGAGCCGCTCTCCTTCAAGGTCGAGGTCGAGATCCGCCCGGCCGTGAACCCGAAGGACTACCGCGGGCTCAAGGTGCCGTCGGACCCGACGCACGCCACGGACGACGAGATCGGCAAGACGATCGAGCGGATCCGCGAGTCGCACGCCTCGTTCGACCCGATCGAGGACCGCCCGGCCATGGACGGGGACTTCGCGCTGGTCGATCTCCACGGAAGCTTCCCGGGAGGGGACGGCAAGGACTTCGACGCCGAGAAGGCGATGATCGAGATCGGCGGTGAGCAGACGATGCCGGAGCTCACCGCGAACCTCAGGAACGCCGAGCCGGGGATCTCGTTCACGTTCCAGAAGAGCTTCCCGGCCGAGATGCAGGACAGCGAGTTCGCCGGCAAGACCGTCCTCTACAGCGGCACGTTGATCGCGCTCAAGAAGCGGGTGCTCCCCGCCCTGGACGACGACTTCGCCCGCCAGGCGCTCACCCCCCGCGACGGGGAGACCCCCGAGGGGGCCGACCTCGCCATGCTGCGCGAGAAGGTCGGGGAGTCGATCCGCCGCCAGAAAGAGGACGACCTCAAGGAGAAGCGGCGCCGGGCCGTGCTCGACGGCCTCCTCGCCCTGAACCACATCGACGCGCCCGAGTCGATGGTGGAGGCCGAGATCGATTCCGCCCTGAAGAACTACGCCCGCGCCCTGGCCCGCCAGGGGGTCGACCTGAAGGCGGCCGAGATCGACTGGAACGAGATGCGCGGGGCGGCCCGGGAGACCTCGGTGCGCCGGGTCAAGGAGTACCTGCTCCTGGACGCCATCGGCGAGGCGGAGGCCGTCGCCGTGACCGACACGGAGCTCGACGCCGCCATCAAGAGGCAAGCCGCGGCGGGCGGCACCTCGTACTCGGAGCTGAAGGCCGCCCTCGTCAAGAACGACCGGCTCGAGGGGCTCCGCGAGGAGATGCGGATCGAGAAGGTCCTGGAGTTCCTGGTGGCGGAGGCCGTCCCCGCAGTCCTTGGCTAGGGTCGAGCCCCGCGCCGGGCTCTCCCGGTCCCCTCCCCGGCGGAGCGCTCTCCTTCCGGGGAATCCCGTGACCCACCCGGGGCGTTAGAGGAGTGATGGACATGCGAATGAACCGACTGGATCGAGCCGAGCGGGATCCGAGGTCTCTTGCGGGAGCCGCGGAGCCCCGCGCCAACTGGATTCCGCCGCATCCCCCCATGGTGATCGAGCAGACCAACCGGGGGGAGCGCGCCTTCGACATCTATTCGCGCCTCCTGAAGGACAACGTCATCTTCCTGGGGACGCCGATCGACGACTACGTCGCGAACCTGGTGATCGCCCAGATGCTCTTCCTCGAGGCCGACAACCCGGAGAAGGACATCACGCTCTACATCAACTCGCCGGGCGGCTCGGTCACGGCCGGTCTCGCGATCTACGACACGATGCAGTACGTGAAGCCGGACGTGGCCACCTACTGCGTCGGGCAGGCCGCCTCCATGGCGGCGGTCCTCCTGGCCGGGGGCGCCAAGGGGAAGCGGCACGCCCTGCCGAACGCCCGGGTGCTCATCCACCAGCCGCTCGGCGGAATGGAAGGGCAGGCGTCGGACATCGAGATCCACGCGCGGGACATCCTGCGGATGAAGAGGCGCCTGAACGAGCTCCTGTCCCAGCACACGGGCCAGAGCATCGAGCGGATCGAGAAGGACACGGACCGGGACAACATCTTCGAGGCCGACGCGGCGAAGGAGTACGGGCTGATCGACACGGTCATCCGGCGGCGCGAGGAGCTCCGACCCACCGCGGCGTGAAGAACCTGGAAACCCGTCGGCGGCATGAGCGCGCCCCGCGGCTTCCGGGAATCAGGAACACGTCCCGCGGCGCGGGGAGCCGGTCGGGTGCCGTGGGGTAAGATCCACGGCAAGCCCCTCCGGGGGCAGGGGCAGGGAGTCCATGACGAAGAAGACAGGTTCCGGCGACGTCCTCCGTTGCAGCTTCTGCAACAAGTCCCAGCGGGACGTGAAGAAGCTGATCGCGGGACCCACGGTCTACATCTGCGACGAATGCGTCGACATCTGCCTCGACATCATCGCCGAGGACCGGGTCCTGGATCAGGCCAAGCCGGAGACCAAGCTTCCGAAGCCACGTGAGATCAAGGAGTTCCTCGACGAGTACGTGGTCGGCCAGGAGCAGGCCAAGCGGAAGCTCGCGGTCGCGGTCTACAACCACTACAAGCGGATCGACTACTTCGAGAAGAACCGCAAGCTGGACGTCGAGCTCCAGAAGTCGAACATCCTGCTGATCGGGCCGACGGGCACCGGGAAGACCCTCCTGGCCCAGACGCTCGCCAAGATGCTGTCGGTCCCGTTCACCATCGCCGACGCCACGACCCTGACCGAGGCGGGCTACGTCGGCGAGGACGTCGAGAACATCATCCTGAAGCTCTACCAGGCGGCGGGGCAGGACAAGGAGAAGACCGAGCGCGGGATCGTCTACATCGACGAGATCGACAAGATCGCCCGCAAGGGCGAGAACCCGTCGATCACCCGGGACGTCTCGGGCGAAGGGGTCCAGCAGGCGCTCCTGAAGATCCTGGAGGGGACGGTGACGAACGTGCCGCCCCAGGGCGGGCGCAAGCACCCCCACCAGGAGTTCATCCAGATCGACACGACCAACATCCTCTTCATCTGCGGCGGGGCCTACGTGGGCCTCGAGGAGATCATCGGCCGCCGGCTCACCGAGAAGTCGATGGGCTTCGGCGCCAAGATCCCCACGAAGAAGGAGAAGCGGGCCGGCGAGATGCTCCAGAAGGTCCACCCCGAGGACCTGATCAAGTTCGGCATGATCCCGGAGTTCATCGGCCGCGTGCCGGTCGTCGCCACCCTGCACGACCTCGACCGCGCCGCCCTGGTCTCCATCCTGAAGGAGCCGAAGAACTCCCTCATCAAGCAATACCAGACCCTCCTCGAGTTCGAGAACGTTTCCCTGCGCTTCACCGACGACGCGCTGGAGGCGATCTCGGACGAGGCCCTGGAGCGGAACGTCGGCGCCCGCGGGCTGAAGATCATCCTCGAGGAGCTGATGCTCGACGTGATGTACCGGGTGCCCTCCGAGGAGGAGATCGAGGAATGCGTCATCACCCGGGACGCCGTCCTGCGGCGAGCCGCCCCGATCCTCTCCCTCCGGAAGGCGGGCTGAGGCGGCATGGCTCCGGGGAGCCCCGGCGCCGGGTTCCCCTTCCGTGATTCGCCCCGGCCGGGGCATCCGACTTCTTCTTTCGAGGTGACTCCATGACCACCACACCAGGCCCGGAGGCTCTTTTCCCGCTGCGCACCCTGCCCCTCGTTCCGCTCCGGGACATGGTGGTCTTCCCGCGGATGATGGCGCCCTTCGTCGTCGGACGGGGCTCCTCGATCGCCGCCCTCGAGGCGTCGCTGGCGCTCCCGGACAAGCAGATCTTCCTGTCGGCCCAGCGCGATCCGAAGGTCGACGAGCCGGCCCCCGGGGACATCTACGAGATCGGCGTCCTCGCCACCGTCGTCCAGTCCCTGAAGCTCCCGAACGGGCACATCAAGGTGATGGTCGAGGGGACCACCCGCGGCCGGATCCGCCGCTGGATCACGGCGCCCGACCACCTCTCGGTCGGGGTCGAGCGGCTCGACTTCCGGGCCGGCGCGGTGACGGAGGACGTGAGCCGGTACCTGCAGAAGGTGCTGGGCGTCTTCGAGCAGTACGCGAAGCTCTCCCACCACCTGGCGTTCGAAGGTCTCCTGTCGTCGCTGAAGCTCGACGACCCGGACGTCTTCGCCGACATGCTGGCGGGGCACCTGCCCACGTCGATCGCCACGGTGGAGAAGCAGGCGCTCCTCGAGACGGTGAACCCGCTGGAGCGGCTCCAGAAGCTGCACGACCTGCTGGAGGTCGAGATCGAGAAGATCAACATCGACCGCCGGATCAACAACAAGGTCAAGAAGCAGATGGAGCGGGCCCAGAAGGAGTACTACCTCAACGAGAAGATCAAGGCGATCCACCAGGAGCTCGGCAAGAAGGACGAGAAGTCCGACGAGATCGAGGAGCTGCGCGCCAAGATCGAGAAGGCCGGGATGCCCAAGGAGACGAAGGAGAAGGCCCTCGCCGAGCTGAAGCGGCTCGAGGCGATGCCCAACGTCTCCGCCGAGGCGACGGTCTCGAGGAACTACATCGACTGGCTCACCTCGATGCCGTGGAAGAAGGCGTCGCGCGAGATGAAGGACATCCGCCACGCCGAGCGGATCCTGAACGAGGACCACTACGGGCTCGCCAAGGTGAAGGAGCGGATCCTCGAGTTCCTGGCCGTGCGGCAGCTGGTGACCGAGTCGAAGGGGACGATCCTCTGCTTCGCCGGCCCTCCCGGCGTCGGCAAGACGTCGCTCGCCAAGAGCATCGCCAAGTCGCTCAACCGGAAGTTCGTGCGGCTGTCGCTGGGCGGCGTGCGGGACGAGGCGGAGATCCGCGGCCATCGCCGCACCTACATCGGCGCCTTCCCGGGCCAGATCATCCAGCTGATGAAGAAGGCCGGCACCGTGAACCCGGTCTTCCTGCTGGACGAGGTCGACAAGATGTCGACCGACTTCCGGGGCGACCCGTCGTCGGCGCTGCTCGAGGTGCTCGACCCGGAGCAGAACCACGCGTTCGTGGACCACTACCTCGACGTCGAGTACGACCTGTCGAAGGTGATGTTCATCGCCACGGCCAACGTGGTGCATCCCATCCCACCCGCGCTCCGCGACCGGATGGAGATCATCAACCTCTCCGGCTACACCCCGAACGAGAAGCTGGCGATCGGCAAGCAGTTCCTGGTGCCCAAGCAGGTGAAGGAGAACGGCCTCACCCCGATGCAGGCCCTCTTCGAGGACGGGGCGCTGTACGGCCTGATCGAGAAGTACACGCGCGAGGCGGGGGTGCGCAGCCTGGAGCGTGAGATCGCCTCGGTCTGCCGCAAGATCGCCCGGAAGATCGTCGGCAACGACGTCCCCGAGGGCTCCATCACGGTCACCGCCGAGAACCTCACGGGGTTCCTCGGCAAGCCGAAGTACCGGCCGAGCAAGAAGGGCGAGATCGCCGAGATCGGCCTCTCGACGGGCCTGGCGTGGACGGAGACGGGCGGCGACGTCCTCCACATCGAGACGACGCTGATGCGCGGCAAGGGCAACCTCGTCCTGACCGGCCAGCTCGGCGACGTGATGCAGGAGTCGGCCCGCGCGGCGCTCTCCTACGTCCGCTCCCGGGCCGAGCTGTACGGCGCCGAGCCCGACTTCTACGAGAAGAAGGACATCCACGTCCACATCCCGGAGGGCGCCATCCCCAAGGACGGGCCGTCGGCCGGGATCACCATGGCGACGTCGATCCTTTCGGCCGTGACCGGCATCGCCGTCCGGAAGGACGTCGCGATGACGGGCGAAATCACGCTTCGCGGCAAGGTCCTCCCGGTGGGGGGGATCAAGGAGAAGCTCCTGGCCGCGTTCCGGGCCGGGATCGCCACGATCGTCCTGCCGAAGGAGAACGAGAAGGACCTGGACGACATCCCGGAGGAGATCCGGAACGTCATGGAGTTCCACCTCGTGGAGAACGTGGACGAGGTCGTCCGGATGACGCTCGAACGGGCCCCGACGCCGCTCGTCGCTGGAGTCCTGCCGGCCGAGGTGCCCGCGCCGCCTTCGGATCTCGCGCACTGATAGCCAGGCGGTGAGCGCGGTCCCGGGAGCGGCCAGGGTGGGGCTCCGGTTCCGCCTGGCTTGGTCCCTGCGGGCGCTGGCGCTGGTGACCGGTGTCGTGACGTGGTGGCGCTTCCGGTTCGACATGAACCCGGACGGCGTGCATTACCTCGAGATGGGCGACGGCGTCGTCCGCGGGGATTGGGGGCGTCTCGTCAACTCGTACTGGAGCCCGCTCTTTCCCCTCGCCGTCGGTCTCGTCCGCCGCGTCCTGGCCCCGGCCCTCGAGGTCGAAGCGCCGGCCGCCCATGCCGTACAGCTCCTGGCGTGGGTCCTCGGCTGGATCGCCGTCGAGCGGCTCGTGCACGCATGCGCCGGCGTGGCTGGAGTCGCGGACGAACGGGGCCGGGAAGACCTCCTCGTGCTCGGCGGGGGCTGCTACCTCTGGTATGGGACCGCACACCTCGCGGGCATCGTCACGCCCGATCTCCTCCTCTCGGGCCTGCTTCTCCTGGCGACCCGGGAGGCGGTCCTCCTCGTCTGGGGATCCAGGGGCTCCGCCTTCGGCTTCGGAGTCCTGCTCGCTCTCGCCTACCTTGCCAAGGCGATCGTCTTCCCTGTGGCCGGGGCGGTGCTCGCAGTCGCGCTCCTGGCGGGTGCGTGGCGGGGTCCCGGGTTCCGGCTCCTCCTGACGGCCGGCGCCGGGTTCGCCGTGGTCTCGCTGCCGTGGATCGCCGTCCTCAGCCTGCACTATGGGCGGTTCACGACCGGCGACGCCGGCCGCCTGAACTACGGCTGGTATGTGAACGAGTGGCACGGCCCGGGTGCCGAGGGGCCTCGAGTGATCACTCGCGCCGCGGGAACGTCCACGCCCTCCCGGTTCGGAGCCGTCCGGCGCCCTATCCCCGTCGTGCTCGAAGAGCCCCGGATCCTCTTCGCCGGTGGAGGTCCGGTCTCCGCGTTCCCGTGGGACTCGGATCCAGCGTACTGGGAGGACGGCTTGAAGACGCGTCTCGAGCCGACCGCCCAGCTCCGTCGGATACGCGCCGAGCTGCCCGTGCTGCACGACGCGCTGCTGTCGGGTTTCGGCGCTGCCGTGGTCCTGCTGGTGCTGGTGGCCTTTCCCGGTGCCGCGCGCCGGGCCGGTCAGACGAGGCTGATCTGGTTCGCGCTTTCCCCGCTCGCCGCGATTGGGCTCTACGTTCTCGTCCACCTGGAAGCCCGGTTGGCCGTGCCCTTCTGGCTGCCCCTGGCGATCCTTCTCCTCGTGCTGGGGCACGAGTCGTCCGCCAAGCGGGCCATCCCGGTGGCCGCCTCGGTCGTCCTACTGCTCTTCGTCGTGCCGACCCTTCATCGGCACGTTTTCACCGCGCCCCGCGAGGACCCGTGGGGGCTGCGCGAACGGGAGCTCGTCGCGGCCGGTCTGAAGGCGGGGGCGCGTCTCGCGGTCGCGAACCCTTCGGCAGCCCCGTACGAGTACCGGCGGGCCGGCCTCTCGATCCACGCCGACATCCGGTCGACGCCCGAGGTGTACTGCTCCCTGTCCGAGGATCGCCGCGTATCGCTCGAGGGCCGTCTCCGGATGCTCGGCCTCGACGCGATCGTCCTCGAGGGATCCACGCCGGCGGCCTGTACCGGCTTTCGACGAAGCGGCCACTACCTGGTCAAGGCGCTCGGGCCCGCCTGACCCGAGCCGCTCCGCGCCGGGGCGGCGCGGGGAAACAATCCGTCTCACTTGACCGTAGCCAGGGGCGGTGTATGGTGTCGGTCCTCCGGGCCTACTCACCAACTGAACCCACCCTCGATGTCTCTCCAGCCAAAGCGTTCGTCCTCGTCTGCTGATCGTTCCCGGCCCCGGGCCGCGGGCGGGAGAGGTCTGCTCGGCAAGAGCGTCCGGGTGGTCCTCCAGGGGCACAACGCGGGACAGCGTCCGGCTCCACCCGTCCTCCCCTCGCTGGCCGTGCTCGGGCGATCGAACGTGGGGAAGTCCAGCCTCCTGAACGCTCTCCTCGACGTCCCCGTGGCGCGCGTCTCGCAGACCCCGGGCCGCACGCAAGCGCTCTACTGGTACCGGGTCGACGAGCGCTTCGACCTCGTCGATTGCCCGGGCTACGGCTACGCCAAGGTGGCCAGGCAGGATCGGGAGAAATTCGCCGGGCTGATCGAGGAGCTGCTGTCGATCGAGCCGAGGCCCGCGGTGGCTCTTCTCCTCGTCGACGGACGGCTGTCCCCCCAGGAGTCCGACCGCTCGATGGCCCTCTTCCTGCGTACCTCGGGCGTGCCGACCATCGTGGCCGCGACCAAGTGGGACGCCGTGAAGCCGTCCGAGCGCGTCCGGCGCCGCCGCGAGCTGGCGGTGGAGTACGAAGACCCCTCACGTCCCCTCCAGCCCGTCTCGGCCGAGACCGGCGAGAACCTCCGCGAGCTGGCGTCCCGCGTCGTCGCGGCCGTGTCCGGGGCAGCCCATGCCCCGAGCGGTCGGGCGAACCCGCCGTCCGGCTCCTCCGCAAAGGAGAGATGACGATGCCCCGACGCAAGGTGCCCGGCGCCGACTACGCCCCGAACATCGACCCGCGAGACCTCCCCGCAGACGTCGACGATCCGCCGGCGGAGGTGCACGACGAGCCGATGCTCGACATCCGCACGCTCCACAACCACGGCATGCCGCAGCTGGTGAAGATCGCCCAGGAGCTCGAGGTCGAGGGGGCTCCCGCCCTGCGCAAGCAGGAGCTGATCTTCAAGATCCTCCAGGCGCAGACCGAGCGCCTCGGCCTGATCTTCTCGGAGGGCGTCCTCGAGGTGCTGCCGGACGGCTTCGGCTTCCTGCGCGCCCCCGAGTACAACTACCTGGCCGGCCCGGACGACATCTACGTCTCGCCGTCCCAGATCCGCAAGTTCGGCCTGCGCACCGGCGACACGATCTCCGGTCAGATCCGCCCGCCCAAAGAGGGGGAGCGGTACTTCGCGCTGATCAAGGTCGAAGCGGTCAACTTCGAGCACCCCGACGTGGCGCGCGAGAAGATCCTCTTCGACAACCTGACCCCTCTCTACCCGCAGGAGCGGATCAAGCTCGAGATCCCGACCAACCTCTCGTCGCGCGTCCTCGACCTGATCGCCCCGGTCGGCAAGGGACAGCGCGGCCTGATCGTCGCTCCGCCCCGCACCGGCAAGACGATGCTGCTGCAGGCGCTCGCCAACTCGGTGACGACGAACCACCCCGAGATCACGCTCATCGTGCTCCTCATCGACGAGCGGCCCGAGGAGGTCACCGACATGCAGCGGTCGGTGAAGGGCGAGGTGATCAGCTCCACCTTCGACGAGCCGGCCACCCGCCACGTGCAGGTCGCCGAGATGGTGATCGAGAAGGCCAAGCGCCTCGTCGAGCACAAACGCGACGTCGTGATCCTCCTCGACTCCATCACGCGCCTCGCGCGCGCCTACAACACGACGTGCCCGCCGTCGGGCAAGGTCCTGTCGGGCGGAGTCGACGCCAACGCGCTCCAGAAGCCGAAGCGCTTCTTCGGCGCGGCCCGCAACATCGAGGAGGGCGGCTCCCTCACCATCATGGCGACCGCGCTGATCGACACCGGCTCGCGGATGGACGACGTGATCTTCGAGGAGTTCAAGGGGACCGGGAACATGGAGGTCCACCTGGACCGGAAGCTCGTCGACCGGCGCGTCTTCCCGGCGATCGACCTCAACCGCTCCGGTACGCGAAAGGAAGAGCTGCTCCTCGACAAGGCGGAGCTCAACCGCGTCTGGATCCTACGCAAGGTGCTCAACCCGCTCTCCACGGTGGAGGCGATGGAGCTCCTCATCGAGCGTCTCGACAAGACCCGCACGAACGGGGAGTTCCTCTCGTCGATGTCGGCGGGCTGAAGTACCGCGGGGGCACCCGGACGCCGGGTGCCCCCGCACCCCCTCCGCGCGAATCGCGTTTTTCGAGGCACCCGGACGCCGGGTGCCCCCGCACCCCCTCCGCGCGAAATCGCGTTTTTCGAGGCACCCGGACGCCGGGTGCCCCCGCACCCCCTCCGCGCGAATCGCCCGGATTACCGTCTCTCGAGCCGGACGACCAGGTGGAGCCCGCGCCCGAACAGGAGCGAGAACGGGAACGGGTAGAGGTCGGAGACGTCGCCTCGCGCCGACTCCGCCAGGCCGGCCCGCGCGTGGCATTCCCCCCACGTCGCGGCGGTGAAGTAGCGATAGGGCAGCACGACGCCGTGCGGCCGGTTGCCGACCCAGTCCATGAACGCCAGCGTCCGCTCGTCGAGCGCCCCCGCCATGAGGTGGTCCTTCACCACGACGACGCGCGCCACGCGGGCGCACTCGGCCAGGAGCGCGGCGGGGTCGTCCGCGTGGTGGAGGACGTCGACCAGGAGCGCGGCATCGGCTGCGCCGTCGGCGAGCGGCAGGTGGCGGCCGTCGAAGGCCGTCACCGGGATCGCCGTCGCGGCCCGCACGAGGACGTCGTAGCCTTCCGCCCTCACGTCCGGCCGCAGCGTCGAGACGGCGCGTGCCACGTCTCCGCTGCCGCAGCCGACGTCCACCAATCGGCCGGCCGGTGCGAGCCGCGCGATCTCCCGCGCCAGCACGCGCACACGCCGCCCGAAGACTGCCCGGTCGTGGAGGGTCGAGACGGCGCCCAGTCCGCCCATGGCCGTCATCGACGCTTCAGGCCGAGGATCGAGAGGAAGAACGACGACAGGATCGTCTGCGCGCCGAGCGCGAGGAGGAGGACCCCGGGGATCATCCAGCGCATCGTCTGGCCGTACTGGAGATCCGCGTAGTCGGACGCGGCCCACCGTCGCGTGACGAGGCCGACGAGCACCAGCCCGCCGATCGAGAGCAGCACGCCGGCGAGGAGCCCCGCCTCGAGCGTGATCCGTCGGAACAGGCCCTCGAGGCGGCCGTCCAGGGGGAGCAGCCCCTCGGTGATCGCGAAGACCTTCGCGAAGACGCCGAACAGCACGGCCTGCACGCCGATCAGCACCATCCCGGCGCCGAGGAGCATGGTGTGCACGTCGAGGCGTGCCCCGAGGAGGGGGCGGGGCCCCGGCAGCACGTAGAGCATCAGGGCGGCTCCGAGAAGCGCGAGCAGGAGGCCGGGCAGGACGAACAGCCAGCGCGGCGAGTAGACGAGGAGGAACCGCAGGTGCCGCCAGCCGTCTCGCCAGGTGCGCAGGTGCGGCGGGCGGGAGCGGCCGTCGGGCCGGAGCGTCACCGGGATCTCGGTGATCGCGAGGCGGAAGAGGCTGGCCTTCACCACCATCTCGCTCGCGAACTCCATCCCGGTCGTGCGCAGCCCGAGCCGCTCGATCGCCCCGGCCCGGAAGCCGCGCAGGCCGCAGTGGAAGTCGGAGACGGGTACGCCGAAGAAGAGCCGGCCGAGGCCGGTCAGGACGGGGTTGCCGAGCCAGCGGTGAAGGAACGGCATCGCGCCCGGGCGGATCTCCCCGGAGAAGCGCGAGCCCATGACGAGGTCGGCGCCGGCGTCTAGCGCGCGCACGAAGGCAGGCACCGCCCCGAAGTCGTAGCTGTCGTCCGCGTCCCCCATCACGACGTACCGTCCGCGGGCCGCCGCGATCCCGCCGAGGAGCGCGGCTCCGTAGCCCTTCTCCGGGACGTCGACGACGCGCGCGCCGGCCGCGGCGGCCAGCGACTGGGAGCCGTCGGTGGAGCCGTTGTCCGCCACGAGCACCTCGCCGTCGAGGCCCGCCGCGTCGAGAGCCGAGCGGGCCGAACGCACGCACCGCTCGATGGTCTCGGCCTCGTTCAGGCACGGCATCAGGACGCTCACGGTGAGGAGGCGATCCGGCACGGGCCCGCATTCTGAACGAGTCCGGGGCGCGCGGCGCATCGTATGATGTTGATGATGGAACCGCTCGTCCGCCTCTCCCTGGTCGACTACGTCAACGCCTGGCCCCTCACCTGGGGCTTCCTCAAGGGGGCGGTGGAGGGCGTGGAGCGGATCACCGACATCCCGTCGGCCTGCGCGGCGCGTCTGGCCCGGGGCGAGGTGGACGCCGGGCTGATCCCGTCCGTCGAGGCGGCCCGGATCCCCGGCATCCGGATCGTCCGAGGGGTCGGGATCGCGTCGAAGGAGCGGGTGCGGAGCGTCCTCCTGGCTTCCCGGAAGCCTCTGGAGGACGTCCGGACGGTGGCCCTCGACGCCTCGTCGCGCTCCTCCGCGGCGATGGTGCGGATCCTCTTCGAGGACCTCATCGGCACGCGCCCCGAGTTCCACGAGGCCGCGCCCGATCTGCCCGAGATGCTGCGGCACCACGACGCCGGGCTCCTGATCGGCGACCCTGCGCTGTCCGCGGACCTGTCGGGTCTGCACGTGCTGGACCTGGCGGAAGGGTGGCGGCGCCTCACCGGTCTGCCGTTCGTCTTCGCGGTCTGGGCCGTGCGTCCGGGAGTGGCCCCGGAGCCGTTCCTCTGGGCGCGTGACTACGGGAAACGCCACTTCGACGAGATCCTCGACGCCGCGGTGGAGCGGACCGGGCGGTCGCGGCAGGGGCTGGCCGAGTACCTCGACGGGAGCCTCCACCACGACCTCGCGCTCGAGGACGAGAAGGGGCTCTCGGAGTTCTACCGGCGCGCCCACGTCCGCGGCCTGATCCCGTCGCCGGATCTCCCGCCGTTCGCCGGCGTGCCGCTCGTCCCGCGCCGGGAACGCTGAGGGCGCGCCCGTGCCCGCGCCGGACGTCCTCGCGGCTCCGCCCGCCGTCCTGCCGTCCCCCCCGGTGCGCGGCCTCGGAGGGTCCCCCCGGGTACGGGAGGTGCTGCGCCGGACCCGTGCCGGCGAGCGGCTCACCCGTGCCGACGGCCTGACGCTCTTCCAGGAGGCGACGCTCCTGGAGGTCGGCGCCGCGGCTGCCGACGTCAGGGCGCGGCTCCACGGCCGGAGCGTCGTGACGTTCCAGGTCGACCGGAACATCAACTACACCAACGTCTGCGTGTACCGCTGCACGTTCTGCGCGTTCTACCGTCCCGCCGGGCACGAGGAGGGGTACGTCCTCCCGCTCGAGGAGATCGGGAAGAAGGTGGAAGAGACCCTCGCGCTCGGCGGCACCGGCGTCCTGCTCCAGGGCGGAGTCCACGCCGAGCTGCCGTTCTCGTTCTACGAGGAGCTCCTCGGCTTCCTCAGAGACCGGTACCCGGGGATCCACCGGCACGCCTTGTCGGCGCCCGAGATCCACTTCCTCGCCAAGAAGGAGAAGTCCTCGGTCGCCGAGGTGCTGACGCGCCTGAAGGCCGCCGGCCTGATGTCGGTTCCCGGAGGCGGCGCCGAGGTGCTGGAGGACTCGGTGCGCAAGCGGATCTGGGCACTGGCCAAAGCCCCGACCGCGAAATGGACGGAGGTGCATCGCGAGGCGCACCGGCTGGGGATGCCGACCACCGCGACGATGATGTTCGGCGTCGGCGAGACGTACGAGGAGCGGCTCCACCACTTCGACGTCGTGCGGGACGCTCAGGACGAGTCGCTCCGCGAGGGGGCGGAGTCGTTCACGGCCTTCATCCCGTGGACGTTCCAGGAAGAGAACACCGCGATGGACGGCACGGTCGAGACGGCGGGAGGCTACGACTACCTGCGCACGCTCGCGCTATCGCGCCTCTACATCGACAACGTGCCCCATGTGCAGGGGTCGTGGGTGACGCAGGGGAAGAAGATCGGCCAGGTGTCGCTGCTCTTCGGGGCGGACGACCTCGGCTCGATCATGATCGAGGAGAACGTCGTCGCGGCCGCCGGAGCGCACAACCGGATGACGCGCGACGACATGGTCGGCCTGATCCGCGACGCGGGCTTCGCCGCCCGGCAGCGCGGCTCGGTGTACGAGCGCTGCCGCGAAGCGTGCTGCGAGTCGTTGCGGGGGGCTCCGGCGCCGCCCCCCGCGCCCCTGGCGGGGTTGCTGGACTAGCTGTTGCGGGGGGCTCCGGCGCCGCCCCCCGCGCCCCTGGCGGGGTCGCTGGACTAGCCGTTGCGGGGGGCTCCGGCGCCGCTCCCCGCGCCCCTGGGGGGTCGCTGGACTAGCTGTTGCGGGGGGCTCCGGCGCCGCCCCCCGCACCCCTGGCGGGGTCGCTGGGGTTCAGAGCTTCTCGGAGATCGACTTCGCCTGAAGGAAGAGGCCCAGGTAGTCCCGTCCGCCCGCCTTGCTGTCCGTCCCCGACATGTTGAAGCCGCCGAACGGATGGACGCCGACGAGCGCGCCCGTGCACTTCCGGTTGATGTAGAGGTTGCCGCAGAAGAGGCGCCGCTTGGCCTCCGCGATGCGGTAGCGATCGCGCCCGAAGTACGCGCCGGTGAGACCGTACTCCGTGGCGTTGGCGAGCTCCATCGCGTGGTCGAAGTCGCGGGCCTTCGAGAGGCCGAGGACGGGTCCGAAGATCTCCTCCCTGAAGATCCGGTGCGACGCCTCGACGTCCGCGAAGACCGTGGGCCGCACGAAATTGCCCACCGAGCCGTCCGAGGTGCCGCCGGCGATCAGCCGCGCCTCGGCCTTGCCGATCCCGACGTACTCCGTCACGGTGCGGAACTGCTTCTCCGAGGCGACGGGCCCGATGGTGTTGGACTGATGCTTGGTACTGCCCATCACCAGGGCGTCGGTCCTCGCGGCCACCGCCTCGCAGAAGCGGGCGTAGATCGACTCGTGGACGATCGCGCGCGAGCAGGCCGAGCACTTCTGTCCCTGGAAGCCGAACGCCGAGCCCACGACCTGCTGCACCGCGTCGTCGAAGTCGGCGTCCGCATCCACCACGATGAAGTCCTTGCCGCCCATCTCGAGGACGGTGCGCTTGATCCAGAGCTGTCCCGGCCCGACGCGGGCGGCCTTCTGGTTGATCGAAAGGCCCACCGCCATCGACCCCGTGAACGAGATGAAACGTGTCTTCGGGTGCTCGACCAGGAAATCGCCCACCGAGCTGCCGGGGCCGGGCAGGTAGTTGACGACGCCCGGCGGCAGGCCGGCGTCCTCCAGGATCTGGAAGACGCGCCAGGCGATCAGCGGCGTGTCGGACGCGGGCTTGAGCACCACGGCGTTGCCGGTGACGGCGGCTGCCACCGTCATGCCGGTGAGGATCGCGCACGGGAAGTTCCAGGGCGGGATCACGGCGCCGACGCCGAGCGGGAGATAGAGCGTCTCGGGGAACTCGCCACGCAGCGGCGTGACCGGGATCTCGCCGCCCCAGCGCAGCATCTCCCGGGCGTAGAACTCGAGGAAGTCGATCGCCTCGGCGGTCTCGACGTCGGCCTCGGGCCACGACTTGCCGATCTCGAGGACCATGGTCGCGTTGAGCTCGTGGCGGCGGTCGCGCATGCGCCGGGCCGCGCGAAGCAGGACGCTGGCCCGCTCGCGGGCGGGCAGGCGCTGCCAGGGCTCCTGGGCGGAGAGGGCGGCGTCGATCGCCTGCTGGGCGTGCTCGCCGCTCGCGAGGTGGTGCCGGGAGAGGAGCTGGGTCCGCTCCGCGGGGTTCGTGCTCTCGAGGAGGCGTCCGGTCGTGACACGCGCCCCGCCGATGACGAGCGGGACCTCGAGGCCGGCCTCGGCCTCGACCTTGGCGATCGCCGCCTCCATGGCGGCGCGGCTGTCGGGCTTCTGGAAGTCGATGAAGCTCTCGGTGCGGAACTCTTCAAGCATGGGTCGATCCTATCAACTGCCGGCCGCTGGCGTGGTCGGCGGCGGCGACGTATGGTCGGCCCGAAGGAGAGCCCATGACCGTCGAAGAGCTGAAGGAGAGGCACGACCGCGGCGAGACGCTCGTCGTCCTGGACGTCCGCGAGGACCGCGAGCTGGCGGTGGCGCGCTACCCGATGCCGGTGGTCCACATCCCGCTCGGGCAGCTGCCCCGGCGCTGGCAGGAGCTGCCGGCGGACGCGGAGATCGTCTGCGCCTGCCGGAGCGGCGGACGGAGCGCGCAGGCCGTGGCGTTCCTGCGCCAGAAGGGCCTCGCGAAGGCCGTCAACCTGGAGGGCGGGATCCTCGCGTGGTCGGCCCGGATCGACCCAAGCATCCCCCAATACTGAGTTGTGTCACAATTTGGGTGCCTGGTTTGGTCACTGACCCGGGCTCAGAAGAGGGAGGACGAATGGCCGTCGACGCCGGAAAGATGAAGGCGCAGATCGAGCAGATGCTGCGGAAGAACAAGGCGCTCACCGAGAAGGAAGTCAAGGAGGCGCTCGCGAAGAGCTTCCGCACGTCCGTGGAGAAGATCGGCGCCGGACCGATCCGGAGCGTCAGGAAGGCCCTGGGGATCGATCGGCCGGGCGCGATCGCGCACGCGAAGACGATGCTCGGAAAGGACTCGGCGTTGGAAGCCAAGAAGGTCATCGACACCATCATGGAGAAGTTCGGCATCCGCCTCGGGCCGCCCGACGTTTCCCGGCTGCGTCCCAAGAAGGCCAAGACGGGCCGCGCCATCACCAAGGCCCGTGCCGCCAAGGCCGCAAAGGCCGAGAAGGCGGCCAAAGCCGAGAAGGCCGCAAAGCCCGCCGAGGTCGTCGTCGAGGCGGCGCTCGTCGAGCCGGTGCCTGCCCCGGTGGTCGCCGAGGCCCCGGCCGCGGCGGCCCCCGCCCGCCGTCGGGGACGCCC
>CAYLNK010000092.1:0-20630 GCA_964384675.1 uncultured Holophagales bacterium | reverse complement strand
GCGGAGCAGCGGGACATCCGCGGCGTGCTGGGCGGGCTCGGCGCCAAGATCAGCGAGGTCGCCGACCTCCCGACCATCTCCGACATCAACGTGAAGCACGTCCTCGTCGGCGGCCTGTCGCACAAGTTCGGCGAGGGCGAGATCGAGGAGACGTTCGCCGTCGGCACCGAGAAGACCACGCCGCCCCTCTCCGAGGTGCAGGCGGGATGGCCGGCTCCGCGCGTCTTCTGGCGCGTCCTGGCCGGCTGCGCCGCGGCGTACGTCCTGATGCGGCTCGGGATCACCGAGTTCAAGAACACGAACTTCATCCCGGGCCTGATCGTCATCGGCTCGTTCGTGGTCCCCCTCTCGTGCGTGATCCTGTTCTTCGAGCTGAACACGCCGAAGAACGTGTCGATCTACCAGGTCGTGAAGATGGTCCTCATCGGGGGGGCGCTGAGCCTCGTCCTGACGATGCTCCTGTTCCGTTTCATCCCCGGCTCCGGGACGGGAGCGATCATCCCGGCGATGCTGACGGGCGTCGGGGAGGAGACCGGCAAGGCCCTGGCGCTGGTCCTCGTCCTCACGTCCATGAGGTACCCGTGGCAGCTGAACGGGATCCTGTTCGGCGCGGCCGTGGGAGCCGGGTTCGCCGGGTTCGAGTCGGCCGGCTACGCCTTCAACTCACCGAACATGGGCGCCGTCTTCGACAGCATCATGCTGCGCGCCATCCTCTCGCCGGGCGGCCACGTGATCTGGACGGCGATGATCGGCGCGGCCATCTGGCGGGTGAAGGGAAACAAGAAGTTCGAGCTCTCGATGCTGATGCACCCGATCGTGGTCCGGCGGTGGGTGATCGCCGTCGTGCTGCACGGGATCTGGGACACGAACCTCGTGGTGGTCCCCTGGTACGTCCAGATGCCGGTGCTCAGCGTGATCGGCTGGTACCTGATCCTCGCCATGCTCAAGCAGGCGTACGGCGGCCTCGCCCAGGTGAAGGAGAGCCTGGCCGCCGCGGCCTGAGAATCAGCCCCCGAGCGCCTGCCCCAGGTGCGCGATCAGCACCTCCGGCCCCTCCAGCCCCACGGAGAGCCGGACCAGCCCGTCGGTGATGCCGCGCGCGATCCGGTCGGCCGCCGGCACCACGGCGTGCGTCATCGAGGCCGGGTGCTGGATGTAGGTGATGGCGGAGCCGAGGCTCACGGCCAGTTCCATCGGCGTGTCCTTCCGGGTGAAATAGTCCATCAGCGCTTCGCCCGCGGGGGCGCCGCCCAGGAGGTCGAAGCTGATGAGCGACCCCCCGTTCCGCATCTGCTTGCGGACGATCTCTCCCTGCGGGAAGTCGGGGAAGCCCGGGTACGCGACGTGCGCGACCGCCGGATGGCCCCTCAGGAACGTCGCGATGCGCAGGGCGCTCTCCGACTGCATCTCCTGCCGCGCCGCCAGGCTCTGGACCGTCATCGAGTTGAGCCACGAGTCGAACGGAGACGGCGTCGCCCCGAGGTCCTTGTACCAATGGAAGAAGTCGGCCTTCATGAACCGGAACGGCCCGAGGAGGGCGCCGCCCACCGAGGTGGAGTGACCGTTGATGAACTTCGTCAGGGAGTGGAGGACGAAGTCCGCCCCGAGCCGGAACGGCTGCTGGAGATACGGCGAGCAGAACGTGTTGTCGACGATCGTGAGCGCGCCGTGCCGCTCGGCGAGACGGGAGATGGTCTCGATGTCGGCCAGGCGGAGAGTCGGGTTCTCGGGCGACTCCAGGAACACCGCCACGATGTTCGGGTGCACCTCGAGGCACCGCTCCACGTCGTCCAGGTCCCCCATGTCGCAGAAGACCGCCTCCACGCCGAGCTTGGAGAGCCCGCGCAGGAAGCTGTCCGAGCAGCCGTAGATGTTCCCGGCCAGGACGGCGTCGCCGCTCTTCACGAGCGAGAGGATCAGGGAGGAGATCGCGCCCATCCCGGAGCCGAAGATCAGAGAGCCGATCGTCGGCTCCTTCTCGTCGGCCGCCAGGGCCTTCTCGATGACGTGGTGCGCCTCCAGGCGGAACATCATCCGCTCCAGGTACTCGGTGGTGGGGTTCCCGAGCCGCGTGTAAATGCGGGCGTACGGCCGCTCCCCCCCCTTGGCGATCCCGAGGAACCGGTCCGCGCCGTCGCGCACGTTCCGGAAAGGGAACGTGGAACGCTGGTGGATCGGCGGGAGGCCCGTTCCCGCGGCGATGGCCCGGAAGACGCCCTCGTCCAGCTGCGGTGTCTCGTCGCGCACCCAGCGCTCCTTGCGGTCGAGCCACCAGTCCCACCAGGTCCAGCGATCGGACGCTCTCTGCTTCTTCGCCATGCTCCGAGTCTACGGAAAGAGAAGGCCCGGGGAGCACGCTCCCCGGGCCTTCGAGGTGATGCAGGTGTACCAGTGAGGGAGGGCTTGCTACGCCTTGGCGGGCTTCGCGGTGGCGCCCTTGGCCGCGTTCTTCGCCGCCTTGGACTCACCCTCGGGGCAGACCTTCTTGCAGTCGGGCGACGGGGGGCAGTCCTTCGGATCGCACTTCGCCGCGATCTTGGAGCCGTCCTTGGCGCAGCTCTTCGGATCGCACTTCTCGCCGGCCACGAGGAGCGGGCTGTAGACGAGGGCGAGGAGGGCGGCGATCGTGAGCATGTTCTTCTTCATGGGGTTCTCCTTGGTCCGTTCTGGACCAGTCGGTGACGGAGGCCGCAGGCGCGGCCCGGGAGACGGAGCGATGAGCGGCGGGTCGGCGCAGACCCTCGCCACCGTCTCAGCACCGGAACGTGACGACCAGGAGCTGGACCGGAGGGGAGGCGCCCAGGACCTCCAGACGGCGATGAGCGCCGGAGGCGGCCAGGCCGTCCGCGGAACGGGAGGGGCGCTCGGCGAGGGCGCCCGGCCCGGGACGGCCGGCGATCGACTCTCGCTCCTGGAGCTCGGCGACGCAGACGACGCAGGAACGGCAGGTGGAGGCGTCGCGATCCGTCGGGCACGAGGAGGAGGAAGGGGAGGCGGGACAGCGCCGGCAGCTGGACTCCTCGGCGCAGGAGGCGGCCGCCGCGGGGGCCGGGATCGTTCCGACGGTGGCGACGGGGCAGAAGCCGATCGCCGTCACGACGAAGAGCGTCAATCGCCCGACCGCGCGCCTGAACGACATCACCGGAGCGGACTATGAAAGATCCGGGCCAACGACTGCAAGTCCGATCCGGGGGCCCCCCGCTTCGACGAGCTCGACCCCCTCGCCCTCCCGGACGAGCCCCTCCCTGACGACTCGCGCGTAAACACGGCTCTCCCCGGCGTGCCGCTTCTGGCAGATTCGTCCGCTGTCGCCGTCCTGGAACGAGGCCGCGATCTTCGAGCAGGGCGAGCAGTACGAGGTGATCTCGAGGACGACGCCGCGCTCGAGCACGAGCCGGGCGCCGGGTGAGACGAGGCTCCAGCTCAGCCCGGCGATCGTGAGGTTCTCGCCGGTCGTGCCGGGGCCGATCGGGTGTCCGTCCCCGGCGAGGCGCCCGATCACCTCCAGGCTGAAGAGCGACACGGCCCGCTCCGGCCCGCCGTGGTAACGCGGATCGCCCTGCCGGTCGTTCGCGAGACCTCCGATCAGGACGCGGGCCTCGGCGACGCGCGTCTTCGGGACGCCGCCGTCCGAGACGTTGATCCGGTGAACCTGGCCGGTCAACCCGTTACTCCCCGATCCGCGCCGCGAGCTCCAGCTGCACCAGGCGCATGAAGTCCTGAGCGTTCGTCACGACGCCGAACGCCTGGTGCGTCCCCCGGTCCTTCAGCTTGTTGACCACGAACTCGGTCTGGTCGACGCAGATCGTGGTGATCTCGTCGAGCGAGCCGTCAGGGCGCCGGCAGAACGTCGGCAGCATGTTCCCCGCCGCGATGGCGTGGAGCGCCGTCGCCACCATCACCACCATCGTGGCCTTCACGGTCAGCTCGCGCATCGCGGCCTGGGCCTCCACCGCGGAGACGATGGTCTCCGGGAGCGGCCCGTCGTCGCGGATCGAGCCGCCCAGGACGTACGGAACGCCGGTCACGGCGAGGGCGTGCATGATCCCGCCCCTGAGACGGCCCTCGCGGACGAGGGCGTCGATCGAGCCGGCCTTCTTCACCTCGTTGATGGCCTTCATGTGGCTCGCGTGTCCGTGGGCGGCTCCGGAGCCGTCGGCCTTCATCCCGAGCGTCGTCCCGAAGAGCGCCGCCTCCACGTCGTGGACGCCGACCGCGTTGCCGCTGATCAGTCCGTGGCAGAAGCCGTGGTGGATGAGCCACTCCATCGCGATCCGGCCGCGCGCGTGGACGAGCGCCGGTCCGATCACCCAGAGGATGTTCCCCTTCTGCCGGCGGTTCGCGAGGAACTCGCGGAGGATCGCCTCGTAGTTGACCGGCTTCTCGCGGCTCACCTCGCTCGACATGAACGAGAACGCCTCGTCCTGCGTGATGTCGGGCTCGTCCAGGAACCCCTTGTCCCAGACGAAGACGCCCTCGGAGCCGTCCTCCTTCACCGCCACCGCGACGAGATCGCCCTTCCGCACCAGCCGGAACTCCTTGACGTCGAGGAGGAGACGCGACGGGTCCCACACGAGGTGGCTGTCCATGCGCGGCCGCTCCGGCATCCGCCATGAGCCGCCGATCCTCACGTACGTCGGGAAGTTCGTGGTCGACATGAAGCCGTCCGGCAGGACGGTGTCGGCGGGGGCCGGGACGAAGCGGCATTCCGGTGCGTTCGCGAGGGCCGGGCTGGTGAAATCGGGCTCCCGGTACATCAGCTCTGGCCCTTCGCGGAGGCGCGCGCCCGGGCGGCCGACAGGAGGGCCTCGCGGACGAGGCCAGGCGGGATCGTCCCCTGCAGCAACAGCTCCTCGTGGAAGCGCCGCTCGTCGAAACCGGCCCCCTCGATCGCCCGCACCTCGTCGCGAAGGGCGAGGATCTCGGCCTTCCCGAGGTGATAGGTGATCGCCTGCGTCGGCCACTTCGAGTAGCGGAAGACCGCCTTCTCGGCCACCTCGACGTCCGATCGCTCGGTGGCGCTGTCGTTCAGCTTCGGATCCGTGGAGACGGCGCCGGACACGAAGAGGACGTTCTTGGCGAGGTACGCCACCGCGTCGTCGAACGAGAGGAAGCCGCAGTGGATGCCTGTGTCGATCACCACCCGGGCGTCGCGAAGCAGCTGGTTCTGCAGCTGGAACAGCCGCTCCTCGGGCGTATAGAAGCCGTCCGGGAAGCCGGGCCGGGCCTCACCCACCAGGCGCTCGCAGTAGAGCGCCCACCCCTCGCACGACATCGAGTCGGCCCACATCGAGTCCGAGTCCTCCACACCACCCGGGGTCAGCCAGCGGACCGGCGACACCTCCGACGAGCGGGAGCGGAGGAACTGGTAGTACCAGTCGTGCCCGGGGAAGCCTTCGTGCGCCGCGAGGCTCGCGATGGCGGACCGCGCGTGCTGGCGGAGCGCGTTCGGGTCGTTCCCGGTGGGCGTGACGTAGAACTGCCCGATGCCCGTCTTCTTGAACGCGGGGGCGGGGTAGTACGCCGCGTCGACCGTGTCCCGCAGGGGAACGGGCGTGAAGACCACGTCGAGCTTGTAGTCCGAAGGCGGCGCGAACATCCCCGTGGTCCGGCCGAACTCCACGAGGCGACGGCAGCCGTCCTGGTACCACGCCAGCATCTCGTCGTCCGACTTCGGGACGTCCTCGGAGAGCTTCGCGATCACGGCCGGCAGTGAGTCGTCGGTCCAGTCGTGGGCCCGGGCGATCCGCCGGGCAAGGGTCGTCATCTCCAGCAGCGTCTCGCCCACCTTGGTCTTTCCGTAGGCGTGGAGCTCGCGCGCGCTCTTGGCGACCTTCAGGTTGTTCCGGAGGGCCCAGGCGTACTCCGTCTCGCCCACCGCGAAGCGGTCCTTGTCGAACTCGGGCTTCAGCGCCTTCCCCGTCTTGTCGTAGAAGAGGTCCTTGAGGCCCTGGCCGAGCTCACGAAAGGCGGTCGCCGCGGCCTTCGACGCGGTGGCGAGCCGCCCCCTCGTCTCGACGTACGACGGGTCCATCCAGCCACCGGCCTTCTCGGGGAGCGACTTCGCGAAGTAGTCGGCGGTCGTGGCGGCGGACTCGGTGGCGGAACGGATCATCCGGCGGTCCGGGATCCCGTTCCCGCCGGCGCCGCGGCGCACGTTGGCGAGGGCGACCCTCAGGTAGGCGGGGACCGCCGCGACGCGGTCGGCGACGGCGGCCCACTCCTCGCGCGTGCCGTACCGCTTGCCGTCGCCCGAGGCCATCCCCTGGAGGAGCCACTCCACGCCCCGGAGCGGCTCCTCCAGGTAGACGTCGAGCGCCCTCTCGTGCCGGGCGCGATCCAGGTTCCGGAGCAGGAACGCGAGCTGCGCCGACATCACCTCGGCGTCGATCCGGTCGGACGGCGAGAGGGCCTTCCGGTCGAAGCGGGCCAGCTGCTGCTGGAATCCGGCCCACTCGTCGCGCTCGGCACGGAGGGCTGCGGGCGTGTAGTCCCGGAGCTGGCCGTTCAAGGCCGCGTTGGCCGGATCGAGCCCCTCGGCCCCGAAGTACGTCGCGACCACCGGGAAGCGGCGGAAGAAGGCGGCGACGTATCGGTCCTTCAGGCCCGGGAAGCCGGCCCGGCGGACGGCGGCGGCCTTGGGCCGCGCCGCCGTCGCGGCCTTGGGAGCGACCGGCTCGGCCGCCATGGCGGGCTGGAAAGTCGCGACGGCCAACGAGAAGAGCAGCGCTGTTCGATTCACGGCGCCGGATGGTATCCGGGCCGCGCGGGGACCGCTACTTTCCGGGGACGCCGAGCCAGCCGCGAGAGACGTAGTCCGAGAGCGTGAACGCGAAGAGGACCAGGAGGAAGAAGACTCCGGTGACCACGACCACGGTCGTGAGCTTCGTCGAGTACTTCACGTGCATGAAGAACAGCACCACGAGCGTCGCCTTCGTGACGGCGATCGTGAGGGCGATCACGTCGTTCATCTGGCCGAAGTCCTGGAACGCGGCCACCACCGTCATGGCGGTGCCGACCATGAGCGCGGCGAAGATGGCGAGGTAGGTCTTGACGGGGGAGACGTGTACGGACATGCGGGTCTCCATGAGCTCAATCCGGCCGGGGGGAGGTGCCGTGGGCCCGGCTTCGGGCCGCGCAGCGGCCGCGGCCCTCTGCCATCACGTCAGCCATGAAGGGCCGTGTGACGGCCGAACAGGTAGAGAAGCGGGAAGAGGAAGATCCAGATGATGTCGACGAAGTGCCAGTAGAGGCCGAAGTTCTCGATCCAGTTGTGGTTGTCGGCGGAGAACTTCCCCGCCAGGGCCGGGCGGAGGAGCCAGACCAGGATCCCGATCCCGACCACCATGTGCAGGGCGTGGAGACCGGTCATCCCGAAGTAGAGGAAATAGAACATCTGGGCATGCGCCTGGTTCACCCCCTCATGGGCGAAGTGGAACGACGCCGTGCCCGGGATGAGGTGGTCGACGATCTTGTGGTGGTACTCGATGGTCTTCACACCGAGGAAGACGAGCCCGAGGAAGCCGGTCGCGATCATGTATCCGACGAGCGGCTTCGTGCGCGACAGCTGGGCGCTCCGAACGGCCAGCGCCATCGTGAGGCTCGAGAGGATCAGGACCGCCGTGTTGAAGCAGCCCATGGTGATGTCCAGGTGGTTGCTCGCGAGCGCGAAGTCCGCCGGGAACTTCATCCGGAAGACGATGTAGCAAGCGAAGAGCCCGCCGAAGAACATCACCTCCTGGACCAGGAACAGCCACATCCCCAGCGAGGAGGATTCCCGCTGCTGCTCGTAGCTGTCGAAGTGGTGGGCCAGCGGGGCAGCCGTCGACTCAGACGCCAACGGGCACCTCCTTCGGGTTGATCCGGACCGGTTCCGGATACTTGTACGGATCCTCGGTGACCACGGGCGGCGTCACGAAGTTCTCGACGGGGGGCGGCGACGGGGTGTGCCACTCGAGCGTCGTCGCGCCCCACGGGTTGGCCGGGGCGATCTTCCCCTTGCGGAACGACCAGACGAAGTAGACGAGCGGGATGAAGTAGCCGACCCCCAGGATGGTGGCGCCCGCCGACGACATGACGTTCCAGACCTGGAACTCCGGCGGGTACGAGTGGTAGCGCCGCGGCATCCCGAGGTAGCCGAGGATGAACTGGGGGAAGAACGTGGTGTTGAAGCCGACGAAGATGGTGAGCGCCGAGATCTTCGACCAGAACGAGTTGTACATCCGGCCGGTCATCTTCGGCCACCAGTAGTGGAGCCCGCCGAGGTACCCCATGATGGCGCTGCCGACCATCACGTAGTGGAAGTGCGCCACGATGAAGTACGTGTCGTGGACGTGGATGTCGATCCCGAGCGTCCCGAGCATGACGCCGGTCAGGCCGCCGATCAGGAAGACGCCGATGAAGCCCATGGCGTAGAGCATCGGTGTCTCGAGCGAGATCGACCCCTTGTACAGCGTGGCCGTCCAGTTGAAGACCTTGATGGCGGACGGGATCGCCACGAGCATGGTCAGGAACGAGAAGGCGGTCGCCGCGTACGCCGACATCCCCGAGATGAACATGTGGTGCGCCCAGACCAGGAACCCGAAGACCGCGATCGCCATGCTCGAGAAGGCGATGAAGTGGTATCCGAAGATCCGCTTGCGCGTGAACGCCGAGACGAGCTCGCTGATCACGCCCATGGCCGGCAGGATCATGATGTAGACGGCCGGGTGCGAGTAGAACCAGAAGAGGTGCTGGAACAGCACCGGGTCTCCGCCGTATTTCGGGTCGAAGACGCCGACGTGGAAGAGCCGCTCCGCGCCGACCAGGAGGATCGTCACCGCGACGACCGGGGTCCCGAGCACCTGGATGATGCTGGTCGCGTAGTGGGCCCAGACGAAGAGCGGCAGCCGGAACCAGGTGAGCCCGGGGGCCCGCATCCGGTGGATCGTGACGATGAAGTTCAGGCCGGTCAGGATCCCCGAGAAGCCGTTGATGAAGATCCCGACCGCGACCCACATCACCTTCCCGGTGGCGAACGTCGTGGAGAGCGGGGTGTAGAACGTCCAGCCAGTGTCGATGCCGCCGAAGAGCATCGCCGCGAACGTCAGACCGCCCCCGATCATGTAGAGATACCAGGAGAGGAGGTTGAGCCGCGGGAAAGCCAGGTCCTTGGCCCCCAGCATGATGGGGATGAAGAAGTTCCCGAGCACGGCCGGCGTGGCCGGGATCAGGAAGAAGAAGATCATCAGGATGCCGTGCATCGTGAAGAGCCGGTTGTAGACGTCGACGGGGAAGAAGTCCCCCGCCGGCGTGGCCAGCTCCATCCGGATCAGGACGGCCATCAGACCGCCCAGGGCGAAGAAGACCGACACCCCGAGCAGGTAGAGGATCGCGATTCGCTTGTGGTCCCGCGTAAGGAGCCACGACTCGAGGCTGCTCCCGGCGCTGAGGTAGTCCGCGCTGTGCTGGTGCCCGTGCCCGTGCGTCATCTCGTCACTTTCCTCCGGCCGCGAGGTCGGCCGTCTGGACCGGCTTCAAGGTCTCGATGTACTTGATCAGCTGCATGACTTCCTCTTCGGACAGCTGGTCCTTGTACGTCGGCATGATCGGCTGATAGCCCTTCACGACCTTCGCGGCCGGGTTGAGGATCGACTCGCGGAGGTACGTCGCGTCGGCGACGACCGTCGAGCCGTCCAGGAGCGTGACCGCCTTGCCGGCCACGCCGTGCAGGATCGGAGCGCGCGCGCTCGAGTCGCTGCGGTGGCAGGTGTTGCACGCCTTCTGGACGAAGAGCTCGTCCCCGCTGGCCACCGCGGTGGCCCCGCCAGGAGCCGTGTTCGCCAGCCAGGCGCGGTACTCGGCGGGCGGCATCACGACCACCTTGCCCGCCATCTTGGAGTGCTCGACACCGCAGTACTGGTCGCAGAAGATGTAGAAGGTGCCGGTCTGGGTCGCTTCGAACCAGGCGGTCGTGTAGCGGCCCGGGAGAACATCCATCTTCAGCCGGAACGCCGGGATCGAGAAGTTGTGGATGACGTCCTCGGACGTCATCGTCAGCCGGATCGGCTGGCCGAGCGGGACGTGGAGCTCGTTGATCTCGCGCTTCCCTTCCGGGTGCTCCATCTTCCACATCCACTGCTTGCCGTAGACGTAGAACTGGGCCGCGTTCGCCGGAGGACGGGCGGAGTAGAAGAAGACCTTCATCCCCCAGAAGCAGCAGATCATCACGAGGACGAGCGGCACGACCGTCCAGCCGATCTCGAGGATCGCCGGCTCGTGGACCTCGTGGCCCACCTCGTCGGCACGCCGACGGCGGTACTTCGCGACGAAGCCCAGGATCACCAGGACGATCAGGACCGTGAAGAAGACCGACACGCCGACGGCGTAGAAGAAGAGCGCGTCGACCTGCGGGGCCAGCTTCGAGGCGACGGGCGGGAAGACGGGTGAGTTGGGAAACATCGTTACGCGTTGACCCCCACAGGCCGCCGGGCCCGGACCCTCTCCCGGCGCAGCATGACCGCGATGAAGCCGCCCAGCGCCAGCATGGTGGCGGCGGCGGCGACCTTCAGAACCTTCAGCGTCGAGGCGGTGTACTTCCCGACGCTCGGGTCGTACTGGTAGCACAGAAGGAGCAGCTGCGCGGTGAGGCCGCCGACCTTGCCGGACGACGCCTCCGAGAGCCCGAGACGAAGCTCCTTCGGCGCGTATTCGATGCCGAAGAAGTACCGGGAAACGACGCCTTCGGGCGTGACCAGGACCACGCCCGTCGCGTGCGCGTACTGCTTCTGCTTCTCGTCCCAGCGGTATCTGAACCCGACCGTTCCCGTGATCCGGCGGATCTGGGCCTCGTCGCCCGTCAGGAAGTGCCAGCCCTCCTCGCCCCCCGGCTTTCCGTAGAACTGGACGAGGCTCGTCTTCTTGCCGCGCGCGAGGTCAGGCTTCTCCGCCGGGTTGAAGCTGAGCGTGACGACCTCGAAGTCCCTGCCCGGGACCAGGTCGAACCCCTTCAGGCTCCGGGCCAGGCCCTCGAGGGCCATACCGCAGAGCATCGGGCACTCGTAGTACGCGAGCGACAGCACCACCGGCTTCCTGCCGAAGTAGTCCGCCAGCCGGACATCGCGTCCCGCCTCGTCCTTGAACGTCGCGTCGAGGGGAAGCCGGGCCCCCATCTTCTGGTCGAACCCGACCTCGCGCCCCGGCGACTGCGGCAGCAACGTGGCCCCGACCGGGCCGGAGCCGGTCATGAAGTTCTGCGCGAACGCACCGGGCGCGGCGGCCAGGAGCGCCGTCGCGGCGAGAGCGCCGGAGAGAGGGCGGAGGCTCACTTGCCTCCGGCGGTCGCCGTCGCCGCGGTGGGGACGGCGGGCATCGGGGGAGTGGCGGGGAGTCCCTTGTCGGCGATCAGGTCGAGGGCCCGTTCCACCGGGATCCGCGCGATGCCGGCGCCCTTGTCGACCCAGGCATACGAGGTCAGGGCCTTCTCCTCGTGCGCACGGAACGCGTCCATGTCGGCCACCGGATTCGCCTGGAGCGCGGCCCGCGGGCGCTGCCGGACCTGATTGGCCTCCGGGATCGGAGAGGCGGCTGGATCGTCCTTCACACGGCCGGCCTTGAACGAGCGGCTCACCACCCAGCCGAGGGCGAACGAGAAAACCGACAGGATGACGAGCCCGATCACGAACCACCGGATCGCGCCGAACCCGATCTCGTGGTCGAACCCCTCCCCGTGCGACGGCGCGTGGCCGTGGCCGTGCTCACTCATGCGCGAGCGCCTCCTTCAGGAACGGCTCGTTCACCGGCAGGAGCGACCTCTGGCGAAGCTGGACGGTGAAGAACCAGAACCAGATCCCTCCCAGGGCCACGGGGATCGCGAGGTCGAGCCAGCTGAGCGTGAAACGCTGCGTGTCGAACGCCGGCGCGACCAGCCAGTGGTTGTCGAGCCACCGCACCGCGAGGAGGAACGCGGCCACGGGCGCCAGGCGCTTCGCGCTCCGTTTCCGGTCCCGCGACAGGAGGAGGGCGAACGGGAGGATGTAGTGAGCGACGACGAGGACGATCGACGCCGCCTTCCACGCCCCGTGCATCCGGGGGACGTACCAGGTCGTCTCCTCCGGGAGGTTGCCGGACCAGATGATGATGAACTGCGAGAAGGCGAAGTACGCCCAGACGCACGTGAAGGCGAAGAGGAGCTTGCCGTAGTCGTGCAGGTGGCGTCCCTGGAACGGGATCCCGATCCCGCCCGAAGGCGAATTCCGAATCTCGCCAGGGGCGCGGGGGGCGGCGCTGGAGCCCCCCGCAGAGCCGTGACCGACCTCTCCAGGGGTGCGGGGGGCGGCGTGGGAGCCCCCCGCATCCAGTATCAGCGCCAGGAGGCAGACGAAGGCCATCGCCGTCACGGCCTGGCCGATCAGGACGTAGAGGCCGTAGATCGTGGAGAACCAGTGCGGGGTGAGCGACATCATCCAGTCGAACGCCGCGAACGTGACGCAGACGATGTGGAGGACGAGGCCGACGGCGCTCGAGCGACGCATCCTCTCGCTGAGGGCCCTGTCGCCCGTCTCGTCCTGTCGTCTGGACCAGCGGTTCAACGAATAGGCGAAGACGAACCAGACGGCGAAGTAGAGCGCGGTCCGGAAGAGGAAGGCGTTCTGGTTCAGCCAGATCGCCTTGTGGCTCAGGATCGGGTCCTTGGCGACGACGTCCGTGTGGCTCCATTCGTACAGGTGGTGGATCCCTGCCGCGATCGGGAGGAAGGCCACCAGCGCCAGGAGGAGCGTCCGGGACGCGGCCTCCAGGATCCTCCGGATCATCACGCCCCACGCCCCGCCCGACAGGTGCTGGAGGAGCAGCAGCCCGAGCGAGCCGAGCGGGAAGGCGATCATCCAGACGTATCCGGTGAGATAGGACCGGAAAAACTGCTCCCGGCTCGAGAGCGCGCCGGCGATCGACGCGACGGCGGCGAGGCCGCCCACCACGAGGGCGACGTTCCCGGCCTTCGCGAGGCCGTCGGGCGCGGTGTATTCCTGCGGATGGCTCATGGATGCGCCTCGTGTACCGGGGGCTTCTCGGGAGAGGTGGCGCGCTCCAGGTCGGCACGGTCCTTCTCGGTCAGCTCGGACACCGGCGCGTGCTGGGAGAGCTGGAGAACGCGGATGTACGCCGCGATCGCCCAGCGGTCCTCGGGCGAGACCTGGGCCGCGTAGCTCGACATCTGGCCGAAGCCCTGCGTCATGACGTCGTAGAAGTAGCCGATCGGCATCTGCCGGAGCCTGTCGATGTGGTACGAGGTCGGCTGCTTGAAGCCGCGCTGGACGATCATCCCCTCCCCGTTCCCCTGCCGTCCGTGGCAGGGCGAGCAGAAGACGTCGAAACGCTGCCGGCCGCGAAGCAGGAGGGGCTTGCCGAACGGAACGGCCGCCGGAAGCGTGGCCAGGAACTTCCCGTCGGGCCCCATCCCGGTGTAGAGAGCCCGGTCCTCCCGCAGCTGCCCGCGGGCGACGGTGTCGGCGGGCGGGACGCGGGCCGAGAGCCCGTCCTTGTAGAAGTCGCTCTCGGCCAGGGCCTTCTTCTTCCCCTGGTTGTACATCCCCTGCCGGCAGCCGCCGAGGAGGAGGAGCCCGACCAGGCCCAGGGCGCGCACCCTCGGGTCATTCAGGGACATCGTTCACCTCGACGGGATGGGCGCTCTGCAGGACCTGCCGCACGGCGTCGGCCTGGAACTTCGGATCGGCCGCCTCGACGCACAGGAAGTAGCCGTCCTTGGACGCGGCCTTGAAGCGCGGGACGTTGAACACCGGGTGATAGAGGCGGGGCAGGCCGTTCAGCACGATCATCCCGATCGCGGCGGAGAGGCCGCCGACGAAGACCGCTCCCTCGAACGTGGCCGGGATGAACGCGGGCCAGCTGAAGTACGGCCGGCCGCCCACGTTGAGCGGGTAGTCGACCACCGAGGCCCAGGTGATGAACCCGAAGACGCTCGAGCTGCCGATGAGCGCGCCGATCAGCGTGATGAGCGGGACCTTCGTGTGGTGGAAACCGAGCGCGTCGACCACCTTCTCGATCGGGTACGGTGTGAAGGCGTCCATCCGCGTGTAGCCGGAAGCCTTCGCCTTCTCGATGCCGTGGAGCAGCTCCTGCGGCGTCTTGAACTCGGCCATGACGCCGAAGAGCTCGGTCTTCTTCCTCATCGCTCTACTCCTCGTGACCGTGCGCGGACTTCGCCTCGGGCGTCAG
The DNA here is from genome assembly GCA_964384675.1 of uncultured Holophagales bacterium. Classification (GTDB taxonomy): domain Bacteria; phylum Acidobacteriota; class Thermoanaerobaculia; order UBA5066; family UBA5066; genus CAYLNK01. The sequence continues at coordinate 6,416 of CAYLNK010000092.1, read as the reverse complement.
GGTCCGCATCTCGAACACGTTGAGGGCCGGCAGGAAACGGATGAAGAGGAACAGCAGGGTGAGGAACAGCCCGATCGTGCCGACGAAGTTCGCCTTGTCCCAGATCGTCCCGGAGTACTGCGCCCAGCTGGACGGGAGGAAGTCCCGGTGGAGGCTCACCACGATGATGACGAACCGCTCCAGCCACATCCCGACGTTGATGACCATCGAGATGGCCCAGAGGATCCAGACGTTGGTGCGCACCTGCCGGATCCAGAGGAGCTGCGGGATCGCGACGTTGCAGAGGATCAGCGACCAGTACTGCGGCGCGTACGGACCGAAGAAGCGGTTCGTCACCATGAACCACTCGTACTGGTTGCCGCTGTACCAGGCGGACCAGACCTCGAGACCGTAGCCGTACGCCACGATCAGGCCGGTGGTCAGCATCACCTTGGCCATGTTGTCGAGGTGCCGGTCGGTGATGAAGTCGTGCAGCTTGAAGAGCGGCCGGAGCGGCAGGACCAGGGTGAAGACCATCGCGAAGCCGGCGAAGACCGCGCCGGCGACGAAGTACGGCGGGAAGACCGTGGTGTGCCAGCCGGGGACGATGCCGATCGAGAAGTCGAAGCTCACGATGCTGTGGACGGAGAGGACCAGCGGGGTCGAGAGGCCGGCGAGGAGGAGCGAGGCCATCTCGTAGTTCGACCAGTGGCGAGCCGAGCCGCGCCAGCCGAGCGACGCGACGCCGTAGATGTACCGGGCGACCTTGTTGTGGGCGTGGTCGCGCAGGGTGGCGAGGTCGGGGATGAGCCCGACGTACCAGAAGACGACCGAGATCGTCGCGTACGTCGAGACCGCGAAGACGTCCCAGATCAGCGGGCTTCGGAAGTTCTGCCACATCCCGAGCGTGTTCGGGATCGGCATCAGCCAGTAGAAGATCCAGGGGCGGCCGAGGTGGAGCAGCGGGTACATCCCGGCGCACGACACGGCGAAGATCGTCATCGCCTCGGCGAACCGGTTGATCGAGTTGCGCCACGGCTGGCGGAGGAGCAGCAGGATCGCCGAGATCAGCGTGCCGGCGTGGCCGATGCCGATCCACCAGACGAAGCAGATGATGTCCCAGCCCCAGCCGACCGGGACGTTGTTGCCCCAGATCCCGATGCCGGTCATGAACAGCTTGGTGACCGCGAACAGGAAGACGTTGAAGAGCGCGAAGCCGACCGCGAAGCCGCCCAGCCACCACTTCGGGGTGTCGAGCAGCTTGCCGGTGACGACGTTCGTGATCCGCTCGGTCACGCTCGCCGGCGTGTGACCCGGCTGGATGAACGGCGCCTCGGCGATCGGGTCGCCGGCGCGCGGGTCGTCGAGGGTGGACGACATGCTAGACGGCCTCCAGCTCGGGGTTCGTGTTCCGGACCTTGGCCAGGTAAGACGTACGGGGCCGCGTGTTCAGCTCGTCCAGGAGCCAGTACGTGCGCGGCTCCTTCTTGAGGGACGAGACCTTCGCCAGCGGGTCGTTGATGTTCCCGAAGACGATGGCGTCGGCCGGACAGGTCTGCTGGCAGGCGCTGCGTATCTCGCCGTCCTTGATCGGGCGTCCCTCGCGCTCGGCCACGATTCGGGCCCGGTTGATCCGCTGGATGCAGAAGGTGCACTTCTCCATCACGCCGCGGGAGCGGACCGTGACCTCGGGGTTCTTCAGGAGCTTCAGGACCGGAGCCGGGTCGCCGTTGTACTCGAGGAAATTGAAGCGCCGCACCTTGTACGGGCAGTTGTTCGAGCAGTACCGGGTGCCGACGCACCGGTTGTACGCCATCTCGTTCAGACCCTCCGGGCCGTGGACGGTGGCGGCGACCGGGCAGACGACCTCGCACGGCGCGTTCTCGCAGTGCTGGCACATCACCGGCTGGTGGTGGATCTCCGGGTGGTCGAGGTTCGTCCCTTCGTAGTACTGGTCGATCCGGATCCAGTGCATCTCGCGATTGCGCCGGACCTGCTCCTTCCCGACGATCGGGATGTTGTTCTCGGCCTGGCACGCCACGACGCAGGCGTTGCAGCCGGTGCACGAGGCTAGGTCGACCGAGAGCCCCCAGGCGTTGTGCTTGTACTCGAAGCCGGGGTAGAGCGAGGCCTCCTTCGGGGGAAGGTCGCCCATCTTCTTCGCGAAGTCGGGCTGCTTCCCGTACGTCTCCAGGCTCCCGACACGGAGGAGCTCGCGCCCCTCCATCCGGAAGTGCTGCTGGGTGTGGGACAGCTGGGTCGTGCCGCCGGCACCCGCCAGTGTGACGCCCGGGACGAGCCACGGGGCCGCCGAGGCGCGGAGCGGCGTGACGTCGACGCCGACGCCGTTCCCGACGCGACCCGCCTTCGTCCGGCCGAAGCCGAGGTGGACGGTGACCACGTCCTCCGCCTGGCCCGGCTGGATCAGCGCCGGCAGCGTGACGCTCGCCTTCCCGGCCGAGAGGCGGACGTTCTGCTCGTTGCCGATGCCCAGCCGCTGGGCGGTCGCGGGGGAGACGATCGCGGCGTTGTCCCACGTCAGCTTCGAAAGCGGCTTGGGCAGCTCCTGCAGCCACCCGTTGTTCGCGAAGCGCCCGTCCCCGATGGAGGGATCGGGCCGGAACACCAGCTCCAGCGTCCCCGGCTTGCCCGGCGTCTCCGACCCGAGCGCCTGCCGGACGGCCTCGCCCCGCAGGGCGAACGTCTTCGCCGGCAGCTCGGTCCCGGCCACCACGCCGTCGTGGAGCGACTTCCGCCAGAAGCCCTCGAAGTCCGCGCCGGGCCGCTGCGCCTGCCAGTATTTCCGGACGACGTCGTGTCCCTTCTGCGGCGGGTCGTCGAGGAGAACGGACAGCACCTCGTGGGCGGAGCGCCCGTCGTACAGAGGCTCGACGAGCGGCTGGACGATCGTCACCGTGCCGTCCAGGGAGCGGACGTCGCTCCAGCCCTCGAGGTAGTGGACCGCGGGGATCTGCCACGGGCAGAACGCCGCCGTCTCGTCCGCGTAGGCGCCGAGGTGCGCCCGGAACGGGACCTTCAAGAGGTGCTTTCCGAAGTCGAGGTCGGCGGGAGCGTCGTACACCGGGTTCACGTCGAGGATCAGGAGGAGGTCGACCTTTCCCTCCGCCATCTCCTGGGAAAGCTCGCCCAGCGCGGCCATCTGGTCGACGGGCGAGACCTCGACCGGGTCGGTGTGGAGCACCGTCTTCCCGACGTTGCCGAGGACCTCGTTCAGCTCGTGCACCGCGGCCTGCACCGCCACCGGCGCGTGCTCGCCCGCGATCACGATCGACCGGCCCGGCGCCGCCTTCAGGTCCTTCGCGGCCGCCGCCACCCACTTCTGCTGGCCGAGCGCGAGCCCGCCGGCCTTCGCGTAGCCGGGCAGCCCGAGCTCGGCCCCGACCGCCTGCACGAGCGCGCCGAGCGCGCTCACCCTCACCGGCAGCCGGTGGTCGGCCACGGTGCCGGTGGGCGTCGGCGTCGACTCGGCGACGTAGAGCCGGCTCATCTCCTTCGCGCCGTTCTCGAGCCGCCGCTTGCGGCTGAAGTCCTTGGCGTAGCGGACCGAGAACGGCCCCTCCGCCAGGAAGTTCGACTCCAGCGCCAGGACGACGTCGGCCTTGCCGAAGTCGTGCCGCGTCTCGACCGGCTGGCCGTACGCCAGCTGGGCCGCGGCCCGCGCGGCGTCGCGTCCGGCCGGCTCCCACTGGATCCACCTGGCCTTGGGGAGCTTCTCCAGGAGCTGCTTGATCTGGGCCGCGAGGGTCGGCGAGGTGACCGTCCCGGTCAGGAGGCGCAGGCCAGCGCCGCCGAGCGCCTGCTGAGCCTTGTACGCGTCGCCCAGCTCCTCGGCGAACCTCGCCCAGGTGCCGGTGTCTCCGAGCTTGGTGATCGCCTGCGCGCGGTCCGGGTCGTAGAGGCCGAGCACCGACGCCTGGGCCAGCGCGGTCGCGCCGCCGAGGCTGGACGGGTGCTCCGGATTCCCTTCGACCTTGGTCGGGCGGCCCTCGTGGCTCTCCGCGAGGAGGCCGAATCCGAAGCCGCCCACGGTCATCGCGGTGGCGTAGAAGAGCGGGTTGCCGGGGACGATCTCCTCCGGCATCTTGACGTAGGGAACGACCTTCTCGAACGGCTGGCGGGTGCAGGCGGCGAGGCCTGCGAGACCGAGCGACGCGAGGCTCAGCTCGAAGAAGCGGCGGCGGCTCCAGCCGCGCTCGAGGCTCTCATCCCAGTCCGCGGCGTGGCGCGGGAACTCGCGCTCGAGGAACTCCTGGAACCTGCCGTCGTCGGTCAGCTCCTCGATGCCGCGCCAGAAGGCCGGCCCCTTCAGGCTCGCGAGCTTCTCGCGCGCCGCCCGCAGGTCGAGGGGAAGCCCGGGAGACGCGGGGATCCCGGGGGCATCGGTGGGACGGGTCATGCTCCCTCTCAGCCTCTCAGCCTTGTCAGCGGTGGCAGGTGCCGCAGGAGGTGATCTCCTGGGGCGGGCGGATCTTGTAGGAAGCGACGAGCTGCGGGCCCAGCTCCGCCTGGTTCTCCGCCTTCCACTTGGTGTTGTAGATCTCGGACTTCGGCCGCACGAACTTCTCGGGATTGCGGTGGCACTCGAGACACCAGCGCATCTGGAGCGGCTGGACCGAGCGCATCAGCCGCATCTCGTGGACGGCTCCGTGGCACGACGAGCAGCCCATTCCCTTTGCGATGTGGATCGAGTGATTGAAGTAGGCGAAGTCGGGGAGGTCGTGGACCTTGGTCCAGCGGATCGGCTCGCCGGTGCGGAAGCTCGAGCGCACCGGCTCCAGCATCGGGGCCTGGTTCCAGACGAGGCGATGGCAGTTGTAGCAGGTGGACGTCGGGGGGATGCCGGCCACCGCCGACTTCTCCACGGACGTGTGGCAGTAGCGGCAGTCGATCCCGAGGCCCGCGACGTGGTGCTCGTGGCTGAACGGCACGGGCTGCTCGATCGTCACGCCGGTCCGCTGGTTGAAGCCGGCGTAGTCGATCGCCATCACCGAGCCGAGAGCCCCTCCCGCGGCGACGACGGCCACGGCGATCGAGGCGCGTGCGAGGGCATTGCTGCTACGAGGGAAAAGCTGAGCCATCAGTCACCCACCCGCTTCGGAAGAGCGGCGACGATAAGGTCCCGGGGCGCCGGGCGCAAGCCGCGCGCGGCCCCTCCGCGGGCTCCGGCCCCGCTCGTCGGGGACGTTTCAGGCCCGACCTGGATTTCGGTCCCACGTCCCGGGCCCGTGAAATCCACAGGTCGCTCGATCAACTTTGTGAATCCCGTCACAAGCGGCGGAGTATACGGACGGGCCTCGCGAAGTGAAGCGGAATTTCGAAACTGAGTCTCCCGACCAGCCGGACTGAGTCTCGCCGGCAGGATCGGCGGGCGCGACCTCACCGTCCGGAGCGCGTCGTCCCGCGCCGTGCGGGCGCGGTCCACGGATCCTCAGGCCACGGATGCTTCGGGTAGCGCCCCCGGAGCTCTTTCCGAACCTCCTGATACGCGCCGTTCCAGAAGCTGGTCAGGTCGCGGGTCACCTGCACCGGCCGGCCCGCGGGCGAGAGCAGATGGAGCAGCACCGGGACGCGGCCCGCCGCGATCCGGGGCGTCTCGGCGAGGCCGAACAGCTCCTGGAGCTTCACCGCGAGCACCGGCGGCTGCCCCTCGTCGTACAGGAGCGGGATTCGCCGCTCCGACGGCACCGCGAGCGACTCCGGGGCCTCCAGGTCGAGCGCCCGCCGCGCGGCGTACGGCAGGCGCTCCCGGAACGTATCCGCCACGCCCGGCGTGCACAGCTCGTCGAGGCGCCGCCTCCCCGGGACGCGCGTGAGGAGGATCGCGTCGAGCGCCTCTCGGTCGAGCGCGGGCAGCTCGAGCTCCGGCATCGCGTCGCGCAGGAACGCGAGACGCGCCGCGAGCCGGCGCTCCTCCTCGCCCCAGCCGAGGGCCGCCGGCAGGTCGCGCCGCGCGGCGTCGCGGAGGAGCGCGGCGGTCTCGTCGTCGAGCGGAGCGGGCACGGGCTGCTCCGAGAGGACGAGATCGTCGTACCGCGACCTCCTCTCGGCGGTCACGAGACCGCGTGCCGCGTCGAACGCCCGGGCCGTCTCCTCGACGTACTCGGGCCGCGCCGCGAGCCACGCCACATCGACCCCGGAGAGGAGCGTCGCGCGCTCCGGCGTCGAGTCTCCGCCCGCGGTATCGAGGACGACGACGAAGTCGGCTTCGCGCACGGCGCTCCCGCGGTCGACGCGGAGGCGTCGCCCGCCCGCCATCGCCAGCTGGTCGCCGGCTCCGACTCGGCGCGCCACGCGGTCCGGGAAGCCGGCCAGGAGGAGACGGAGCACGGTCTCCTCCTGCGGCTCGCCGCGCGAGACCGGCGAGAGCCCTCGCGCGATCCGGTCCCGCGCCGCCCGCACGGCCCGAACGGCACCGG
>CAYLNK010000091.1:0-20715 GCA_964384675.1 uncultured Holophagales bacterium | reverse complement strand
TTCACCGGGCTCCTCGTCCGGCCCGCCGCCGGCCTCGTGCTGCGCGTCACGGCCGCCGCGAACCGGCGCAACACGCGGATCGACGTGGAGGAGCAGCTCCTCGGCGACCGGAACGAGCGCCTCGTGCCGCTCCTCCTGACGATCGACTTTCCCCGTGGCGCGACCCCGCCCGTCACGCTGGCCGGTGAGATCGCCTGCCTCGCCCCGCTCCGGCCCGGAGCCACGGTCACGCGGCGTCCGCTCCGCGAGGCCCCCGCGGCCGGGCGCGCCCACGCCGACTTCTACGACGCCGCGTACTTCGCCGCGAAGAAGGACGGCGTGACCGGGAAATACCGGCGGCTGGTGGCGCAGGAGCCGGGCGGAGCGTCCGCCGACGCGCGCGTGGAGCTGGTGGAGGCTGGTCCGGTCGACGCGGCGATCGGGACGCTCGACCGCGCCACCGGCGCCGCCGGCCCGGTGCCGGTCGAGCGGCCGGGCGGTCCCGTCGCGATCACGTTCCGGAATGCGGTCCGGTTCTCCGCCCTCTTCGACGGTCACACCCTCGCGATCGAGCCCGATCGCGCCGCGCTCGCGCGGATCGCGGGGGAGATCGAGCGCACCTGGGACGCCGCCCTCGGCGCCGGCTACGTCGAGGCGCATCGCGGGGCACTCTGGTACCTGACGAAGTACTTCACACCGCACACGCCGGGCGAGCCTCACTTCTTCGTGAAGCCGGCGGCGCTCACCGTCACGCCGCCCGGCTGGTCGTGTCTCGTCGACGGCCTCCACGGCGACGGCTACGACGTGCTGCGCGGGGTCGTCTCGACGGACACCTTCCACGCGACGCCGGCGGTCTTCCGGCTCTTTCGCGAGGGCGAGCCGATCCGTGTGGCGGCCGGCGCGCCGCTCCTCCGCGTGATCCCGCTCCCCCGCTCGCTCCTCTCGACGACCTGGCGTGCCGTGGCGCTGGACGACGCCCGCTAGCGAGCCTGGCTCAGGCTCGCCAGCGCGGCCTCCAGCACGGTGTCGCGGCCGGCGCGGACGTCGGCGACCGTCGGGTGGACCACCACCTGAGGCTGCACCCCGACACCGACGAACGCCTTGCCGTCGGGATACGTGTCGCGCTTCGTGCAGACCCGGGCCGAGCCGCCGCCCGGGAGCTTGAAGAAGAGCGGCTGCCCGGTGCTGCCGCCGCTCGGCTCGCCCACGATCCGGCCCCTCTTCATCACGTCGAAGGCGACGAGGAAGTCCTCCGCGGCCGAGAACGTCGCCGGGCCGGAGAGGACGACGACGGGCTTCGTGATCCGATGCGTCCCGTCGGCGTTCCACACGCCGGCGCCGCCGTCGTGGAAGCGATCGGCGCGGCGCCACGCCCGGAACGCCGGCTTGTAGTCCCGGGTCGCCCACCGGGACGTCTCGAACGGGCGGTCGGTGAGCGTGGCGAGGACGCGGTAGCCGACGCTCGAATTGCCGCCGCCGTTGCGCCGAACGTCGAAGATCACGGCGTCCGCGGCCATCACGCGCTCGATTGCCTTCAGGTACTCGTTCGCCGCGGTGTCGTCGTCGAACGCGTTCAGGGCCACGAGGGCGACGTTTCCCGGGAGCATCGAGAGCTCGAACGGCGGGGGCGCCGGCATCAGCCCCTTCCTCTCGGCGGCGGGGAGGCGTCGCGCCGAGACCTCTCGCGCCCCCCCCGTCGCCGTGCGGATCCCGAGCCGCACCTTCTCCGTTGGCGCGCCGCGCAGCAGGCTCCAGCCGTAGACGCGGCCGTCCAGGTCCTGCGGCGTCGAGGTGCTCTCGTACGGCGCCACCTTCGCCGCGGCGTGATCGCGGACCGGGAGGCCGTCGACGGTGACGATCTCGTCCCCCAACGCCAGGCCCGCGGCTCGAAGCTCGGGGTCGAGGACGTCGAGGACCAGGACGCGTCCCTCGACGAGGCCGGTACGCAGGGCGGGACGGGCCTCGAGTCGCGCCATGACCTCCTGCGGGGGGTAGACGTTGGTGTGACCGTCCCTGAGCTTCGCGATCAGCGCCTGCAGCGTCCGGTAATACTCCAGAGTCGATCGCGCGGCCCGCACCCGAGGCAGCGCCTCCAGGTAGAGGCGATCCCAGTCGAGCGCCGCGAGCGTCTCCGGGTAGACGAAGCTGAACCTCACCTCGGCCCAGAGCTTGGAGAGGCCGGCCACCTTCTCGTCCTCGGAGAGCGATTCCCGGTACCCGGTCGCGAGGGCGGGCGAGTCCCAGAGCGCGGCCCTCACGCGCTCTCGGGCTCGAGCCGCCTCGACCGAACGCGTGAAGCGCGGCTCGGACCGGAGCGGCGCGAAGTCCGCGTCCTTCTCGATCTGCTCCGCCGTCGGGCTCGCGCCGAGGGCGATCGCCTTCTCGAGGAGCGCGAGGGCGCGCTCCTTCTGTCCCGCGAGCGCGGCCGCGCACGCGCCGTTGTAGGCGCTGTCGGGCTCCGCGCCGGGCTGGGCCAGCGCACGCTCGAAGAGGTCCGCGGCACGGACGAACTCCTTCGCCTGGTACGCCTTCAGCCCTTCGCGGTCGAGCTCGGAGGCGGTCTGGGCGTGCGCCGCCCACGCGACGGTCAGGGGCAGGGCGAGGATCAGGTATCGCAGCTTCATCGACGCTCCTTCGAGACGAGGGCTCGCTGCTCCGATACGTCGGAACCGCTCTCGAGGTTCCTCCGCCTGGCTCCCGGCGCCGATCGCCGTCGCATCCACTTCGCCTTCCTCGCCAGCACGCCACTAGAATCCCTCGCCCTGGATGAGCTGCGAGGATGACGACATGAAGAAGACGTTTCTCCCGGCCGCCGGTCTCTCGATCGGAATGGCCCTGGCCCGTTCCGCCGCCGGCGCTCCCCCCACCCCCGACGAGGCTCGCGCGTTCGTGGAGTCCGCCGACGCCCGGCTGCTGAAGATCGCGATCGACGCCGATCGCGCCAGCTGGGTCTACGCGACGTTCATCACCGACGACACCGAGGCGCTCGCCGCCCTGCTCGGCGAGCGGCGGACGGCGCTGGCCGTCGAGCTCGCGAAGGAGGCCGCGCGCTTCGACGGCGTGACGGCGCCGCCGGACGTCGCGCGGAAGCTGGAGCTGCTGAAGAAGTCGCTCGTCATCGCGTCGCCCGCGAACCAGCCGGAGAGCGAGGAGCTGGCCCGCCTCCTCGCCCAGATGGAGGGGACCTACGGCAAGGGGAAGGCCGCGCTCCCGGGCAAGGCGCAGCCGCTCGACCTCGGCCAGCTCGAGGACATCCTGGCCGAGAGCCGCGACCCGAAGGCCCTCCTCGAGGCGTGGAAGGGGTGGCACGACGCGTTCGCGGCCCAGCGCAAGGACTACCTCCGGTACGTCGCCCTCGCGAACAAGGGGGCCAAGGAGCTGGGCTTCGCCGACACCGGCGCCCTCTGGCGCGCCAAGTACGACATGGAGCCCGACGCCTTCGCGAAGGAGTGCGACCGGCTCTGGGAGCAGGTGAAGCCGCTCTACCTGTCGCTCCACGCGTACGTCCGCAACCGTCTGCGGGAGACGTACGGCGACGCCGTCGTCCCGGCGAAGGGGCCGATCCCGGCGCACCTCCTCGGCAACATGTGGGCGCAGACGTGGGACAACCTCTACCCGATCCTCGCGCCGAAGGACGCCGATCCCGGCTACGACCTCAACGCGATCCTGAAGGCGAAGAAGGTCGACGAGCTCGGGATGGTGCGCTACGGCGAGGGCTTCTTCACCTCGCTCGGCTTCCCCGCCCTGCCGAAGACGTTCTGGGAGCGCTCCCTCTTCGTGAAGCCCCGCGACCGCGAGGTCGTCTGCCACGCCAGCGCCTGGGACCTCGACCAGGTGGACGACCTCCGCGTGAAGATGTGCATCAAGATCAACGCCGAGGACTTCTCGACGATCCACCACGAGCTGGGCCACAACTTCTACCAGCGCGCCTACAACAAGCAGCCGTTCCTCTTCCGCGACGGCGCCCACGACGGCTTCCACGAGGCGATCGGCGACACCATCGCGCTCTCGATCACCCCGAGCTACCTGAAGCAGCTCGGCTTCATCGACGAGGAGCCGCCGGCGTCCAAGGACATGGGCCTCCTCCTGAAGATGGCGCTCGAGAAGGTGTCGTTCCTGCCGTTCGGTCTGATGATCGACAAGTGGCGCTGGCAGGTCTTCTCCGGCCAGATCCCGCCCGAGAAGCTGAACGAGTCGTGGTGGGAGATCCGGCGGCAGTACCAGGGGATCGCCCCGGCCGTCGTCCGCACCGAGAAGGACTTCGACCCGTTCGCCAAGTACCACATCGCGTCGAGCACGCCGTACATGCGGTACTTCCTCGCCGACATCCTCCAGTTCCAGCTTCACCGCTCCCTCGCGAAGGCCGCCGGCTGCACCGGCCCGCTCAACCGCTGCTCCATCTACGGCAACAAGGCGGCCGGCGGGAAGCTCGCCGCGATGCTCGAGATGGGGCAGAGCCGGCCGTGGCCCGACGCGCTCGAGAAGGTCACCGGCCAGCGGCAGATGGACGCGAGCGCGATCGTCGACTACTTCGCGCCGCTGAAGAAATGGCTCGACGAGCAGAACGCCGGCAAGCCGGTCGGCTGGTGAGGCTCCCGCCGGCGGCGCTCGCGCTCTTCCTCTCGCTCCCCGCGGCCGCGCAGATCGCGCCGGGGCGGCCGATCGTCATCACGGTCGACGACCTGCCGATCGCCGGGCCGCACGACGACCTCGCGGAGCGAAAGCGGATCACCGAGGGCCACCTCGCGGTGCTGAAGAAGCACGGCGTCAAGGCGGTCGGCTTCGTCACCTGGAGGAACCTCCGCGACGAGAGCGAGCTCGCGCTCCTGAAGATGTGGCTCGACGCGGGGCACGAGCTGGGAAACCACACCGTCCAGCACCTGAGCCTCTCGTCGACGCCGGCGAAGGACTGGATCGCCGACGCCGAGGCCGCTCGGGAGCGCCTCGCCGCCTTCCTCGCCCCGGCCGGAAAGAAGCCGCGTTTCTTCCGCTTCCCGTTCCTTCGCGAAGGCGAGACGCGCGAGAAGCTGGATGCCGTCCGGTCCTACTTGGCCTCGAGCGGACAGCGGAACCTCGACGTGACGCTCGACGACCAGGACTGGTCGTTCGAGGTGCCGTGGGTCGAGGCGCGAAAGGCGAAGGACGGGAAGCGGCTGGCGCGCGTCGCCGAGGAGTACCAATCCGCGCTCCGCGTCGCCATCCGGGACCAGGAGGCGCGTGGCGACAAGCTGTTCGGCCGCCCGGTCCCGCAGGTCCTGCTCCTCCACGCCAACGAGGTGGGCACCGCGCAGTGGGACGCGCTCTTCACCTGGCTCGAGGAGACCGGCCACCGCTTCGCGACCGCCGACGAGGTGCTGTCCGACCCGGCGTTCGCCACGCCGCACCAGGTGGTCGCGCCGTACGGCTACGGACTCTGGGACCGCCTCGACCTGACGCGTCGGCTCGCCAAGGCGACGGAGGAGGTGAAGGCGCTTCTCACGGCCCAGGCCGCGGCCTGGAACGCGGGCGACCTCGAGGCGTTCTGCGCCGTCTACGTCGACGACGCGCTCTTCCTCTCCCCATCCGGCGTCACCCGCGGGCGGCAGACGATTCTGGAGCGGTACCGGAAGAGGTACCCCGACGCCGCCGCGCGCGGGACGCTCTCCTTCGAGTTCCTCGAGGTCACGCCCGTGCACGGCGTCGAGGTGACGCCCTTCGGCGACGCGCGGCCCGGCCGCGTGCAGGGGATCTCGATCGCCGCGCGCTGGACGATCGCCTATCCGGACAAGCCGGCGGCCACCGGGCTCACGCTCCTGAACCTGCGCCCCGAGGCGGGGAGCTGGAAGATCGTCCAGGACGCCTCGATGTAGAAGATGGGGTCAGGTCCCGATTTTCTATTCTAGCCGGCTAGAATAGAAAATCGGGACCTGACCCCATCTTCGCCTCCGACTCCGGTAGCCTTCCGGGTCCCATGATGCGACACGAGCAGCGTCCCGGCCGCCGGCGGCGTCCTCCCCTGTCGATCGTTCCCGAGCCGGAGGCGCCGCCTCCGCCGCCGGTCGAGACGGGCTCGTTCTCGGCCCCGACGCTCGTCCCGACGATCCCGCTCCTGAACCGCGAGCTGTCGTGGCTGGCGTTCAACGAACGCGTGCTCGAGGAGGCGTTCGACGAGCGGTGGCCGCTCCTGGAGCGGCTGAAGTTCCTTTCGATCTCCGAGACCAACCTCGACGAGTTCTTCATGATCCGGGTCGCGGGCCTCCGGGAGCAGCTGACCGCGGACGTCGCGGAGCGGACCGACGACGGGCTCCCGCCGGCCGAGACCCTGCTCCGGGTACGGCAGGCGGTCCAGCAGATGGAGGGCCGGCAGACTTCGTGCCTCACGACCGACCTCCTGCCGAAGCTGGCGGCCGCCGGGATCAGCGTCCTCTCGTGGTCCGAGCTTTCCGACGCGCAGAAGGAGGCCGCGAGCCTCTATTTCCGCCGCCAGGTCCTGCCGATCCTGACGCCCTTGGCGGTCGATCCCGGCCATCCGTTCCCGTTCCTCTCGAACCTCTCGCTCAACCTCGCCATCGAGGTGCGCAGCACCGAGACCGGAGAGACGAAGTTCGCGCGCGTGAAGATCCCGCAGGGCCTGCCGCGCCTTCTCTCGCTCCGCGAGGTCGTCGAGGGGAAGAAGAAGATCCGTCCCGACCGGGCGGAGTTCCTCCTCCTGGAGAGCCTCGTTCAGGCGAACGTCGCCGAGCTCTTCCCCGGCCTGGAGATCGTCTCGTCGCACGCGTTCCGCATCACGCGCGACGCCGACATCGAGATCCAGGAGGACGAGGCGTCCGACCTCCTCGCGACGATCGAGCAGGAGGTGCGCCGCCGGCGATTCGGCGCGATCGTGCGGCTCGAGCTGGCGCCGAAGACGCCGAAGCGGATCCGCAAGCTGCTCCTCAAGCAGCTCGAGATCACCGAGAACGACGTCTACGAGGTGGACGGACCGCTCGGGGCCGGCGACCTGATGTGGCTGACGCGGCTCGACCGCAAGGAGCTGAAGGACCCGCCGTTCACGCCGGCGAACCCGCCGGTCTTCCACCAGCCCGACGTCTCGATCTTCGGCGCGATCCGTCAGGGCGACATCCTGCTCCACCACCCGTACGACTCGTTCACGCCGGTCCTGGAGATGATCGAGCGCGCCGCCGACGACGTGAAGACGGTCGCCATCAAGATGACGCTCTACCGCACCAGCGCCGACTCGGCGCTGATCCCGGCGCTCATCCGCGCGGCCGAGAACGGCAAGCAGGTCGCGGTGCTGGTGGAGCTGAAGGCCCGATTCGACGAGGAGAAGAACATCGTCTGGGCCAAGGCGCTGGAGCAGGCGGGCGTCCACGTGGTCTACGGCGTGGTGGGGCTGAAGACGCACGCCAAGGTCGCGCTGGTCGTCCGCCGGGAGAAGGACGAGATCCGGCGCTACGTCCACCTCGGCACCGGCAACTACAACCCGTCGACGGCGCGTCTCTACACCGACTTCGGGATCCTCACCTGCCGGCCGGCGTTCGGCGAGGACGCCACGCGCCTCTTCAACGCGCTCACCGGCTTCGCCACGAGGAACGCCTACGCCCGGATCGTGACGGCCCCGAAGGACCTCCACCGGACCGTCGTCGAGTGGATCGAACGCGAGACGGCGCACGCGCGGGCCGGCCGGAAATGCGGGATCCGCGCGAAGATGAACGCGCTCGTCGAGCCCAAGGTGATCGCCGCGCTGTACGAGGCCTCCCGCGCCGGCGTGCCGATCGACCTGATCATCCGGGGCGTCTGCTGCCTCACCCCGGGCGTCCCGGGGGTCTCCGAGACGATCAACGTCCGCTCCATCGTCGGACGCTTCCTCGAGCACAGCCGCGTCTTCGTCCTCGAGAACGGGGGCGCGCGCGAGGTGTGGCTCTCCTCGGCCGACTGGATGCAGCGGAACTTCTTCCGGCGGGTGGAGACGGCCTTCCCGGTGGAGGACGCCGAGCTGTGCCGCCAGATCGTCGACGCGTTCCAGACGATGATGGGCGACAACACGCAGGCCCGTGTGCTCCGGCCCGACGGAACCTACGAGCGGCTTCGCCCGGCGCCGGGGGAGCCGCAGCGCGACTCGCAGGTGACCTTCCTGGAGGAGGCGCGCCGGCGCGTCTTCCGGGCCCTCGAAGCGATCGAGCGGCGCTCCGCCGCCGTCGACTCGTTCGAAAACCTGCCCGAGCCGCGCGAGCGGGGCGGATCGCCCGAGTAGCCCGGCCGGCGGGCCCTCATCGCCCGCCCTAGCGTTCGAGCTCGAAGCCCGGGGGCGGCGCCAGCAGCGGCTCGATGGAGGTGAGGGACGTCGCGTCGATCGGCAGGAGCAGGGAGTGCGTGTTGGCGCCGAACGCCACGTGGACCTCGTAGAAGCCGTGCGGCGACACCGCGATGAGCGTGCCGGCGATCTGCTTGAGGTCCGCCATCGGGCAGGTGACGTAGACCTTCATCGGGATGTCCATCGCGCCTCCTCGGGCTGAGTCGTTCTCTCGCGCGATTCTATTCGGTCTCGTCCCCGGCGTCGTCCTCGTCGCCCTCGCCGGCCGGCTCGCCCCGGTATTCCTTCAGCTTCCGTTGCAGGGTACGAAGGCCGATCCCCAGCTGCTCGGCCGCCTTCCGGCGGTTCCCCCCGGTCACCTGAAGCGCCGTGAGGATGGCCTCCTTCTCGATGTCGGCCATCGTCTTGCCGATCAGCGAGCCGGCCGAGAGGGAGGCGGACGACGACTCGGCGCTCGCCTCGATCGCCAGCCCCGCCTTGGCGCGAAGGGCGTCGGGCAGATCGGCGACGTCGACCCTGGTCCCGGTCGCGAAGAGCACGGCGCTCTCCATCACGTTCTTCAGCTCGCGCACGTTGCCGGGCCACTCGTAGTGGAGGAGCGCCTGGAGCGCCGCGGGCGTCACGCCCGTGACCGGGCGGTCGTGCTCGCGGGCGAAGACGTCCCGGAAACGTTCCACCAGGAGCGGGATGTCGTCCCGCCGCTCGCGCAGCGACGGGATCTCGACCGTGACGACGGAGAGCCGGTAGAAGAGGTCCTGGCGGAAGCGGCCCGACTCGATCTCCTTCGGGAGGTCCCGGTTCGTGGCGGCGACGAGCCGGAAATCGACGTCCTTCGACTCGTTGCCGCCCACCGGCGTCACCCGCCGCTCCTCGAGGACCCGCAGGAACTTCACCTGCAGGTCGGGCGGCATCTCCGACACCTCGTCCAGGAAGAGGGTACCGCCGTGCGCCTGCTCGATCCGCCCCACCCGCTTCACGAGCGCGCCCGTGAAGGCGCCCCGCTCGTGCCCGAACAGCTCCGACTCGATGATCTCCTTCGGGATCGCCCCGCAGTTGAGGGCCACGAACGCCCGCGCCCGCCGCGGCGAGTTGTGGTGGAGCGCGTTGGCGACGAGCTCCTTGCCGGTGCCCGACTCGCCCACCACGAGGACCGTGGTCTTGGTCGGCGCCACGACACGCAGGCGCTCGAACAGGCGTTCCATGGGGCGCGAGACGCCGAGGATCGCCTCGAAGCCATACCGCTTGTCGAGCCGCTCGCGCAGGCTCTTGATCTCCACCGCCTGCCGGGCGCGGGTGAGCGCCGCCGCGGCCCGGAGGCGCAGGTCGTCCTTGGCGAGGGGCTTGGCGACGTAGTCGACCGTGCCGAGGGCGCGGGCGGCGAGGAGCGTGTCGACGTCGGCGAAGGCGGTCACCAGGAGCACCGAGACGTCCGGGCGCGCCGCGGCCAGCTCCGTCGCCAGCTCGAGACCCGTCTTGCCGGGCATCTTGAGGTCGGTGACGACGAGAGCCACCGAGAGGTCCTCGGCGGCCCGGGCGAGGGCGGCGTTGGCGTCGCCGAACTCCTCCACCCGGCGCCCGTCCGTCTGGAGCGTCAGCGCCATCGCCCGGCGGCTGGCCGGGTCGTCGTCGACCACGAGGATCAGCCCCTCCCGGGGCGGCGCCGCCGTGACCGGGGCGATCGCGCTCACGCCCCCTCTCCGCTTCCGCCCGCCAGCAGTCGATCCAGGTCGTCCTCGCTCCAGACCGGCACTCCGAGCGCCCGCGCCTTGTCGAGCTTGCTCCCCGCCTCCTCGCCGGCGATCACCGCCGAGGTCTTCTTCGACACGCTTCCGCTCACCTTGCCTCCCGCCGTCTCGATCGCGGCCGCCGCCTCCTCGCGCGTCCGGCGCGGGAGCGTCCCCGTCAGGACGAAGACCTTCCCGGCCAGCGGTCCTTCACCGGCCGGGACGGCGCCCGACTCCGTCATACGGACGCCGGCCTCCCGGAGTTTAGTGAGGAGGTCCTGGCTGGACTCCCGGGAGAACCAGTCCCGGATGTCGCGGGCGGTCTCCGGCCCCACGTCCTGCACCCCCGTCAGCACCTCTTCCGAGGCCGCCTCGAGCGCCTCCATCGACAGGAAACGCCGGGCGAGGACCTTGCCCGTCTTCTCCCCGACCTGCCGGATCCCGAGGCCGAAGAGGAGGCGCGAGAGGCCGGCGTCCTTCGATCGCTCGATCTCGGCGATCACCAGCGAAGCCGACTTCTCGCCCCACCGTTCGAGCGGCGCGAGGTCCTCGGCGCGGAGCCGGTAGAGCGAGGCGATCCCGTCCAGGAGCTCCTCCTCGAGGAGCTGCTCGATCCGCTCGTCGCCGAGCCCCTCCACGTCCATCGCCTTGCGGGAGACGAAGTGGCGGATCGACTCCCGGACCTTCGCCGGACAGGTCCGGTTGGGGCACCGGAAGGCCACGGCCCCTTGCTCCCTCACCACGGTCTCGCCGCAGACGGGGCACGCGGACGGCATCAGGAACGGGGCGGCGCCGTCGGGGCGCCGATCGAGGAGGACGCGCGTCACCTTCGGGATGACGTCGCCCCCCTTCTCGATCGCCACCGTGTCGCCGACCCGCACGTCCTTCCGCGCCAGGTCCTCGTAGTTGTGGAGCGTCGCGCGCTTCACGGTGGAGCCGGCCAGAAAGACCGGCTCGAACTCGGCCACCGGGGTCAGCACGCCGGTGCGCCCCACCTGGACGACGATCGCGGTGACGCGGGTCGTCGCCTCCTCGGGCGGGAACTTGTAGGCGATCGCCCAGCGCGGGAACTTGGCGGTCTGGCCGAGCCGCCGCTGGTCGGAAACGCTCTCCACCTTGATCACCACGCCGTCCGTCTCCACGTCCAGCTCCCGGCGCTTCGTCTGCCACGAGTCGAGGAAGGCGACCAGCCCGTCCAGGCCCGTGGTCACGCGGGCCCGGTGCGCGCTCACGGGGAAGCCGAGCCGCTCCAGCGCGACGAGGCGCTCCGACTGCGTCTCCGGCTCCGCGTCGCCCTCCCAGCGGGCGATCGCGTAGAGGTACGCGGAGAGGCGCCGCTCGGCGGTGATCCGGGCGTCGAGGAGGCGCAGCGACCCGGCGGCGGCGTTGCGGGGGTTCGCGAAGAGCGGCTCACCCCGAGCCTCCCGCTCGCCGTTCAGGCGGGCGAAGGAGGTCTTCGAGAGGTAGACCTCACCCCGCGCCTCGAGGAGGGCCGGAGGCCCGTCCTTTAGGCGCAGCGGCACCGACCGGATCGTCCGGACGTTCGGGGTGACCTCCTCGCCGGTCGTCCCGTCCCCCCGCGTCGCCGCCCGGACGAGGGCCCCGTTCTCGTAGACCAGGGAGATCGAGAGGCCGTCGATCTTCAGCTCGCAGACGAACGGCGGCACGCGGCCGTCCAGCCGGCCCGACACCCGCTCGACCCAGGCCGCCAGCTCCTCGCGGCTGTAGGCGTTCTCCAGCGACAGGAGCGGCACCTCGTGCCGCACGCTCGGCAGCTCCCCCACCGGCGTCCCGCCCACCCGCTGGGTCGGCGAGTCGGGCGTGACCAGCTCCGGGTGGGCCGCCTCCAGCTCACGCAGGCGGCGCAGGAGGGCGTCGTACTCGGCGTCGGTGATCTCGGGCCGGTCCTCGACGTGGTAGAGGCGCTCGTGATGGCGGATCTCGGTCCGGAGCGCCTCGATCTGCTCCCGTGGGCTCGTGCCGTGGGTCGTCATGGGAGGCGGATTGTAGTGTTTCGAAACCTCCCCGCCGCCCGCTGCGTACGTCGTCTCGTCTCCAGGAGGTGACTCGATGACCCGTGTCCAGCCCTACACCCGGAGCGCCCTCGTGGCGCTCGCGACGCTCCTTCCGGCGGCCCCCCTCGCCGCCCAGAGCAACGCCGTCTCGGTCCCCCGCGAGAGCCAGCGCGCCCTCGTCGGCCAGACCCTCGGCGTCACCGACCTCACCGTCCGCTACCACCGGCCGCTCGTGAAGGGCCGGAAGGTGTGGGGCGGGATCGTCCCGTACGGCGAGGTGTGGCGCGCCGGCGCGAACGAGAACACGGTCTTCGAGGTGACCGACGACGTCAAGGTCGAGGGCCAGCCGCTCCCGAAGGGGGCCTACGGCCTCCACATGATCCCGACCGCCGACGCCTGGACGGTCATCTTCTCGAAGGACCACACGTCGTGGGGCAGCTACTTCTACGACAAGGCCGAAGACGCGCTGCGGGTCACGGTGAAGCCGGTGGCGGCCGAGAGCCGCGAGGCGCTGACGTACGAGATCGTCGACGTCACACCCGACTCCGCCGTCGTCACGCTCCGCTGGGAGAAGCTCGCCGTGCCGTTCAAGGTGCAGGCGAACGTGAAGGAGACGGCGCTCGCCGCCATGCGCCGCGACCTGCGCGGCCTCCGTGCCTTCGACTGGATGGGCTGGAACGACGCGGCCGCCTGGTGCCTGGAGCAGAAGACGAACCTCGACGAGGCCGTGAAGTGGGCCGACAAGTCGATCGAGAACGAGGAGAGGTTCGAGAACCTGGAGACGAAGTCCGGCCTCCTCGCCGCTCTCGGCAAGGCGGCCGAGGCGAAGGCGATGATGGACAGGGCGATCGGCAAGGCGAACGCCGGCCAGCTCCACAACTACGCGCGCCAGCTCCTCCGCGACAAGAAGACCCAGGAGGCCCTCAAGCTGTTCGAGATGAACGTCGCGAAGAACCCGGACGTCTGGTTCGTGCGGACGGGTCTGGCGCGCGGACAGTCGGCGACGGGCGACTTCAAGAATGCCGCGAAGAACATGAAGGAAGCCCTGGCGAAGGCGCCCGCCGACCAGAAGGCGCGCATCGAGGGGCTGGTCAAGAAGCTCGAGGCCGGCCAGGACATCAACTGAGGGTATTCGGGGGGACCTCCGAGACCGGTCCCCCCGCGCCCCCCTGGGCCGGGCCGTCGGTGTCTGCCGTCGGGGGGACCTCCGAGACCGGTCCCCCCGCTCCCCCCCTGGGCTAGGATCGCGGACCTTGCGCCGCCTGCTCGTTCCCCTCCTCCTCCTCGCCTCCGCCGCGCCGCACGCAGCGGAGGCGGGATCGCGGGTGCCGCCCGTCGCGTCGTACCGGATCGAGGCGTCGTACGAGGCGCGCGAGCACCGGATCGACGGCAAGGAGACGGTCACCTTCGTGAATCGGACCGACGCCCCGATCGGGGAGCTCGCGCTCCACCTCTACCTGAACGGGTTCCGGAACGACCTCTCCACCTGGCTGCGGGAGGACGCGCTCCCCGGGGGGCGGACGCGGCCGAAGCGGACCGACGAGAGCCGGTACGGTTTCATCGACATCAACCGGATCGCGCTGTCGGACGGCACGGACCTCACGCCCGCCGTCCGCTTCGTCTCGCCCGACGACCGCAACCCGGACGACCGCACGCTCGCGGCGATCCCGCTGCCGCGCGCGGTGGCCCCGGGCGAGACGCTCGTCTTCGACGTCGACTTCGTGACGCGCCTGCCGCGCGCCGTCGCGCGGACCGGATGGAAGGACGACTACGTCCTGGCCGCGCAGTGGTTCCCGAAGCTGGCCGTCGCGGGCTCGGTCGCCCACCAGTTCCACGCCCGAACCGAGTTCTTCGCGGACTTCGGCGACTACGACGTCACGCTCAGCCTCCCGCACGAGCTGAAGGAGAAGGTCGGCGCGACGGGCGTCCTGCGTGAGAGCGCCGACCTGCCCGGAGACCGCGTCCGGGTCCGCTTCGTCGCCGAGGACGTGCACGACTTCGCCTGGACGGCTTCGCCCCGCTTCGAGGTGCACCGGGACACCTTCTCGAGCCACGGGCTCCCGTCCGTCGAGCTGCTGCTCTTCCTTCAGCCGGACCACCGCCGCGTGCGGGACCGGTACTTCGCGGCGGCGCGGGCGGCGCTCGCCTCGTACGGGTCCTGGTACCTGCCGTACCCGTACCCGTCGCTCACCATCGTCGACCCGCCGCATGGATCCAACACCGGCGGAATGGAGTACCCGACCCTCATCACCGGAGGAGCCTCGTGGCTCGCGCCGCGGGGCTCCCACTCGCCGGAGGGGGTGACCGTCCACGAGGTCGGGCACCAGGTGTTCCACGGGATCCTCGCCTCGAACGAGGTGGAGGAGGCGCACCTGGACGAGGGCTTCAACACCTACTCGACCCATCGCGTCCTCCGAAAGGTATTCGGCGACCCGTTCCTGACGAAGCGGTTCTTCGGCCTCCCGGTCGTCTTCCGATCGATCCGGCTGCCGTACCCGCAGGCTCCGAGCGAACGCGCGCTCGACTGGCAGGTCACCTCCCGATCCGACGCCACGCGGGTCCCCTCGTTTCGCGACCTCGACCTGTCGGCGGTGCGGGCCAACGCCTACTCGAAGACGGCGCTGGCCCTCGCCTCGTGCGAGCGGACGCTCGGCGCGGAGACCTGGGCCCGGGTGCTGAAGACGTACGCCACCCGGTTCGCGTTCCGGCACCCGACCAGCGCCGATTTCCTCGGTGTGGCGCGGGAGGTGGCCGGCCCCGGCGCGACCGCGCTCCTCGACGAGGCGTGGGGGACGACGGAGACGTTCGACTACGCCGTCACCGCCGCCACCTCCACCCGCGTCCAGACGCCCGCCGGCTACCTCGGCGACCCCCCGAAGCTCCAGAAGGGCGGCCCGGCGAAGGACGTGCGCTACGAGTCGATCGTGGTGGTGCAGCGGCTGGGCGGCGCGGTGTGGCCGGTGGACGTCGAGCTCCGATTCGCCGGCGGCAAGACGGAGCGCCGCACCTGGAGCGGCCGCGACGGCTGGATCCGGTACCGGATCACCGGGCCGCGCCTCCTCTCGGCCGTGGTCGACCCCGACGCCAAGCTCCTCCTCGACGTCGACCGCACTAACAACGGCCGCCTGGTGGAGCCCGACCGGCGCGCCGCCGACCGCTGGGGGCACCGTCTCCGCTTCTGGGCGCAGAACGTCCTCGAGTCGTTCGCGCTCCTCGGGACGGCGTTGCCCGGAGGTGGCCGATGAGGCGGGAGGCGCTTCCGGTCCTCTACGCCAAGGGCGTCGTCCTGGCCGCGACCGCCTGGAAGGCCCTCCTCCTGGCCCTTCTCGTGAACGCCGGCCTGGCGATCGCGCTCGCCGGGCCGGTGGAGAGCGCGCTCCACCAGACCCTCGACGCCAGCCCCTGGGGCGCGACGCTGCAGGCCCGTGCCGACGCCACGTTCTTCTCGCACTTCACCCGCCGCCGGCCCGACGTCCTGGGCGACCTCTCGACCTGGGAGAAGCTGGTGACCGGCGAGCCGGTCACCGAAGGGCTCGCCTCCGGGCAGGGGCTCGCCGGGAGCCTCCTCTTCCTGGGCCTCCTCAACGCCCTCGTCGCCTCGGTCCTCGCGGGCGGCTTCGCCGGCCGCCTCGGGAGCGATCGCGACCGCGCCAGCCTCTCCGCGTTCGGGGCGGACTGCGGTCGCTTCGCGTTCTCGTCGCTCGTGCTCGGCGCGATCTCGATCGGCGCGATCGTCGCGGCCTATCGCGTGATCTTCGCGGCGTCCGCCTCCCTCTACGAGCCCAGCTCGCTCCGCTACGAGTGGGAGGCGGTCGCCCTCGCGTTCCTCCGGCTCGGCGCCTTCCTCGTGGTGGCCGGCCTCATCCGCACCGTCCTCACGTTCGCGCGCGCGGCGATGGGGCTGTCGCGCAACGGCAACCCCTTCCGGGCGCTCGCGTCGGGGCTGGCGTTCGTGGCGGGGCGCCCGGTGAAGACGCTCCTCCTCGAGGTGGCCTTCGGCGTCACGGCGCTCGTGCCGCTCGCGATCTGGGGCCTCTTCGGACCGGTCTGGGACGGCGCCGACACGCGCGTCCTCGTCCTCCTCGTGGCGGCGCAGCAGGTGATCGTGCTGGTCCGGCTCGCCTCCCGCGTCGCGTTCCTCGGGGCCGCCGCGTCGTTCCTGCGCCGGGTCGCCGAGGTGGCCCGTCCAGCCCCCGAGAAGATCGAGGGACCTGCGGTCCCATGACGATCCCGATCCCGCTCCGTACCGCGACCCCTGCCTCCTGGGCCATCCGCTCCATGGCGCACCTGCCGGAGTTCGTGGCCGATCACGCGGTGTGCGAGCTGCAGGCCTCGGTCCACGCGCTGTCGCTCGTCGGCGCCTACCCGGGCAACGCCATGCTCGTCGACCGCCTCTCCGCCCTGGCGGCCGAGGAGCTGCGGCACTTCCGGAAGGTGACCCGGGAGGCCCGGCGCCTCGGCGCCTCGCTCCCCACCAAGCGCCGGAACTTCTACGTCGCCGCGCTGCGAGCCGCCTGCCGGGGTGGGGCGGAGCCGGCGCGGGGCCTCGACCTCCTCCTCGTCGCGGCCCTGATCGAGGCCCGCAGCCACGAGCGCTTCGAGAGGCTGGGGCCCCACGTGAAAGACGCCCGGCTCGCCCGCCTCTACGCGGAGCTGGCCGAGGCCGAGGAGCGGCACGGTCCCATCTACGTCGAGCTCGCGGTCGCGCACGCCGGGGAGGCCGCGGTGAGGGCGCGGCTCGAGGAGCTGGCCGACGTCGAGGCCGCCGCCCTCGCGGGGCCGCCCGGCCGCGAGGTCACGGTCCATGCTCCCGCGGGCCCGTTATAGACTCCCGCTCACCACTCTCCCAGGAGCGTCCATGAGCCTTCTGAAGGACTTCCTCCGGATCGACGCCGATCGCCGCGCGGCCCACGACCTCCTACGGAACGAGACCGCGCAGCGCCGCTCGCGGATCGACGAGCTGTCCGCCGAGGCGAAGCGGAAGCGGGACGAGATCGCGATGCTCGAGGAGGGCCTCCACCGGCTCGCCGACGACATCGTCCGCGTGGAGCAGGAGATCCTGGACCTCGACCAGCGGCGCGAAGCGCGCGAGGAGGAGACCAAGCAGCGGAAGGCCGAGGCGATCCGGGCCCGCTTCGACGGGGACCGGATGGCGGCGGAGAAGCTCGCCACGGACTTCCGGACTCTCCGGCAGGACTTCCACGCGGAGCGGGAGCGGCTCCTGGCCCAGGCCGACACCGGCCGGATGATGGACAACTACTTCCAGATCGAGACGTTCCTGAAGGACTCCGCCCACCCGATCCCCGACGCCGCGCGTCGCGCCCTGATGCGCGAGCGGACGGAGCTGATCGCCAAGATCGGACCGCTGGTGGCGCCGCCGCCGTCGCCGGACGACATCCTCCGGGCGACGCTCGCCTACGCCGGGATCGAGGGCTCCTCCCCTCGCGCCATCGTGGCCATGGGGTTCGCGGAGGAGGTCGGCCCGTCCGGTCAGACCGACCTCGCGGCGACGCTGCTGTACGGGGCTTACGCCTCGGCCGCGGAGACCCTCGGGCCGGCCGCCCCGCGCCCGGTCCGCCGGGACGGCGTCGTGCGCTTCGAGATGGAAGTCCCGTCCGGCTCACCCGAGGAGGCGGCCCTGGAGCTGTTCCTCTCGGTCGAGGAAGGGCTCAAGAAGGCCGCCAACGCGGTGGCCGTGCGGTGCGAGCTGACCGGCGTGTTCGTGGAGCCCGAGATCGCCGGGGCCGTCTTCGGCTGACGGACCGGACGCGCCCGGACAGGAGGAAACGATGGCGGTGAAGTGGATCGGGCAGGTCGCGGACGAGCTCGGGATGAGCGTCTACACGGCCATCGAGCTCCTGGCCTCGCAGCAGTGCTACCCGATGAGCGGGCTCCTCGACGAGGACCGGGTGATCCTGCTCAAGCGATTCCGCGAGGGGCGCCTCGCCGACGAGAGCGCGAGCCACGCCAGGCCCGCTCTCGTCACGCCGGCGGCCGCGCCGGTCCCCGTCGCCGACGACGAGCCCTCTCAGCCTCTCACCACGGCGCCCATCGTCCCGCCGCCGATGCCCACGGGTACCGCCACCGGGCCCGTGGCCCCGCCCCCGCTGCCGTTTCGCGGGATGAACCCGCACGACGAGACGACCGGCCCCACGACCGCGTTCCGCACGGACGCCGTCGAGGAGCGTACGGTCATCATCCAGCCGATCCACGATCGCTGAGCATCAGGGCGCTGCTGGGATCGCGCCGCCGCGGGACTCGTCCGCCCAGCGCCGCGACGGGAAGCCCGCCGACGCGACCCTCCCGTCGGCCGCGTACGTCACGACGTACGTGAACGGGTCGACGGCCGGGGCGAGGTAGCCGAACCGCACGTCGCGCAGGACGACGGTGATCCGGCCGTCCGGCTCGCGCCGCTCCCGCGCCGCCGCGAACCGCGCGAACCTCCCGAAGATCCCGGAGCGCCCCTCGTCGAGCGTCCGTCGGGCGTACGGCCCGTCGGCCTTCGGGATCGCGCGCGTGCCCGGGTCGTCCGGCGAGCGGTAGACCGCGTCGAGCCTCGCG
This sequence comes from uncultured Holophagales bacterium, assembly GCA_964384675.1. Taxonomy (GTDB): domain Bacteria; phylum Acidobacteriota; class Thermoanaerobaculia; order UBA5066; family UBA5066; genus CAYLNK01. Next base: position 2,143 of record CAYLNK010000091.1, on the reverse strand, counting down.
ACCAGCCTCCCGAGCCCTTCGAGCGACGGCCTGATCGACTCCAGCTCCGAGTCCGGGAGCGGCGGCAGCGCCTCCTTTCCGTGGCGGGAGAGGTCGACGAAGCTGGCGTGGACGCTCGTCCCGTCGTCGGCGAGGAGGAGCCACCGGTTGGGCGAGAGCGGCTGAGGAATCGCCGCGCGGACGAGCGTTCCGGGCGGCTCCAGCCTTCGAAGCACCACCATCGCCTCGTGATGCCGAAGGCCGCAGAAGCCGACGTAGAGCCCGGCCGCCACGAGCGAGAGACGCGCGGCGAGCCGGGTCGCCGCCGGACGCCGCACCAGGACGAACGGCGCGAGGAGGCCCAACGCGAGGAGCGCCGAGAGCGGACCGTCGAGGATGAAGACCCAGTCCAGGACGAAGCGGTGCCACGAGACGGGCGAGAGGAACATCGTCCCCCAGGAGGTGATCCAGTCGAGGACGATGTGAGACGCCACGCCGACGCCGGCCACGAGCGTCAGCCGCCAGAGCGCGAGCCCACGCGGCACGTCCCGGAGGCGCCAGAGGGCGGCGGCGCCGAGCAGCAGCGCCCAGAACGGGACGAGCGGGAACGAGTGCGTCAGCCCCCGGTGCTGGGTGATGTAGAAGGCGGCCGAGCCGGGCGACGCCAGGACGTCCGCGTCCGGGAACATCGCCGCGAAGAAGCCGAGCCACGCCTCTCGCCGGCGGAGGCGCGCGTCGGCCTCGGGATCGGCGAGGGGCGGGAGCGCCCGCGCCAGGAGGGCCCCGGCGAGGCCGTGGGTCAGCGTGTCCACGGCGGGGAGTATCGGTCAGAGAAGGAAGATCGAGTCGAGGAGGCGCTGCGCCAGGAGCTTCCCCTGCGGGTCGCTCCGCAGCGAGACGATCCCTCCCCCGCCGAGCGCGCCCTCCAGGACGAAGTTCAGCGCCATCAGGCCGGGCAGCTCGTACCGGATGACGCGCGTCACGCCGGTGTCCTCGAGAGCGCGCCGCACCCGCTCCGCCGTGAGGCCGGACCGCAGGCGGGCCCACGCGGCCTCGCTCCGCGCCGCGACACCGATGTTGGCGGCGTTCCCCTTGTCGCCCGAGCGGGCGAACGCCAGGTCGAGGAGACGCACCGGGCTCGCGCTCCCCTCCGGCGGCTCCGCGAGCGCCTGCGGGGGCGGCTCCGGCAGCGCGCGGCTCTCCGCCGCTGTCGCCGGCACCTCCCAGGTCGCGCCGTCCAGCGTCACCGTGGGGTGTACGGCGTCGCGCGCGACCGCGCCCGCGTGGAACGCGTACACCTCCTGCACCGGCGGTCGTCCGCCGCCCGGGATCGTCACGCCGGGCGGACCCGAGAGGGCGAGCGAGACGAAGCGTCGCGAGAAGCGCTCGACGGCCGCCCGATCGCGGTCGCGCACCGCGAGGCGCACGGTGTCCGGCCCGATCTCGGTGCCGGTCTCCTCGAACACGCGTCCCAGGCGCTCCCAGGCGATCTCCGCCATTCCCGCCGCCTTCTCGCGCGCGTCGGGCGGGCCGAAGAGGTACGTGCCAGCGGCCTTCCACCCCGCCTCGACGAGAAACCCGGCCTTGAGCGTGGGGGGCGGCGGCACGCCCCGGACGCCGGAAATCCGCACGCGGTCGCCGCCCAGGTCGTCCAGCCGGATCGAGGTGAAGTCCGCCGTGACGTCGGGCGTGGCGTACGCGCGCGGGTCGCCGATCTCGTACAGCAGCTGCTCCAGCACGGTCGCCCGCGTCACCGCGCCGCCGGTGTCCGGGTGCTTCGTGATCACGGCCGTGCCGTCCGATTCGACCCAGGCGATCGGGTAGCCGGCGCGGGCCAGGCCGCGCACCGAGCGCCAGTCGGTGAGGTTGCCGCCCGTCGCCTGCACGCCGCACTCGAGGACGTGTCCCGCGACGGTCCCGGCGGCCAGGAGGTCCCAGTCGTCCCAGCGCCAGCCGTGCGCGGCGACGAGCGGCCCCAGCGTGAGAGACGCGTCGGCGACGCGCCCGGTGATCACGACGTCCGCGCCTCGCGCGAGCGCCTCGGCGATCGGGCGCGCGCCGAGGTACGCGTAGGCCGAGACGAGCGGCCCCGCGATCCCCTCGCCAGGGGTGCGGGGGGCGGCGCCGGAGCCCCCCGCAGGCCCCGCGATCCCCTCGCCAGGGG
>CAYLNK010000090.1:0-20767 GCA_964384675.1 uncultured Holophagales bacterium | reverse complement strand
CCTCGTCGGCCACCGGCGACGCCCGGCTGGCCGGGCGGTACGGGGCTTCCGCAGAGGACGTCGCACGGGGACGGACGCCGGCCGGCGCGCCGGCCGTGCCGGGGCACCCGACCCTGTGGCAGGAGATCCGGTGGGGGGCGCGGGCGGAGTCCGTCCTCCACCTCGACGATCTCCTCCTGAGACGGGTGCGGATCGGCCTTCTCACGCCGGACGGCGGCGCCGAGCTGCTGCCCTGGGTCCAGACGATCTGCCGCGAAGTCCTTGGCTGGGACGACGCACGCTGGGCCGACGAGCGCGACCGATACCTCGAGCTGTGGCGGACCGCCTACGCCCCCCCTCCGGCGCCGCCGGCAGGGCCGGCCGCCTCGTGAGCGGGGACCTTCTCCTCTCGCTCGACAACGGGACGCAGAGCGTCCGCGCCCTCGTCTTCGACCTGCGCGGGAACCTCGTCGCGAGGAGCCGCGTCCCGATCACGCCCTACGTCTCGCCCCGGCCCGGCTGGGCCGAGCAGGACCCGGAGTACTACTGGACCTCCGTCGCCGAGGCGTGCCGCGGTCTGTGGGCGCAGGGAGTGAAGCCGGAGTCCCTCGCCGGGGTCGCGGTGACCACGCAGCGCGCCACCGTGGTCAACGTGGGCGCCGACGGCAAGGCGCTCCGGCCGGCGATCGTCTGGCTCGACCAGAGGCGCACGGACGGGCAACGCCCGATCGGCGGGCTGTGGGGCCTGGCGTTCCGCCTGACCGGCATGTCCGAGACGATCGGGTACTTCCAGGCGGAGGCCGAGGCGTGCTGGATCGCGCGGCACGAGCCGGAGATCTGGGCGAGGACCCACAAGTACCTGCTCCTCTCGGGCTGGCTCACCTACAAGCTCACCGGGCGCTTCGTCGACTCGATCGGGTGTCAGGTCGGCTACATCCCGTTCGACTACAAGGGGCTGCGCTGGGCTCCGTCGTTCGACTGGAAGTGGCGGGCCGTCCCGGTGCGCCCCGAGCAGCTGCCGGACCTGGTCCCACCCGGAGGCCGCCTGGGCGAGGTGATGAGCGAGGCCGCCGACGCGACCGGGCTTCCGCCCGGGCTGCCGGTGGTCGCGGCCGCCGCCGACAAGGCGTGCGAGGTGCTCGGCTCGGGGGCCCTCGAGCCCCACGTCGGCTGCCTGAGCTACGGCACGACGGCGACGATCAACACGACTCACCGCCGCTACGTGGAGCCGTTCCCGCTCCTCCCGCCGTACCCGTCCGCGGTGCCCGGCGCCTACAACCTCGAGGTGCAGGTTTACCGGGGCTACTGGATGGTGAGCTGGTTCAAGCAGGAGTTCGGGCATCACGAGTCGGAGGCCGCGCGCGCCCGCGGCCTCGAGCCGGAGGCCCTGTTCGACGAGCTGGTCGCCTCGGTCCCGCCCGGCGCGATGGGCCTCGTCCTCCAGCCGTACTGGTCTCCGGGCCTGAAGGTGCCGGGCCCCGAGGCGAAGGGAGCCGTCATCGGCTTCGGCGACGTCCACACGCGAGCCCACCTCTACCGGGCGATCCTGGAGGGGCTGGCCTACGCGCTCCGCGAGGGGAAGGAGCGTTCGGAGCGGCGCGGTGGCGTGCCGATCACCGAGCTGCGCGTCGCGGGCGGCGGCTCCCAGAGCGAGGCGGCGATGCAGATCACGGCGGACGTATTCGGCCTTCCCGCGACGCGGCCGCACGTCTACGAGGCGTCCGGGCTGGGCGCCGCCATCGACGCGGCCGTGGGCCTCGGACGGCACCCCAGCCTCGCGGCTGCGGTGAGCGAGATGACCCGCAAGGGTCGGACGTTCGAGCCTCGCCCCGAGACGGCGCGCGTCTACGACCAGCTCTACCGCCGCGTCTACCGGCAGATGTACGCGCGGCTCAAGCCGCTCTACGAGGAGATCCGGGAGATCACCGGCTACCCGCCCCGCCCCGGCCGCTGAGAGCCGGGAAGCGAAAGAGCCCGGAGCCCAAAGGAGCTCGGCTCCGGGAACCAGCGATTCGTGTGGGAGGGGTTCGGGGAGGCCCAGCGAGGGCCGTCAACCAGCGATTCGTGTGGGAGGGGTTCGGGGAGGCCCAGCGAGGGCCGTCAACCAGCGATTCGTGTGGGAGGGGTTCGGGGAGGCCCAGCGAGGGCCTCCCCGAGTTACTTCAGCCCTTCACTTCGGTCCGGGACGGACCTGCGAGATCGGTCCCGCTCCGGCGCCGCCGGCGTCCGGGGCGACGATGCCGCCCTGCGAGACGATCGAAACCGAGCCGGACGCGGTCCCGACCGCGGACGGGTTCGCCGCGGCGGCCGCCACGAGCCGGGCGCAGTCCTCGTTCGGGACGAGGTTGCCGCCCACCGTCAGCTGGCTCACCACGCCGTTGCAGGCGAATCCTCGGGGTGCGCTGTTCTGGTTCGCCGCGGTCATCCCGACGATCAGGTTGGCGGCGTAACGCTTCTCGTCCTCGGACAGGACGAGCGGGCACTCGGGCCGCACCGAGATCGACTGCTCGGCGGTCCGGGCTTCCTGATCCTCGCTGTCGCGGACCACGATCGAGTACCGGATGCTGGTGGTCTCGACGACGGGGATCGGAAGGGCGGCCCAGACGTCGGTCCCCGAGCGCCTCATCTCCAGGAAGTACTCCGGCTCGGCCGCGTGGGCGTTCGAGCGGAAGTAGATCCGGGCGGAGGCCAGCGCGTTGCGGGAGGTGACCTTGGCGACGACCTTGCCGTTTCCGTTGGCCGGGAAGCAGCGCGGGGCGTCGTGCGCGACCTTGATGTCGGAGGCGACAGCCGTCGCACCCGACCCAAGGGAGAGCGCAACCAGGGAAAAGGCGACGGCAGCTCGGCTCACGATATCGTCCTCCGCTAATCTACCGGTCCAACATAGGAGACGGCCCTCCCCGTGTCAAGTGAGGTCGATCACACCTGGGGGCCGAGGATCTTCTTCAAGTAGAAGTCGACGTAGGGGCTCGGGATGATCTTTGGCTTCGCTCTCGTGAGCAACGTGCGTGCGATCTCGACCGCGCCGGTCTCGAAATGGGAGACCGAGGCGTAGAACATCCACGCCTCTTCCCCTTCCCCGAACGGTTCGATGAGCGGGATCTGAGCCACCGCGACGCGCCAGTCCTTCGCCAGGCAGGCGGCTTCCAGAAGGCCCTTGCGCAGGTCGCGGGAGGGGGGGCCCTTCCGGAGCGCCGCGACGAGGATCTTCTCGGCGTCGGACGCCCGGCCCTCGGAGACCAGGCGGCGGGCGGCCGTGACCGGGTCGGCGGGATCCTCGGTGCCCGGTGACGCCGGGGTGGGCGCCGGACCGGTCGCCGCGGGTGTGGAAGCGGGAGCTCCGGCAGAGGTCGGGACCGGGGTGGGGGTGGCCGGGATCGGCGTCGGAGACGGCGCCGGCTCCGCGGGCCGCTCGGCGACCCTTTCAGGGGTTCTGGTCGGCATCGGGGGCAGCCGGCGGATCGCGGTCGCGACGTCCTTGCGCCCCCGCTCGGTCTCGGTCAGCTGGTCGAGGACCGAACGGGCCGCCGACCAGTCCTTCTCGGCGACGTGGCAGACGAAGAGATCGGCCGCGACCGTTCCCTGCCGCTCGGCCGGAAGCGCCTTCAGATCGCCCAGAGCGCCCCGGAAGTCGCGCCGCGCGGTGCGGGCCCTCCCCCGGAGCGCGAGGGCATCAGCGTTGGCGGGCTCGGCGGCGAGGGCCTGGGTGGACCACTCGATCGCCGCCTTGTAGTCCTCGGCGGCGACGAGCTCACGGGCGAGCCCGACCGACCACGCCGTGTTCTTGGGCTCGCGCCGCGCGAGCCCCTCGAGTGCGCGCCGGCGCTCCGCCGGCGGGAGCTTGGCGAGCTTCTGCTCCTGGGTTTCCACGAGCCGGGAGAACGCCGGGACCGTAGTGAGGGTTTCGGGGACGACCTTCCGGGCGAGGAGCGCCTCGAACTCGACCCTCACCTCCGGCGCGACGGCCGCGCGTGCGTAGACGCCGAACCGCCGCTCCACCTCCAGCACGCGGCTCAGCGTCGGCTCGAGGTCGGGGCTTCCGAGCGCCGCCTGGACGAGGCTGAGGTGAACGAGCCCTTCCATGAGGAGCGGCGGCTGCTCCAGGAGCCCGAAGCAGGCGATCCGCAGCTCGTCCGCGGCGGCCGCGTTCTGCTTGGACCGATGGGCTTCCTCTCCCGAGCGCAGGCGGGTCAGGTAAAAGTCGTCAGCGCTGGCGGGCCTCACCGCTATCATCGCCGCGGCGAGCAGGACTACTTGACGAAGTCTCTTCATATCCTCCGTGCCACTCTTTCGGAGTCTCTTCGCTCGGACCCGCTCGACGGGGCGGCCCTCGCGCTGATCCTGGTCACCGTTCTGGTGGCGCCAGTACCGTACGGGGGGATCCTGCCGGGGGGCACGTTGCTGGTCGAGCTCCTCGCGTTCCTCGCCGGCGCGGCGGCTTTCTCGTCCCCGCGCCCGAGACTGCCCCTCAGAAAGGCCTGGATCCCGGTCGGGTGCCTGGCCGGGATCGCCGCTGTCGGTGTCCTCCAGCTCGTTCCGCTCCCGGAGTCGATCCTGAAGGCCGTCTCTCCCCGAAGTCTAGCCGTTTATCGGGAGACCCGCGAGATCCTGACCGCGCAGGGCGTTCCCGCCCTGGTCCCAGCCCCGCGGGTCTCGATCGCCCCCGGAGAGACGGCGGAGACGGTCCGGCTCACCCTGGCGTTCGCCGTCCTCTTCGTCGCCTCCTGCCGGGTGGTCGACACGCGGGACCGCCGGCGGCTCGTCCTCGGGGCCCTGTTCCTGTCGGCGCTCTTCCAGATCGGCTATGCCTCGGTCACGGGGGAGGGCCTCAGCCGGCTCCGCGGCTCCTTCGTCAATCCGAACCACCTCGCGGGGTTCCTCGAGGTCTCGCTCGCGTTCTCCTTCGGCCTGCTCTGGCTCGCGCTCCAGAAAGGCCGCGAGCGCGCGGAGCGGCTGCACAGCCGCTCGGAGCAGCTCGAGGTGCGGATGCTCCCGGTTTCCGCCGCCATCCTGCTCTTCGGGACGCTCGCGGCGGGCATCGGACTGACCCGCTCGCGCGGCGGGATCATGGCCGCCGGGATGACGATCCCCATCCTCGTCCTCCTGGCCCTCGAGCATCGCCGCGGACGCCGGGGCCGCCCGGGGCTGGCGACGACCCTGGCCCTCGCCGGAGCGCTCGCGTTCGCCGCGTCGATCACGAGAGAGGGCCCGCTCCTTCGCTTCCTCGACGTCCCGGACGTGGACGAGGTCGGCTCGGACGGCCGCCTCCAGATCTGGCGGGCCTCCTGGAAGGTCCTCGGGGACTATCCGGTGCTGGGCTCCGGTCTCGGGACGTTCCGCGAATCGTTCCGCGCACATCAACCCCGGGGTCTGAAGTTCCTGGTGGAGCAGGCCCACAACGAGTACCTGCAGCTCCTCACGACCGCCGGGATCGTCGGCGGCCTGCTCGGAGCCGCGGCTCTGGTCGCCGGCTTCTGGGCTCTACAGCGCCGCTTCTTCGCCCAGGCGCACCGCGAGGAGAGCGCGCTGCTGGTGGGTGGGATCGGGGCGCTCCTCTCCCTGCTGCTTCACGGCCTGGTGGAGTTCAACTTCTCGTTGCCCGCGATCCCGGCGGTGCTGGCCGTCGCGCTCGGCGTGGCCTGGTCCTCCGGGCTCTGGGGCAAGCGGTCCGAGAAGGCGCTGCTGGACGGCCTCGCTCCGAGCACCTCGACCACCGGTCCGGCCACGGTCTCGAGCGAGAACGAGCGGCGCCCGGACCTCCCCGAGAGCGGGACGGAGATGACCCGTTCCCCCTCCACGAGCTCGGTCGTACCCCTGCCGCCCTCCCAGCCGTAGGCCACAAGGGCCGGGGCGCGCGTCCTCACCCGCACTTCCAGGTACCGATCCCGGTCCCTCGCCGGATCGACGCAGAGCGAGAGGCTCCGCCCCGACCAGAGCTCGGGCGGGTAGTCGTCGCGCGCAGACGCCGCCAGCGCGGCCTCCAGCTCGGCGGTTGCCTCGGGCGTGCGTTTGGCCCGCGACAGGTCCCGCCGGACGAGGAGGACGTCGCACTCCCCGCGAGCCTGGCGGACGATCCTCTCCAGGGCGGCTTCGGCCTCGAGGAGCAGCCCGGCCTCGAGCTCGCGCCGGGCCAGGTCGAGGAAGAACGGGGTCCACTCGAGCGTCGCGGACGTCTCGGAGAGGCGCAGCAGCTTCTCGTATCCGTACCGGTCTCCGCCGAGGAGGAGGAGCCTCGCCTTCACCGGATCGGGGACCTCGGCGAGCTCCTCGGCGGCCCGCAGCAGAGCGGGGCCCGGGAGGCCTCGGGCGCGGCCGTCCAGGAGGAATCGGAGCAGCTCCGCTCGCGGATCGGAACGCCAGCTTCCGCCCCGGTCCTCGGGCCAGACCTCGAGCACCCGCGCCGCCTGCTTCCGGCGCTCCGGCTGGTCGAGCTCCCGCACCGGATGGTCCCTCACGAAACGGCGGCACGCGTCCCGGAGCGCGCGGGTGTCGCCCTTCAGGTTGCGGTCCTCGATGTAGGCCAGGTCGGCCGCACGCGCGCGTTCCTCGAGCCTCTCCCAGCGGGCCTGGACGCGGAGGAGCGCCTCGCGGTCGCCCGTCTTGCCGAGGACCTCCCGCGCCGAAGCGAACGCGGCGGGCGCATCGGGGAGGAGGCCCAGCGCCGCGTCGGGCCCGAGGCCCGCGACGGCCGACGGGAACGCGCGCGACACGAACGGGGGATCGGCGAACGCCCGCTTCAGCACGGGGAGCGCCTCCTCCCGGGCCGGCTCGGGGAGCCCCGCCCACAGCTCGAGCGCGGCGCCCGCGTAGTAGGTCCAGGTGGCGTCGTCCCCCGGGGCCGCGGTGGTGGCCAGGCGCAGGGGCACGGCCCAGCGGGCGGGTCGTTCCAGGAGCTCCGGGCTCCTTAGCCTCCGGGCGCGCGCGTAGGACAGCTGACCCAGCAGGAAGCGGTGGTAGGCCCAGCCGGGCCTCACGACCAGAGCGCTTCTCAGGAGGCCCTCCGCCGCCACCATCTCGTCGTCGAGCCGGAACGCGGCGTCCAGCCAGAGCTGCCGCGCCTCGGGAGTGAGGTTGGAGAGGTTCACCCCCTCCAGGGCGTCGAGCAGAGCGAGGCGCGCGACCGCCGAGGCAACCAGGTCGCCAGCCCCCTCGAACCGGGCGGCCGCGAGCTTCTCCGGCCGCCTCTCGGAGAACGTGAACTCCCGCCCGAACGCCTCGGCCCGACGGCGCCAGCCGACGTCCCGCAGGTACCCGAGGACCGAGAGCGCGGCTCCCGCGAGACAGACCGCGACGAGCGAAAGGGCCCCGGCCCGGCCCGGCCTCCGAGGCTCGGTGAAGCTCAATCGGGCACGAACGGGAGCGGCTCGTTGCGGAGAATGGCGTTCGGGTTGGCGTCGAAGAGCCCGGCCTCCACCTCCGCCCCCCATTGCCGCTTCACCCACTCACGGGCCGGCGCGAGGCGGGGCGGGCGCACGACGCCGTGCGCGTCCGACGCGATCACGTGCACGAGGCCGCGGCGGAAGAACTCGAGCGAGGCCGCCTGCGACCACTTGCCGAACTCGCCCAGAAGGCTCCCCGCGGTCACCTGCGTGACGGCGCCGCGCGCGACCAGCTCCTCCAGCCGCTCCGGCTCCCGCCCGAAGACACGGTTCCTCTCCGGGTGGGCGATCAGCGGTACCACGTCGAGGAGCGACAGCTCGTGGAAGAAGCCTTCGACCCCGGAAGGGACGAGGCCGGGCGGGAACTCCACGAGGAGGTAGCGCGACCGGTTGAGCCGGGTGAGCGGCCCTCCCTGCGGCTTCTCGAGGAGATCGAGGACGTCGGCGGACCACCAGAACTCGCAGCCCGGCAGGATCGCGGGACGCCCGCCCAGGAGCGTGTTGAGGCGAAGGACGAGCTCGTCGCGCGCCGCCGGGTCGTCGTTGATCCAGCCCTCGCGCAGGACGTGAGGGGTCGCCACGATCGTGTCCGTCCCGTCTGCCGCCGCGGCGCGGCAGAGCGCGACGGCCTCGTCCCAGTCCTCGGGCCCGTCGTCCAGGCCCGGCAAGCAGTGGAAGTGGAGATCGATCAACGACGGCCCCGCCGTCAAGCCTTCAGCTGGCCCGGGGCCTTCTGCAGCACGTCCAGTTCGGCCTCGTCGTCGCCGTAGGCGATCCGGTAGCCCGAGTAGTAGTCCTTCTTCCCGTACCGCCCGCTGGGACCCTCGCGGAGGTTGTTGAGGAGTACCCCGAGGATCCGGATGTTGGCCCGATGGAAGCGGTCGCGGATCCGGATCACCTGCTCGCGAGGTGTGGCGCCACCCCGCGCGCACAGCACGACGCCGTCCGTCTGCGCCCCGAGGATCAGCGCATCGGCCACCGCGCCGACCGGAGGCGAGTCGATGACGATGAAGTCGAAGTTCATGAGCGCCAGCTTGAGCAGACGGTCCATCGCCTCGGACGCCAGGAGCCCCGACGGGTTCGGCGCGGTCGGACCGGCGGGCACGAGGGAGACGCCCGGGAGCGTCGTCTGGAGCAGGACGCGCGTCGGCTCGGCGTTCTCCGCCAGCACCGAGACGAGCCCCACGCGGTTCGAGACCTTCATCACCTCGTGGAGGCGCGGCTTGTGGAGGTCCGCGTCGATCAGCAGCACCCGCTTGCCGAGCTGCCCCAGCACGATCGCCAGGTTCGTCGCCGTCGACGTCTTCCCCTCACCCGGAAAGCCGGAGGTGATCACCATCGACCGGACACCGCCGGCGCGGGAGAGGAGCAGGGAGGTGCGGAACGCCCGATACGCCTCGGCCACCGTGGAGCGTGGATGCGTGTGCGGGATCAGCTCGACGGAGACCTTCTCGGCCTTCTCGCGCGGAGCGTCCTTCCCCCCTTCGGCCGTGCGGGCCTTGCGCCTGGTGTTCCCGTAGCCGTAGCCGTAGCCATATCCGTAGCCGTACCCGTAGCCCCCGTACCCGTAACCGAAGCGCTTCGCCTCGGGCGGCCCGACGGACGGGATCAGCCCGAGCGCCGGGAGCTTCAGGACCTGCTCCACCTGCTCCGGGGTCTTCAGGCTCCGGTCGAGGTACTCGAGCAGGAAGACGAGGCCGAACGCGGCCGCGAGCCCCATGAAGAACGCACGCACGGCGTTGGCCTGGTACGACGGGGAGAACCGGGCCGTGGGCGGAAGGGCGCGGTCGACGACGCGGATGTTCCCCTGCCTGACGCCCGAGAGCCGGGAGGTGACCTCGGTCTCGGACTGGCGCTTGAGGAGCGAGTCGAGGAGCTGTCGCTTGGCGCCGAGCTCCACGCGCAGGTTGTTGTACTCGATGGCGTTGCTGTTCAGGGTCATCGCCTCGGACTTCTGGGTCCGGAGCACTTCCTTGAGGTTCTCCTCCCGGCGCTGCGCGGCCAGGTAGTCGTTCTTGGCGGTCTCGCGCGCCTTGTTCACCGTCTCCTGGATCACCTGCTCGAGGTGCTGGCGACCCTTGGCGATCTGCGCCTTCAGCTGCTGCATGGCCGGCCAGTCCGGCTTGTACAGGTTCAGGTTCTGCTCGTACTCCCGCTCGAGCTTGGTCTGGTCGTTGCGCAGCTGGGTGATGACCTGGTTCGCGAGGGTGTCGGCGAGCGACTCCGGCCGGGCGGACTGGACCTCGTAGTAGCGGGCCTCCTTCGAGACCCTCTCCGCGACGGCCGCCGCGTAGTCCTTGTTCAGCGTCTCGAGCTTCATCAGCGTGGTGTTGGTCTGGGGGTCCATCGAGAAGATGTCCTTCGACCGCCCGTACGCCTGGAGCTTCCGCTCCTTCTCGTCGATCTCCGCCTTGAGCTGCTCGATCTGCGAGCCGAGGAACTGCGACGCCTGGCCCACCATCCGGATCTTCGATTCCAGGGACCAGTCGATGTAGGAGTCGGCGACGGCGTTCGCGATGTCGGCGACCTTCTTGCGGGACGTCCCCGTGTAGGCGAGCTCGACGAGGCTCGTGTTCCGGACCGGCAGCGCCTCGAGGCCACCCTGTACGGCCCGCGCGATCGCGACCACCTCGGGGGCGACGTAGTCGTCGTCGGGACGGGCCGCCGCCTTCGGGCCGCGCGAGCCTCCGAACTCGGGGTCGTCCCCCAGGCCGAGCCGCAGGACGGCCCGCTGCACGATCTCCCGGCCGGTCATGAGCCGCATCTGGGTCGGGACGAAGTCCGGGTTGTAGATCCCGTACATGTCGGCGAGGCCCAGGTCCCCCGGCAGGAGGCTCTCGCGCTCCACGTTGATGACGACGGACGACCGGTAGAGCGGGACCGCCAGGAAGCAGTTGATCAGCCCGGCCGCCACCGCCACGACCACGCACAGGAGGATGAGGCGCCATCGCTTGACGATGACCCCCCAGTACTCGGCGATCGGGGTCTCGGACCCTTCCTCGACGAGGTTGGGCGGGACGGGGTCGACGGCCGTCGTCAAAAGAAGGACTCCTTCACGATGATGACGTCGTCCGCCAGGATCTCGGGATCCCGCTCCTTGCCGTCCACGATCCTCTTGTAGTCGTACACGAGCTCGGCTTCCTTGCCGTCCGCCGCGCGCCGCTTGACGCGGATCTTGGACTTCGAGGCCCGGTCGGTGAACCCGCCGGCCCGGGCGATGACGCCCAGGAGCGTGACCCGGTCGTCCAGGAACTCCAGCACACCCGGGCTGCGGAACTCACCGAGGAGGAAGACCTTCAGCGCGGTCTTCGGCTGGACCGTGACGAGATCCGACGGGAAGACCGGGACGTTCCAGATCGGGCTCGAGCGGACGAAGAGCTCGTCGGCGTTCACCTCGAGCCGGTCGGTGAGCCCGTTCTCCGCCTTCCGCAGAATGGAGATCCGCCGGCCCGCGGTCACCGCCAGCCCGCCCGCGGCGAGGATCGCCTGCTGCAGGTCCCAGCGTCCCGAGATGGTGAGGGGCCCGGGCCGCTGGACCGCGCCCATCACCCAGACGGGCTTGGAGGCGTAGTCCTTGACGATCACCGAGACGTTCGCCCGGTTGACGTACTTGGCCGTGAGCATCGCCGAGAGGCGGTCCCTGACGTCGGAGGCGGAGAGTCCCGAGACGTTGACGGCTCCCAGGAGCGGCAGGTCGAGCGTTCCGTTGTCGGCCACCCGGCGCTCGACGTTGAGGTCTGGTATCTCGAGCACCCGGATCTCCAGGAGATCCCTGGGCCCGATCGGGTACTCGCCGGTCTGACCGAAGGCCGGACCCGGGACCAGCGAGACGGGGACGAGAGAGAGGGCGACCAGCAGGGTGACGGTGTGCGGCCTCATTTGATGATCTGGATTCCCCCGGTGAAGAGCGATAGGTTGACGAGGATCTCCGTGACGTCCCGATCGTACCCGGGAACGTTCGACGTGTAGCGTGAGCTGTGGAGCGTGGCGCCCACGTTCGCGAACTTGCCGATCTGGACGCCGGCGGTCAGGCGGTAGGTGACGACGTCGTCCCGACGGCGATACGAGACGCCGTCGACCACCACGTCGGAAGGGTACGTGTTGTTTCCGATCTCGAGGCCGGCCGCGAGCCTGAGGTTCAGCAGGCGCTCGAACGTGTAGCCGAGGGCCGTGGCGCCGCGCAGCTCGTCGAAGGTCGTCTGGTCCAGGAAGAGGGAGTCGGTCCTCCCGCGCGAGCCCGTGACCGACACGTCGAACGCCCGGCCGAGGCGGACCCCGACGGAGAGAGCCCCGTACAGCCCGCTGCGCACACCTTTGCTCTCCTCGTACCTCCGGTACGCGACCTGGGCGTTGGAGAAGAGGCGGTCTCGACCGTAGCGGAGCCCGAAGACGTAGCCCCTTCCGTCCACGTCGCGGGCGCTCTCGTTCGAGTACCGACCCCGGGTGACCTGGTAGCTCGCGTCGAACGAGAGCCGGGTGTTCATCTCGTAGCCGAGGCCCAACGCGTACCCGACCTCCGTCCGGTCGAGCCGGGAGACCTCGTTCCCGAAGGAGCCCGAGTCCCGGTACTCGGGGCTCCGGAGCTGCACGTTCCCCCTGACGAAGAGCCGGTCGCCGATCGGGACGGAGATCCCTCCGTGAATGCCGCGACTCCGCTGGTCGGTCCGCGCCGGGAGCTCGGAGCTGAGCTGGATCGTCTCGTTGTAGAGGCTCGCGCCCGCGTTGACCTGTACCCGCCCGAGCTCGGCCAGGGCGGAGACCGACGAGTTCACCCCGAGCCGGCGGTTCTCCACGGACCGCGCGAACCAGAGGTACGTCGCGGCGATGTCGCCCGCGAGGCGGTAGCGGCTCCCGATCGGAAGGAGCGCTCGCACGCCGGCGTGGGCGGTCGCCGTGAAGTCCCCCTTCCGGCGCTCGGTCGGCTGCGTCTCGCTGCCGGAGGAGGCGTACGTGTAGCCGAAGCCGTTGCTGTAGCCGAGACCCGTGATCCCGAGCTGCGGGAAGAACAGCAGAGGCCCGAGGTGGAACCGCGATCGCTTCGCCTCGGAGTCGAAGACGTCGTTGGCGGAGAACGAGCGACCGGCCGAGACGGTGTCGAAGCCGGATCCGATGTTCTGGGCCTCCACCCGGGAGGGCCCCGCCAGGAAGAGGAGCCCGACGCCCAGCCACGCCCAGCGGGGGCCGAACATCGTGGTCTCGAGTTTCGGTGCGGCGGTCGGCGGCTTCAATGCAGTTCTCGGCACAGAACTTCGGAGAATAGCAGGGGCTACGGGAGGACCCGGAAGGGAGGCGCGCCGAGCTCGACACGCCGATGCTCCAGGTACCAGGACGCGACGGGTGCTCGGCGCCCTCCGGCGCGAAGTGCGAGGATCCCTCGCGGGGCCCCGCCGTCCAGGGGCACGTACCCGTCGGCGAGGGCCCGCAGCCGCTTGAGCCGTCCGGTCGCCGCCCGCAGCTCGAGCTGACGTTCCGTGCGGCCGGGCTCCGCCACGCCCCGCAGGATCTCGACGTCCTGGAACATCACCCGGGCCCGGCCGGCGTCGCGCTCCGTCCGGAGCCCGATGCGCCCGCCCGGGGCCACCTCGAGCGGCCCGGGAGGCAGCCGCCACACCCCCGACGGCCCTCCGACCGGGCGCGGAGCCCCGAGGTCGACCCGGCGGATGCCGTCCGCCGTCTCCAGCTCGACCGTGACGCGGGACCCCTCGCGGGGTGCCGCGCCAAGGGCCACCCACGCGCCGTCGACACCCTCGGGGGCCAGGATGAGCAGGGCCGCGGCGCCCGACAGGCTCGTTCGCCCGGCGTCGTTCCCCCGGTCGTCCTGGTCGCGGAGCTCCCCGACGGGCCGACCGTTCAGCTCGGCGACGAGGCGTCCCTCGAGAGTGAGCGGCAGGGGGGCCAGGGACTCGGCAGGCAGATCCCCGAACCGGATCCACGGGAGGTCGGCCCCGGACTCTCCCCGGAGGAGCGCCCAGTACTGGCGCGCGATCAACTCGTTCCCTTGCGGACCGAAATGCGACGTGACCGCGAGATACGGGAAAGTCTCGGGAGGAGCCAGCCTGCGGACCGCCAGGTTGGACCGGTCGGGGAGGCGAAAGGCATCGTTGACCTGACCGAGGAGGACCGGCGTCGAGGGGTCGGCCGCGGCCCCGAGCCGCAGAAGCCGTGCGTAGGTCTCGGCCGCCTCCCCGTTCCGCGACCGGTGCCGGTACTGATAGTAGAAGGGGTTCGGGAGGACGCGGGACGCGCCGACGAGGCCGGCGACGACGAGCGGAGCGTTGCTGTCGAATCGGAGGTAGCGCCAGCGCGGCAGGAACCGGTAGTAGGCGTCGAATCGCTCCCGGTACGTCTCCCCCTCCACCTCCTCGAGCCGTACGCCGTCCCCGTCGAGGACGTAGCGGGCATGGAGGTAGTAGGGCGACGCCGCACCGGCGTGGCCGAACGTCGTGTCGCGCTCGGGGCGGTAGCAGTCCGGCCCGATCAGCACCGCGTCCAGGCCCATCGGACGCCCCACCTCCTGCCACATCAGGTACGCCTGATGGAAGCCGTACCAGCTGGTGCCGAAGTTCAGGACCTCCACGTCGGACCGCCCGGAGCGACGGGCGAGCGCGCCCAGGAAGCTCGGGAAGTCGAGACCCTCGGCGACCTCGTCCCCGTACGTGAACGAGTCTCCGAAGCACCCGATCCGGATCGTCCCGGGCGCCTTGACCGCCGCCGCCCCGTGGAAGGTGCCCTTCCGCGCGGGACCGACGAAGCCGAGCCGCCGGGCGGTCCCGGGGGACATGTGGGGTGCCGGCACGAGGCGCTCGGTCGGGGGTCGCTGCGTGGCGCGATAGCGGCCGCGGTTCATCGCGAAGACGGCGTAGACGAGGAGGAGGCAGAAGCCGGCCAGGTAGGCGGCGTAAGCGAGCCAGAACCGGAGCCTCGCGCCGAGGCCGCGGGTGCCGGGCCGAGGAGGACCTACCCCCACGGGAGGAACTGCCCGACCTTTCGAATCGGCTTGGCCAGGAACGTGAACGGCAGGGGCGTCAGGCCGTTTCGCCTCCACGCCTCCCGGTCCATCCGGTTGGCGGCGAGACGCTGCGCGACGGTCGCGTTGCTGGCCCCCCCCGAACGCATCTCCACGAGACGCCGGGGCACGTACCGGGCCCGCACACCGTCCCTCACGAGCAGCCGGAGCATCAGCTCGTAGTCCGCGGACGTCCCGAGCGAGGTGTCAAAGAGCCCGTGCTCCGCGTAGACGCGGCGTCTCACGAAGAACGTGGGGTGGGGTGGCATCCACCCCCACAGGAAGCTGCGGGGTCCGTACGAACCGGCCCGCCATCGGCGGACCACGCGCCGGGGGTCGTCCCGGTCGACGTAGACGAGGTCCCCGTAGCAGGCGTCGTAGGCCGGGTCCGCGAGCGCCCCCAGCACCGACGCCAGGACGTCGGGCGCCGCGTACCGGTCGTCCGCGTTCAGGATCCCCACGACGCCGCCGGTCGCGAGCCGGATCCCCTTGTTCATCGCGTCGTAGATCCCGCTGTCGCGCTCGGAGACGAGGCGCGCGACGCCCGCCGCTTCCACGATCTCCCGCGTCCCGTCGGTCGAGAGCCCGTCCACGACGACGTGCTCCGCCCGCACCGTCTGCCCGCGTACGCTCTCCAGGCAGTCGCGAATCGTCGCGGCGCCGTTTCTCACGACGGTGACGACGGTGACCGACGGGTCCGTCACGTCCGCTCGACGACCCGGTCCCCCATCACGAGGACGTCCATTCGCGTCCGCAGGAAGCAGTCGAGGGCCTCCTCCGGCCGGCAGACGACGGGCTCGTTCTCGTTGAAGGAGGTGTTCAGCACGATCGGGACGCCGGTCTCGACCTCGAACGCCTTGATGAGACGGTGGTACCGCGGGTTCTGGGCCGCGGTCACGGTCTGCAGCCGGCCGGAGCCGTTGACGTGCGTCACGGCCGGAATCTGCGGACGCCTCTCCTCGCGGATCTGGTACACCTGAAGCATGAACGGGACGTCGTAGTCCGTCTCGAACCACTCCCCGACCGCCTCGCGCGCGATCGACGGCGCGAACGGCCGGAACGACTCCCGGCGCTTGATCTTGAGGTTCAGGACGTCCTTCATGTCGGCCCGCCGCGGGTCGCACAGGATGGAGCGGTTCCCGAGCGCGCGCGGCCCCCACTCCATGCGGCCCTGGAACCAGCCGATCACCTTGCCGTCCGCGATGCGGCGCGCCGTCCGGGCGCACAGCTCCCCCTCGTCGGGGACCAGGCTGACCGTACATCCCTGCGCGGCGATCTCGGTGGCCCGCGCCGCGAGGAGCCGGTCGACCTCTTCTCCCGTGGCGGAGGGACCGAGGTACGCGTGCTCCATCACGAACCCGCGCGGGCTCCCGAGCTCCTGGTTGAGGACGTGGAAGGCCGCGCCGATCGCCCCTCCGGCGTCGCCCGCCGCCGACTGGACCCAGAGGTCGCGAAAGCCGCTCCGGTCGAAGACCTTCCCGTTCGCGACGGAGTTCATCCCGCAGCCTCCGGCCAGGCAGAGCACGGGGTTCCTCGTCTCCTCGTACAGGTGCGCGAGCACGTGGAAGAACGCCTCCTCGTACATCGCCTGCAGCGACGCGGCGACGTTCCGGTGCCGGTCCTCGAGGGGCTCGTCCTTGCCGCGCGCCGGCCCGAACCGCTCCACCAGCGCGTCGGAGAAGACGCGGCCGATCCGCGGCTCCCCGTCCTCCCACACCATCGAGACCCCCTCGGAGTGGTGGACGAAGGACTCGAGGTCGAGCTCGAAGCGCCCGCGCGGCAGGAGCCGGAGGACCTGCCGCATCTTCGCGAGCTCGGTGGGCCGCCCGTACGGGGCGAGCCCCATCACCTTGTACTCGTCCCCGTAGGTCGGGAAGCCGAGATACTGGGTGAACGCGAGGTAGAAGAGGCCCAGCGAGTGCGGGAACTCGATCTGGTCGCTCACGCTCAGCCGGTTCTCGTCGCCCGTTCCCCACATCGTGCTCACGAAGTCGCCGAAGCCGTCGATCGACGCCACGGCGGCGCTCCGGTGCGGCGAGACGAAGAAGGCGCTCGCCAGATGCGCCCGGTGGTGCTCCACCTCGTGCACCGTGGCGCGGGCCTCGCCGCCCAGCGCCTCGGCGAGCGCCGTCCTCACGTCCTTCACCTTGCCGGCGTTCTGGAGCCGGTCCCTGATAGCCGAAAGGCTCGGCCGCCGCGACAGCGAGAACAGCACCTTGCGCAGCAGGTTCGCGCTCGGGTTCCGGTTGATGGCGATCCGGTCGACGCCCGAGAGGTCGATCCCTCCTTCACGCAGGCAGTACCGGACGGCCTCGGTGGGGAGCCCCGCCCAGTGCTTCACCCGGCGGAACCTCTCCTCCTCGGCGGCGGCCACCAGGACTCCGTCGACGACGAGGCAGGCGGCGGAGTCTCCGTGGTAGGCGTTCAGCCCGAGGATCCTCATCGGGCCTCCGCCCCCTTGCCGGCGGGCGGGAAGCGGACGAGCGTGTAGTCGCGATCCTGATAGACCAAGGTTCCCCCGTCTGGAGGGACCGGTCCGCCGGTCCCGTCGTTACGCCGCAGCGTGCCCCAGATCCCCTCGCGCGCCGCGACCGCCGCGTCGAGCGGGGCGGCGAGCAGCTCCTCGGCCCGCCGGCGCCGTCCGAAGTAGTCGGCGTGGAACGGGCGGCACGGCGCGGCGTTGCAAAAATAAGGCGTCATCGAAGTGAAGGCGGGTACGGCGTACGCCGTGTCGGCCGGGCAGAGCAGGGTGCCGTTCCGATCCCCGGCTCGCTCCACGGCGGACCAGAGCGCCGGGCGCGAGACGGTTTCGTGAAGCTCCTGACCCACCCTCCTGGCGACGAGGATACGGTAGCCGGAGAAGAGGACGAGGAGGAGCGTCAGGCCCACCGTTCCGAGCCTCCCGGGGCGCGCCGATCCGCCCCCGGCACCGTCCCCCGCGACGAGCGCGGCGAGGAGGGGGAGGCTCAGCCCCGGCACCAGCGAGGCCTCCAGGCCGTACAGCAGCCCGAAGTGATAGCTCAGGGCTCGCGCGACGAACGGAAAGACGACCGGGTTGTGAATCGCCAGGAGCGCGAAGAGCGGCGTGGCGCCGACGAACGCGAACGCCGCGCTGCCGCCGCGCCGCAGGTGGAGACCCGCGAGCGCCACCGCCAGCGCGCCGCCGAGGAGCATCTGCCCGGTCGGACGCACCAGGAAGCGGTGGTCGTTCAGGAACCAGAGCCGCTCCACGGTCGCGGCCTCGAACGCGTGGAGCGGCGCCCGCCGGGTCGCGGCGGGGTCGAAGTCGTTCTCGAGCACCTTCCCGACGGCGAGCGATCGGACCGCCAGGAGGTACGCGGCCGCCACCAGGAGCAGGGGCGCGAGCCGGGTCAGCAGGATCCCGGTGTCGCCGAGACGATAGCGCGTCGTCACGAGGAGAAGCGCCAGGGCGAGCCCGAGCCAGGGGAAGAAGAGGACGAGCGGGGACGGATGGAGGAGCGCCGCCGCGCCGAAGCCGAGGACCACGGGCCGCCAACGGGTCCATCCGAAGTCCCGCTCCGAGGCGGCCGTCAGCGCGAGCGCGAGCAGCAGGACGAGGAGCCACGAGGCGACCTGGCCCGGCGTGAAGGGGAACAGGTAGTTGAACTGGTTCCGGCCGACGTCGACCGCGGGTAGCCAGAGGGCCTGCAGGCCCAGCACCGCGGCGAAGGCCCCGCCGGCGGCCCCGGCGAAGGAGCGGCCCAGGTGCCGGACGACCCCGGCGACGAGGAGGACGGCCCACAGCGACACCGCGTCGTAGGCCTCCATGGGGGAAAGGCCGAGCGCCTTCGCAGGAACGGCGGCGAGGAGGTGGAAGAGCGGCACCAGGTAGTACCTGCCGGCGGCGCCCGGAGCGATCGAGAACGGATCGGCGAGCGTGAGCCGGGGAGCCTCGAGGACGGCCCGGATCCGCCCGAGGTGGTACACCTCGTCGCCGCCGACCGTACGGACGCCGACCAGGAGGGCGGCAGCCGCGGCGGTCCCGACCGCGAGCGCGAGGAGAGCCTCGGCCGCGGGAGGAAAGCTCCGCGACACGGCCGCCGACGGCCTCCGGCGGGCCAGTCGGAGGGCGCCCGCGGCGGCCCCGAGAGCGGCCGCGGTCACGAGGAGGCCGAGCGGAGCACCCGACCCGAGGCCGAGGACCGCGAGCGTGCCGAAGACGCCGAGGCCGGCCAGCGTCCGGACGGCACCGGACCGCTCCTCCCGCAGAACGGCCGCACCGAGGAGCTGGAGGCCTCCGTGCAGGAGAAGCGCCGCCGCGACCTTTCCGAGAAGAGCGCTCATGGATAGAGGACGCGCCGATAGTAGGCGCGATAGAGCATCTCGGGCAGGAGGCTCGCCACGCCCCGGACCGCGATCGACAGGAGGAGGGCCGCCCGGCTCGAGGCCGTGCGCGTGAGGACGTGGCGCGCGCGCCAGACGAGCCCGGCCTGGGCCCGCAGCACCGGCCCGTGGGGGAACGTCCGGAGGGCCGTGCCCGACTTGGCGACGTACGTCACGAGCGGCTCCGGGACGTTCCGGTATTCCCCGCGTCCGAGTGCCCGGATCCAGAGGTCCCAGTCCTCGGCGTACGGGACGTCCCGGTATCCGAGCTCGGCGAGGAGCCGGGTGCGGGCCATCACGGTGGGGTGCGCGAACGGGTTCTCGAACGGCAGGCGCCTCACGATCTCGTCGTGGCGGAGCGGGTAGTGGCGCATCCCGCGCCGCCCCTCGCGGTCGTAGCGGAGCTGGCTCCCGAGGACCGCGAGACCGGGGGTCTCGTCGAACAGGCGGCTCTGGAGGTCGAGCCGGCCGGCGTCGCTCGGATCGTCGTCGTCCTGCCGCGCCGTCAACGCGTGAGCGAGCCGCGGGATCCCGAGGTTGAGCGCGGTCGCGATCCCTCTGGGACGGCCCGTGAAGACGACGTCCCAGCGCCAGCGGACGTACCGTTCGGCGAGGCAGCGCGCCGCCTCGCGCTCGGGCCCGGACTCCGGACCGTCCACCGCGACCACCACCTGCGCGAGGCACCGGTTCGTCTCGAGGCGTTCCCAGCAGAGGGCCGGGACGGCGGCGATCGACCGCACCGGCATCAGGACGCTGACCTCCGTCATGGCGTCACCGGGACGTAGGGACGGAGCCGTGCGGCCATCGCCTCGGCGATCACCCGGTGTGCGTAGGCCGAGTGGTGGCGCGTGCCCTCGAAGAGGAGCGCGGACGACAGGGGCTCGCTCAGGCCGTCGAGGTGGTCCGCCAGGAGAGCCACCGTGTCGATGTACGGGTAGCCCCGCGACTCGAGAAAGCGGATGACCGGGTCGAGCCGCGGGTGGCGGCGCGTCGCGCGAAACGCCTCGAGGTCCTCGGGCCAGCCCCAGAGAGTCACGATTCCGAGCGACCCGGCCTGCCGGGTCCGCTCGAAGAAGCGGTCGAGGACCGCGCCGAGGAGCGCGAAGGTACCCGGATCGCGGAGCAGCTCGGCGGCCGGATCGGTCCGGGGCTCCCGGGCCCGCCGCACCCTCTCGAGGGCCCCTCGGGGGATCGTGACGAGGTACGGGAACCCGACCTTCGGACAGACGTTCTCCAGCCGGTAGCCTCGCCGGAAGCGGTCGTGGGCCGCGAACGCCTCCCGGAACGACGGGTCGCCGAGGAGGCGCCACAGGTCCGCTTCACCCTGGACCGGGTTCGGCAGGAGCTCGAGCCGGCCGTCCCGCAGCTCGAAGCGGGGCTTCGTGGGCTCCCAGATGGCCGAGCCGTCCGGGTGGAAGAGGTTGTCGTAGAACTGGTTCGTGAACGCGAACCGGTAGACGTTGTAGAGCCTGTTGATGTTCTCCGAGAGGTAGCCGAAGAGGACGATCCGGGTCGGGTGGCAAGCCAGGTCCCGCTCCAGCTTCAGGAGCGACTGGTCGGGCCCGAACGCGCCCACGCCGTAGTTCGGCACGTTCGTGCCGAGGAGCCTTCCGAGGTGCGTCTCCCACGTCTCCTCGTACGGTCCCGTGCACTGCGTGAAGGAGTCCCCGTAGGCGCTCACGAGCGCGGTCGGGTACGGAAGCGGAGAGGGCCGGGCGTGACCCCACCCCGGGATCTCCGGATTGTCCCACCCGAGGTACGGGTCGAAGCCCGTCGCGAGGAACCTCTCGAAGCTCTCCCAGCCCCGCAGCTGCGGGCCGTCTCCCTCGCGCATGAGCCCGAAGCCGTGGAGCGCCGCCGGCGCGGCGGCGACGGCTCCCGCGAGGAGCGCCTCCATGCCGAGCCACGTCACGACGAGGGCCAGCCCCGCGAAGAGGAGACGCCGCCCCGGCGGTCCCGACCCGGGCGAGGGAGGGGGAGGAGAGGGCGTGAGGCGGGCGAGCGCCCGCGCGAGGAGGAACGCCGCGGCGACGGCCGCCGCGACGATCAGCGCGGTCCG
>CAYLNK010000089.1:0-20914 GCA_964384675.1 uncultured Holophagales bacterium | reverse complement strand
GAACGCCTCGGGCTCGTCGGCGGCCAGGAGGTCGCAGACGCCGGAGAGGCGCGTGTGCATCTCGCCGCCACCCAGCTCCTCGGCGCTCACCACCTCGCCGGTCGCCGCCTTCACGAGCGGCGGACCGGCCAGGAAGACCGTCCCGCTCCCCTTCACGATGACGCTCTCGTCGCACATCGCCGGGATGTACGCCGCCCCGGCGGTGCACGACCCGAGCACCACCGCGAGCTGCGGCACACCTTGGGCCGACAACCGCGCCTCGTTGTAGAAGACCCGCCCGCCGTGCTCGCGGTCCGCGAAGACGTCGGCCTGGAGCGGCAGGAACGCGCCGCCGGAGTCGACCAGGTAGACGCACGGCAGCCGGTTCTCGCGCGAGATCTCCTGCGCCCGGAGCTGCTTCTTCAGCGTGAGCGGGAAGATCGTCCCGCCCTTCACCGTGGCGTCGTTCGCCTGCACCACGACGGGCCGCCCGTGGACCCGGCCGATCCCGGTGACGACGCCGGCGCCCGGCACCTCGCCCCCGTAGTGCCCCTCCGCCGCGAGCGGCGACAGCGGGAGGAACGGCGCGCCCGGGTCGAGGAGCCGCGCCAGCCGCTCCCGCACGGGGAGCTTCCCGCGGGAGGCGTGCCGCTTCTCTTCGGGACGCATCTCGGTCGGCCTTCAGTACGACCGGGGGAGACCCAGGACGTGCTCGCCCACGTAATTCAGGATCATCTCCCGCGAGATCGGGGCGGTGCGCAGGAGGCGCGCCCACGGCCAGAGGGTGATGAGGTCGAACTCGCGGGAGAAGCCGTTCCCGCCGTGGGCCTGGATGGAGAGGTCGACCGCCTCGATCGCCGCCTCGCCCGCCTCGTACTTGGCGATGTTCGCCTCGGTGCCGGCGTTCTTCCCGCGGTCGAAGAGCCAGGCGGCCTTCTGCGCCATCAGCGAAGCCATCTCGAGCCGGCACTTCGCCTTCGCGAGCGGGTGCTGGAGCCCCTGGTGCGCGCCGATCGGCGTGCCCCAGACCGACCGCTCGTTCGCGTACCGCACCGCCTTGTCCAGCGCGTACCGCCCCAGCCCGACGCCGAACGCCGCGCCGGCGATCCGCTCGGCGTTCAGCACCTCGAACATCTGGAGCTCGCCCAGCCCCTCCGGCCCGATCCGGTTCTCGACGGGGACGGCGACGCCGTCGAGGAAGAGCAGAAACTGCGACTCGGGCCCCTCGATCCCGACGTCGATCTTCCGGCGCTCGAGCCCGGGAGCGTTCGCCGGGACGATCAGAAGCGAGATCCCCTTCCGCTTGTCGGTGAGCGACGGGTCGTCGAACGGCGTCGTGCGCACCACCATCAGGATGAAATCGGCCTGGTCCGCACCCGAGATGTACGTCTTGCTGCCCGTCACCCGGTAGACGTCGCCGTCGCGCTCGGCGCGGGTCGAGATCCGGAAGGAGTTCGAGCCGGCGTCCGGCTCGGTGATCGCGAAACAGAACCGGGTCCTCCCGGCGGCGAGGTCCGGCAGGAAGCGGCGCCGTTGCTCGTCCGTGCCGTGCCTCACGAGTGCCAGCGTCCCCATGACCGCCGACACCACGAGGAAGAGAAGCGGCGTCCCATTGCCCGCCAGCTGCTCCATCACCAGCTCCATCTCCAGCATCCCGAGGCCCGCCCCGCCGTGGGCCTCCGGGATCAGGAGGCCCAGATAGCCTCCCTTGGCCAGCTCGGCCCACAGCTCGTCCGGCCCCTCGCCCGCCTCCACACGGGCCCGCCACCAGGCCCGGTCGTACCGCTCCCCCAGCTTGCGGATGGCGTCCGTGAGCATTCGCTGCTCGGCGCTCGGCTCGAAGTCCATCGCGTCCCCCGGAGCCCGATGGTACGTCGCTTCGCGTGAGCCGCGTCACAGCGGTCCCGGAGTCCCCCGCTACACTGGGCGTTTCATGGGGATCATCGTCCTCCTCTTCGCGATGCTCGTCGCCGGAGCCACGATCGCGGCGCACGTGGTGTGGTCCCTCGCCTACTTCCTGGTGTCGCGAATCCTGAACCTGAGCCTGCCGTTCTGGCTGACCTGGACCGGAACGTCGATCCTGACGGTCGTCTCGCTGAAGGGCACCGTGCTGGTCCGGCTCGGCTCCGAGGACCCGCAGATCCGCCAGTGGATGGGTCCGCTCCTCCTGGGTACGCTCCTCTTCACCACGGCAGCGTGCTGGATCGGCGGCCTCGCCGGGCTCGGGATCCTGAAGCTGGCCGGCTTCACCGTGGCGAAGCTGTTCAACCTCTCCCCCGGAACCGGCGCCGGCCTCTTCAGCGTGCGTGCCCTCGTCGCGGTCGGTCTCTACGCCGCGGTGGTCGGGTCGTTCCTGTCGTCGGAAGCGTCGGCGAAGAGACTCAAGGCGGAGACCGCCCGGGTCGCGGCCGAGTCGGACGCCGGGATGGGCCGCGCCGCTCTTGGCGGGGACCTCGCCGCCGTCCAAGCGCGCATCGCCGCCGACCCCGCCTGGGATCGCGCCTACGCCTCGCTCGGCAACCGGCACCCGATGGAGTGGGCGATCTTCCGGGAAAAGACAGACCTGGTCCGGACCCTTCTCGACGTGCCGCCGCCCGCCGGCCCGGCGCAGCGCCGGTTCATCGCGGAGGCGGTCGCGGGCGGGAACCTCGAGATCGTCACGCTGATGCTCGACCGCGGGGCCAGCCCGAGCGGGGAGGCCCTGGCGGCGGCGTGCAAGGCCGGGTCGCGGCCGATGGTCGACTTCCTCCTCTCGCGGGGCGCCGATCCGAAGGTGGACGCTCGCAACGCCCTGATCGCCGCCGTCGACGGGAAGGACACGGGGATCCTGACGCTGATGCTCGAGAAGGGGGCCGACCCGAACGCCGGACGAGGCGAGAGCCTCCCCGCCCTCTCGTATGCCGCCTTCCACGACGAGGGTCCGATCCTCGCGCTCCTCCTCGCGCACGGAGCCGACCCGAACATTCCCGACGGCTGGGAGACCCGCCCTCTCGCCCACGCGGTCTCCTTCGGCAACGAGGCCGGCGTGAGGTACCTCCTCGCCCACGGTGCCAACCCGAGCCTGCCGGACAAGGAGGGAAAGACGCCGTTGATGTGCGCCGTCAACAAGGGGCAGCTCGATCTGGCGAGGGTCCTCCTCGACGGCAAGACGGATCTCGCCGTCCGCACCCGGGACCAGTTCGCGCGGACAGCGCTCGGCATCGCCCGGATGCGGCAGAACGCGGAGCTGGTCGCGCTCCTCGAGAAGGCGCACGCCCCCGAGTGACGGCCGGAGCGGCGTGAGCGGCTTTCCCGAGACTCGCGGGTCGATCGTGGCGGCGGTCCAGAGTCCCGACCCCGACACGCGCGCCCGGGGACTGGAGACGCTCGCCGCGGTCTACTGGAAGCCGCTCTACAAGTACACGCGCCTGAAGTGGCGGAAGCCCGAGGAGGACGCGCGCGACCTCACCCAGGAGCTGTTCCTGAAGGTGGTGGAGAAGGGCTTTCTCGACCGATTCGACCCATCGAAGGCCCGACTCCGCACGTTCCTGCGGGTCTGCGTCGACGGGCTCGCCGCCAACGAGGCGAGGGCCGCGACGAGGCAGAAGAGGGGCGGCGGCGCGCTCCACGTGAGCCTCGACTTCGACTCGGCGGACCGCGAGCTCGCGGCCCTCGCGAACCCGTCGCTCTCCCCCGAGGAGCAGTACGAGCGGGAGTGGGCGCGGGGCCTCTTCGAGGAGTCGATCCGCCGCCTGACCCGCTGGGCCGAGGAGGGCGGAAAGCGGACGCACCTCGAGCTCTTCACGCGCTACGACCTCGCCGACGGCGAGCGGCCCACCTACGCGGAGCTGGGGCGAGCGCTCTCCCTGAAGACCACCGACGTGACCAACCACCTCGCGGCCATCCGCCGCGAGCTGCGCCGCCTCACGCTCGAGGTCCTCCGGGAGATGACGGGCAGCGAGGAGGAGTTCCGGCGCGAGGCGCGTGCGCTCCTGGGGGTCGATCCGGGGTGATCCCCGACTCCGCGCTCGACCACCTGCGTGCCGTCACGGCGCTGCCCGATCTGGGGGGCACGCGCTACGAGCCGGTCGCGCCGATCGGGACGGGCGGGATGGGGACGGTCTACGCCGCCGACGACACGCTGCTGAAGCGCCGGGTCGCGCTCAAGGTGATCGACCTCCCCGACGAGGACGGCGCGCTCGCCGACCGGATCCGCCGCGAGGCGGAGGTGCTCGCGCGCCTGGAGCATCCCGGGATCGTGCCGGTCCACGACGCGGGGACGCTCCCCGACGGGCGCCCCTTCTACGCGATGAAGCTCGTCGAGGGCGAGACGCTCGACCGTCACCTCGCCCGCGTACCGTCCCGCGCGGAGCGGCTCCGGCTCTTCCTGGGAATCTGCGAGACGGTTGCCTTCGCCCACGCCCGCGGCGTCCTGCACCTCGACCTGAAGCCGGCCAACGTCATGGTCGGGCCGTTCGGAGAGGTCCTCGTGATGGACTGGGGGCTCGCCAGAACGCTGCGGGGCGGCGCCCCCGGGGGCGTCGCGGGCACGCCGGGGTACATGGCCCCCGAGCAGGAGCGGGGCGAGGACCCCGACGAGAGGACCGACGTCCACGCGCTCGGCGTCCTGCTGCGTGGGCTGGTTCCGTCCCCCGACCGTCTCCTCCCGGCGATCGCCGCCCGCGCCAGCGCGCCCGATAGGGCCGCGCGCTACGCGAGCGTGGCGGACCTCGCGCGCGACATCCGCCGCTACCTCGACGGCGAGGCGGTCGAGGCCTACCCCGAGGGCCCGATCGCCCGGATCGCGCGCGAGGCACGCAAGCACCGGGTGGCGATCTTCCTCGTCCTGGCCTACCTCGTCGCGCGCTTCGTCGTCTATTTCACCGTCCGGCGCTAAAGGCCCCTTCGCTCCCGGTTAAGGGAACGGTGACGGCGGAGGAGAATCCCCGCCACGGAGGTGAAGGATGGGCAAGGTGCTGCTGGGGCTTCTTCTCGGGGGGGGCCTCGGGGTGATCGACGGTCTGACGGCCTGGCTCACGCCGGAGGCGCGCCCGGGCATCCTGGGCATCGTCTTCGGCTCGACCATGAAGGGCCTGGTCGCCGGCCTCCTGATCGGGCTCTTCGCCCGGAAGGTCGGCTCGATGGCGGCCACGATCGTCTTCGGCGTCTTCATCAGCGGGCTCTTCGCGTACTTCGTCGCGGCCTCGATGGGGAAGTGGTACTTCGAGATCATCCTGCCGGGCGCCATCGTCGGCCTGATCACCGGGTACGCCACGCAGCGTTACGGTCGGCCCACGCCCGCCGTCGCCTGAAACCCCGGCCGTTCCGATCCGTAACAGACGAACAAAGCAAGGAGGCCCCATGTCCGTGAAGCCCGTCCCCGACGGCTACCACACCGTCATCCCGTACCTCGTCGTGCGTGGCGCGAGCGACGCCATCGCGTTCTACACCCGGGCGCTCGGCGCGACCGAGCAGGTCCGGATGCCGGGCCCCGGCGGCGCCGTGATGCACGCCGAGCTCAAGATCGGCGACTCCATCGTGATGCTCTCCGACGAGAACCCGGAGATGGGATCCGTCTCGCCGGCGACGCTCAACGGCACGCCGGTGAGCGTCTTCCTCTACGTGCCCGACGTCGACGCGTTCTTCGGCCAGGCCGTGGCGGCTGGCGCGACGGCGCTGATGCCGCCGACCGACATGTTCTGGGGCGACCGCTTCGGCAAGCTGAAGGACCCGTTCGGGCACGAGTGGGCCATGGCCACGCACATCGAGGACGTCACGCCCGAGGAGATGCAGAAGCGAATGGCCTCGATGTAGGCCGGCCGATGGCGTGATCCGCGCCCCTCCGTCGCCCCGTACTCGGCGACGGAGGGGTGATGCGGATCGCCGTCCTGACGGTGGGCTCCTACGGCGACGTTCGCCCATACGTCGCGCTCGCCAGAGCGCTGGTCCGGCGGGGGCACGACGCCTTCCTCGCCGGGGCGGACCACTTCGCTCCCCACGCGGAAGCGGCCGGCGTCCCCTACCGTCCGCTCGGTCCGTACCCGGACGAGGAGATCCGCGAGGTGATCGCTCGCCTCGTGGCGGAGCCGAACGAGCTCCGCCACCCCGCGCTGATCGTCGACGGCACGCGGGCGAGGACGCTCTCCCTCGGAGCCGAAGCGATCCAGGCCACGCGCGACGTCGACCTCGTCGTCACTCACAACCTGAACCTGGTCGGGACGATCGCGGCGCTCGTGAACAGGAAGCCGTTCGTCACCGGACACCTCTTCCCCAGCCTCATCCCGTCGTCGCGAACCACACCTCAGGGGCAGTACCTCGGTACGCTGGGCAATCGCCTCCTCTGGGCGGTGGCGCGGCAGGTGGCCCGCCGCACCTGCGATCCCGCCTACAACGAGCTGTTCCGCGCCTTCGGCCTCCCGCCGCGGCGGGACACGATGGTGGAGGGCGGCCACTCTCCGCTCCTGAACCTCGTCGCGATCAGCCCGAGCGTGGTGCCGCGCGACCCGGTGTGGCCGGAGCGGTACCGGCTGACCGGGTACTGGGTGATGGACGACGATCCGGTCACGGCCGATCCGGTCCTCGAGTCGTTCCTGGCCGACGGACCGCCGCCCGTGGTGGTGACGTTCGGCTCGATGGTCGGCGTCGATCCGGCGCGCCGCACGGCGGTCGTGGTCGACGCGCTGGCCCGCATCGGCGCGCGAGCGATCCTCCAGGCGGGCTGGGCCGGCCTCGGAGACGTCCCGCTCCCCCCCAGCGTCTTCCGCGCCGACTTCGTCCCTCACGAGCGGCTCTTTCCCCGGGCGGCCTGCGTCGTGCACCACGGCGGGGCCGGGACGACCGCGGCCGTCCTTCGCGCGGGGGTTCCGGGAGTCCTCGTCCCGCACCTCGGGGACCAGATCTTCTGGAGCCGCCACCTCGCCCGGCTGGGCGTCTCGCCCGGCGGCGTCCCGCGAAGGAATCTCGCGCCCGGACCGCTCTCGGCCCTCATCGGGCGCTGCCTGGAGGACCGGGCGCTCGGCGCGCGCTGCCGGAAGCTCGGCGAGCGCCTGCGCGCCGAGGACGGTCTCGCCGCCGCGGTCACGGCGATCGAGAGCGCCGCCTAGGCCTCGGCCCGCAGCCGGTAGCCGACCCCGGCCTCGGTGGTCAGGTGGCGCGGCCGGGCCGGGTCGTCCTCCAGCTTGTGGCGGAGCTGGGCCATGTAGACGCGCAGGTAGTGCGTCTCGTGGGTGGAGCCCGGGCCCCACACCTCCTTGAGGAGCTGCTGGTGCGTGACCACCTTCCCGGAGTGACGGAGGAGCATCAGCAGGAGCTTGTACTCGCGAGGCGTCAGGTGGACCTCGGCCCCGCCCCGGAGGACCTGACGCTTCGCGCGGTCGACGGTGACGTCGCCGAACGTCGCGATCGGCTCCTCGGGCTCTCCGGCGGCGCGGGCGGCGTGCCGGAGAGCGACGCGGATGCGCGCCAGGAGCTCGCCGGCGCCGAACGGCTTCGTCAGGTAGTCGTCGGCGCCGGCGTCGAGCGCCGCGATCTTGTCGCTCTCCTGGCCCCGCGCCGAGAGGACGACGATCGGCACCGTGCTCCACTCCCGGAGCTGTCGGGTCACGTCGAGCCCGTCACGGTCGGGGAGGCCGAGGTCGAGGAGGACGAGGTCCGGGTTGTGCGCCGTCGCGTGCGCGATCCCCATCGCCGCCGTCTCGGCCTCCACCAGCCGATAGCCGTGGCTGCCCAGCGTCGCGCGCAGGAACCGCCGCATCTGCGGCTCGTCCTCGATGAGGAGGACGAGCGGGGCGGTCGCCTCGACCGGCTCGCTCACGTCCCGGGCTCCGCCTCGGTCTCCTTCGGAAGGGCCGGCGGAGTGCCGACGACCGGGATCGTCATCCGGAACGCCGCCCCGCCGCCCGATCGACCCGAGGCCGTCAACGTCCCTCCATGGGCCGCCACGATACCGCGCGCGATCGCGAGGCCCAGCCCGGTGCCCCCGGGACCGCCTCGCGGCTGGCCCCGGTAGAACTTCTCGAAGACCTTCTCCTCGCCGCCCTCGGGAAGGCCGGGACCCCGGTCCGACACCTCGACGACGACCTGGCCCGGCTCGGCCCGGGCGGCCACCTCGACGGGCGTGCCGGGCGGCGTGTACTTCGCGGCGTTCTCGATGAGGTTGAGGAACGCCTGCTCCAGGAGGACGCCGTCCACCGGGACGAGAGGCAGGTCCTCGGGGAGGACTATCTTCACGGGCCGTCCCCGGAGCTGGGCGTCCGAGCGGTCGAGCGCGGCGCCGACGATCTCCTCGAGCGGCGTCCACTCCTTCGAGACCACGAGGCCGCCCGATTCGAGGCGCGTCATGTCGAGGAGATTGCGCACCAGCCGGTTCAGGCGGCCCGCCTCCTCCGCGATCGTCTCCAGGAGGTCGCGCCGGGTGGCGGGCTCGGCCTCCTCCTCGAGGAGAGTCGTGGCGGCGCCGGTGATCGCGGCGAGCGGCGTGCGCAGGTCGTGCGAGACAGACGACAGGAGCGAGCTGCGCAGCTCTTCCCGCTCCACGCGGCGCTCGGCGTCGTGCGCCTCCTGGGCGAGCTGCGTCCGCTCCAGCGCGACGGCCGTCTGCTTGCAGAACGTGGCCAGCAGCTGCCGCTGCTCCGGCGACTCCACCTTGCGCGGATCCGCCGGGCAGAGCCCGACGATGCCGATCGTCTCCGAGGTCGTCGTGAGCGGCAGGTAGAGGGCGCGCGCGCCCGGCAGGGTCGCCGTGCCGAGCCCGGCCGGCTCCTTGTGCTCCAGCGTCCAGCGCGCCGCGCCCAGCTCCGTCTCGTCGAGCTCGTAGGCGTACGGCGCGGGCACCGGCCGGAGAACCCCGTTGGGCGTCGGCAGGAGGATGACGGCCTTCCCCTCGAAGACGTCGGCGATGGACCGCACCGCGGCCGCCACGATGTCCTCGGTCCGGCTCCGCCGGGCCAGCTCCCGCGTGAGCCAGTAGAGAGCGCGCGCACGCTCCTCCCGCAGGCGCGCCGCCTCGGCCTGCTGTCGGACCCTCACGGTCTGGCTGCTGATGACGGCGGCGACGATGAACATCACGACGAAGGTGACCACGTAACCGACGTCGGAGACCGCGAACGTGAAGTGAGGGGGAACGAAGAGGAAGTCGAACGCCGCGACCGACAGGGCCGACGCGTAGAGCGACGCTCCCCGGCTGTGGACGCGGGCCACCCAGACGATGCCGAGGAGGTACACCATCACGAGGTTGGCCATCTCGAAGTGCCGGAACATCGCCCCGGCGACCAGCGACGCGACCCCCACCGCGGCCGTGGCCCGGAGGTACTCACGCCCCGCGACCGACGTCTCGACGTGCCGGATGGCGGGAGCCGCCTCCTCGGCGGCCTCCCCCGCCACCACGAGGACGTCGATGTCCCCCGAGCTCCGGATCACCTCGCCGACGAACGACCCGAAGACGCGCTCCTTCCAGCGCGGACGCGCGGGCTTGCCGACGACGATGCGGGTGATGTTCCGCCGCCGCGCGTAGGCGAGCACCTCGTCGGCGATCCGGTCCCCGCTCAACGTGACGACCTCCGCCCCGAGCTGCTCGGCGAGCCGGAGGACCTTCGTCACCTCGGTCCGCTCCTCCTCGGACCCGCGCCCCGGCCGCTCGACGTAGAGCGCCGTCCAGGACGCGCGCAGGCGGGCTGCCATCCGACGCGCCGTCCTCACCAGGGCCGCGCCCCCCGCGTCCCCGACGCAGACGAGGACGTGCTCCCCGACCGGCCACGCCTCCCCGATCCCCGACTCCCGGCGGTGCGCCAGCACCGCGGCGTCGACCCGCTCCGCGGTGCGCCGCAGCGCCAGCTCGCGCAGGGCGAGGAGGTTGCCCTTCCGGAAGAACCCCTGCTCCGCCCGCCGGGCGGCCTCGGGCGGATAGACCTTTCCTTCGCGCAGCCGCTCCAGCAGCTCGTCGGGCGGCAGGTCCACGAGCTCCACCTCGTCGGCCTGCTCGATCACGTCGTCGGGGAGCGTCTCCCTCACGCGGACGCCGGTGATCTGGGCGACCGCGTCGTTCAGGCTCTCCAGGTGCTGGACGTTCATCGTCGTCCAGACGTCGATCCCGCCGTCGAGGAGCTCCTTGACGTCCTGCCACCGTTTCAGGTGCCGCGAGCCCGGCGCGTTCGTGTGGGCCAGCTCGTCGACCAGGATCAACGCCGGATGCCGCGCCAGCGCGGCGTCGAGGTCGAACTCCGGCAAGGTGCGGCCCCGGTACGAGACGTCCCGCCGCGGCACCGCCTCGAGCCCGGCCATCAGCTCGGCCGTCTCGGCGCGCCCGTGCGTCTCCAGGATGCCGATCACGACGTCGGTGCCGGCCTCCAGCTCCTGGCGCGCGGCCTCCAGCATCGTGTACGTCTTGCCGACGCCGGGCGCCGCGCCCAGGAAGACCTTCAGCTTGCCGCGCTTCTCCCGGGCCTCCTCCTCCTGGACCCGCTTCAGGAGCTCGTCAGGATCGGCGCGGCGCTGATCCATCTCGGCCGTCGATCATCTCATCGCGTCTAGGTCCAGATTCGCGGCCAGGACGTTCACCCGGGGCTCGCCGAGCACCTGGAGCGTTCGCCCCTCGGTGTGGCGGGCGACGACCTCCCGGACCTTCTCCTCCGGGACGCCCCGGACCCGCGCGACGCGGCCGACCTGATACGCCGCCGCCGCGGGGCTGATGTGCGGGTCGAGCCCGCTGCCGGACGCGGTGACGAGGTCGACGGGGACCGGCGCGGTGTTCCCCGGATCTGCCGCCCGGAGCGCGGCGACCCGAGCCTTCACGGCGTCGTGGAGGGCCGGGTTGAGGGGACCCTGGTTGGTCCCCGTCGAGGACCCGGCGTTGTACGGACACGGCCCCGTGCCGGAGGGGCGGCTCCAGAAGTACTTCGGGTCGCTGAACGGCTGGCCGATCAGGAGCGAGCCGACGGGCTTGCCGTCCCTCAGGATGAGGCTCCCGTTCGCCTGCTTCGGGAAGACGGCCTGGGCGACCCCGGTCACGAGCGCCGGATAGGCGACACCGGTGATCGCCGAGAGGAGGACGAGGAGGACGAGGGTCGGACGGAGGGTCTTCATCGCGGTCACCTCAGACCAGGTGCAGGCCGACGAGGATCATGTCGACGAGCTTGATGCCGGGGAAGGGCAGGAGGACGCCGCCCACGCCGTACAGGAGGAGGTTCGTGCGCAGGAGCTGGCTGGCCGGCAGAGGGCGGTACTTCACGCCACGGAGCGCCAGCGGAATCAAGGCCACGATGATCAGGGCGTTGAAGATGACGGCCGACAGGATCGCGCTCGTCGGGGAGTGCAACCCCATCACGTTGAGCGCGCCCAGGGCCGGGTACGTCGCCACGAACGCCGCCGGCAGGATCGCGAAATACTTGGCCACGTCGTTCGCCAGGCTGAACGTCGTCAGCGCGCCCCGGGTCATGAGGAGCTGCTTGCCGATCTCCACCACGTCGAGGAGCTTGGTCGGATTCGAGTCGAGGTCGACCATGTTCCCGGCCTCCTTGGCCGCCTGGGTGCCGGTGTTCATCGCCACCGCCACGTCGGCCTGAGCGAGGGCCGGGGCGTCGTTGGTGCCGTCCCCGGTCATCGCCACGAGGTGGCCCTCGGCCTGGTACTTCCGGATCAGCGTCAGCTTCATCTCCGGGGTCGCCTGGGCGAGGAAGTCGTCGACACCCGCCTCGCCGGCGATCGCCGCCGCCGTGAGCGGGTTGTCGCCCGTGATCATGACGGTCTTGATCCCGATGCGGCGCATCTCGCCGAACCGCTCCTTGATCCCTCCCTTGACCACGTCCTTGAGCTGGATGACGCCGAGCACGCGAGGGCCCTCGGCCACGACGAGCGGCGTCCCGCCGCTCCGCGCGATCGTATCGACCGACTGCCGGACGGCCGCGGGGAAGGTGCCACCCTTGCTCCCGACGTAGGCGGCGACCGCCTCCGACGCGCCCTTGCGGATCTCCCGACCCTCCAGGTCGACGCCGCTCATCCGCGTCTGGGCCGTGAACGGGACGAAATGGGCCTTCAGCCCGTGGACGTCGCGTTCGCGGATCCCGTACTTCTCCTTGGCGAGGACCACGATGCTGCGCCCCTCGGGCGTCTCGTCGGCGAGCGAGGCCAGCTGCGCGGCATCGCCCAGCTCCCGCTCGGAGACCCCTTCGCCCGGCAGGAAGGCCGTCGCCTGGCGGTTTCCGAGCGTGATCGTCCCCGTCTTGTCGAGGAGGAGGATGTCGATGTCGCCGGCCGCCTCGACCGCGCGCCCCGACATGGCGATGACGTTCGCCTGGAGCATCCGGTCCATGCCGGCGATCCCGATCGCGGAAAGAAGCGCGCCGATCGTGGTCGGGATGAGGCAGACGAGGAGCGCCACCAGCACGGTGATCGTCACCGGGCTCCCCATTCCCGCCGCCTTGACCGCGAAGATCGAGAACGGCAGGAGCGTCACGGTGGCGAGCAGGAAGACGATCGTGAGCCCGGCCAGCAGGATGTCGAGGGCGATCTCGTTCGGCGTCTTCTGCCGCTTGGCACCCTCGACGAGGGAGATCATCCGATCGAGGAAGGTCTCGCCGGGATTCGCGGTGATCTCCACCACCAGCCAGTCGGAAAGGACGCGCGTCCCGCCCGTCACGGCGCTCCGGTCGCCGCCGCTCTCGCGGATCACGGGAGCGCTCTCGCCGGTGATCGCGCTCTCGTCGACCGAGGCGATGCCGTCGATGATGGTGCCGTCGCTCGGGATGAACTCCCCGGCCTCGACCAGCACCACGTCTCCCTTGCGCAGCTCGGTGCCGGCCACGATGTGCGCCGGCACATGAGCCGGTGGGGCGTACAGCTTCTTGGCCTTGATCTCGCGGCGCGCCTTCCTCAGGGTCTCCGCCTGGGCCTTTCCGCGTCCCTCCGCCATCGCCTCGGCGAAGTTGGCAAAGTAGACGGTGAACCAGAGCCAGACGGAGACGGCCAGGATGAAGCCCGCGGGGGCTTCTCCCTTCGCCAGGAGCGCGTGGACGAACAGCGCCGTCGTGAACAGGCTTCCGACCCACACCACGAGCATGACCGGGTTGCGGACCTGGACGCGCGGATCGAGCTTGACGGCGGCATCGAGCAGGGCCTGCCGGACGATGGGGCCGGCGAAAAGAGGCGTCTTGGAGGTCGTCTTCTTCACAGCGGGTTCCTATCGCAGCATCAGGTGCTCGACCACGGGGCCGAGCGCGAGAGCAGGGATGAAGGTGAGGGCACCGACCAGGATGACGGTGCCGATCAGGAGGGCCACGAAGAGCGGCCCGTGGGTCGGGAAGGTCCCCGGGCCCGCCGGCACGGTCTTCTTCGCCGCCATGGAGCCGGCCAGCGCCAGGACCGGAATCGCGATCCAGTAGCGGCCGAGCAGCATCGCGAGGCCGAGCGCGGTGTTGTAGAAGGGGGTGTTGGCCGAGATCCCGGCGAACGCGCTTCCGTTGTTGTCGGAAGCCGACGAGAAGGCGTAGAGGATCTCGCTGAAGCCGTGCGCTCCGGGGTTCGAGACCCCCGCCACGCCCGCGGGCGCCACCGAGGCGATCGCCGTCCCGATCAGCACGCAGGCGCACGGGACCAGCACCGCCACCGACGCCATCTTCATCTCGAACGCCTCGACCTTCTTTCCGAGGTACTCGGGCGTCCGGCCGACCATCAGGCCCGCGACGAAGACCGCGACGACGGCGAAGATCAGCATGCCGTAGAGGCCCGAGCCGACGCCGCCGTAGACGACCTCGCCGAGCTGCATCAAGACCATCGGGACGAGCCCGCCGACCGGCGTGAACGAGTCGTGCATGGAGTTGACCGAGCCGTTCGAGGCCGCGGTCGTGGCGGTCGCCCAGATCGCCGAGGAGGCGATTCCGAAGCGGGCTTCCTTTCCTTCCATGTTCCCGCCCGACTGGGTCAGGCTCGACGACTGGTCGGCGCCCAGGCGCGTCAGCGCCGGGTTCCCCGTCTGCTCGTAGTAGAGGCACGGAACCAGGAAGGCGACGAGTAGGACGGTCATCGCGGCCAGCACCGCCCAGCCCTGCCGGGTGTCCTCGACCATCACGCCGAACGTGTAGCAGAGCGCCCCCGAGATCAGGAGGATGGAGATCATCTCCAGGAAGTTGGCGAGCGGGGTTGGGTTCTCGAACGGGTGGGCCGAGTTGACGTTGTAGAAGCCGCCGCCGTTCGTACCGAGCTGCTTGATGGCGATCTGCGAGGCCGCCGGGCCGACCGAGAGGCTCTGCTCCGCCACGACCGCTCCCTTGTCGTCCTTCTGGACCTCGACGAACGACACCCGGGCGGGGCCCGAGAAGGTCTGCACGACCCCCTGGGAGACCAGCACCAGCGCCAGGACGATGGAGAGCGGCAGGAGGATGTGGAGCGTGCTCCGGGTCATGTCGACCCAGAAATTGCCGATGGTCTTGGCGCTCCGGCGGGCGAGCCCGCGGAAGAGCGCCACGCACATCGCCATTCCCGCGGCCGCCGACACGAAGTTCTGCACCGTCAGCCCCAGCATCTGGGTCAGGTAGCTCATCGTCGTCTCGCCGCCGTACGACTGCCAGTTCGTGTTGGTCGCGAAGCTGACGGCGGTGTTGAAGGCGCTGTGGGGCGGAACGGCGGGCAGCCCGGCGGGGTTCAGCGGGAGGAGGGCCTGAGCCCTTTGCAGGAGGTACACCGCCACGAAACCCGCGAAGTTGAACGCCAGCATCGCGATGGCGTACCCCTTCCAGGTCATCTCCTCTTCGGGCTTGACGCCCGCGAGACGGTAGAGAAGCCGCTCGAACGGTCCGAGCAATCGCCCCAGGACGGTCGGCTCGCCCTGGTAGATCCGCGCCATGTAACCGCCGAGCGGCTTGGCCAGCGCGAGGAGGACGACCAGATAGAGGCCGGCCTCGATGAGGTCGTGCGCGGTCATGACAGCTTCTCCGGGTAGAGCAGCGCCACCACGAGGTAGGCGAGGAGGAAGAGGGCGACGAGACCGCCGACGAGCTGGAGCAGGGTCATGGCGTCGCTCCTACAGCTTCTCGCAGAGCTTCACGAAGCCCCGGGACAGGGCGAAGAAGAGAATGGCGATTCCCACGAAAGCGAGGTCCATGTGTCCTCCGGTGTACTCACATCCACAATGTAATCAGCGTCACTTCAGGACGCCGTCAAGGAACGACTTGCCCCGTCAAGAAGAGGTCAAGACCCGGGTTCCTGGCCCCGAGTTTCGACCTTCGATCGGGTCTAGAAGAGGTAGATCGCGTTGAAGGCCAGGGTGGTCTGGCCGTCCTTCGGCTCGTCCCGGTCCAGGAACACCTTCCCGTCCGACGAGTCGTGGCGGATCTCGCCACGCAGCACCAGGTGCTTCCCGATCTTCGCCTCCGGGGTCAGCGTGATCTCCTCCAGCCGCTGGGGGGTCCCGGTCCGGAAGCCGTCCCTGTCCTTGAAGGTCTCCGCGCGAAGCGTGAGTCCGAAAGTGTCCGAGACGTCGTACCGGACATACGCCGCCACGCCGTACCACTCGGCGTCCTTACCGGGTCCCGCCGCCTCCTCGTCCCAGCCCCAGTCGGCGTTCAGCGTCAGGGTGAGCCCGGCGACGGGCCGGACCACGACGATGCCGTCCACGGTGTGCCGGAAATGGTCGTCGTCCCGCTCCTTGCCGCCCACGTAGTTGACGAAAACGCTGACCGGAGCCGCGTTCACGGCGATCTGCCCGCCGAACGACTTCGACCGGTTGTTGTCGCGGACGTTGTCCCAGCCGTTCGTCAAGAGCCCCATCACAGAAAGCGTGTCGTTGATCGCATACGTCGCCTTCACGCCGGTGTGGGTAAACGGGATCGCATAGCCGAACAGGAACGACCTCGAGTAGCTGTCGTTGAAGCCGTCGTACCCTTCGATCAGCTCCTGGCCCATGTGGGTGACCCACTTCCCCGCGTCCAGACGGAGCTTCGCCGACGGCAGCCAGCTCACGAACGCCTGCTGCACGTCGAAGTCCTGCGCCTTGCCGGTCTCGACGTCCCGGAAGAGGCCGCTCGCCGCCGCGATCGACGGGATCCCGGAGCCCGCGGTGAGGTCCACGCGGAAGCCGACCGAGCCCGCGTCCTTCGCCTCCTTCTGGACGACGATCTCCGCGACGTCCAGCCGGATCGACCCGTCGTCGGTGTCGAAGACGCGAAACGCGTTGGTTCGCGTGTTGGGCTTCTCGAGGTTCGCCGTGTAGCCGACCGAGACGAACCCGTTCACGGAGACCTCCGAGATCCACGACGGGGTGGCCGGCGGTGGGGGGACGTCCTGGGCGTGAAGGCCGGCCGGGGCGAGGCACGCGGACAGGACGACAGCTGCGGCGGCACTCTGGTTTCGCATCGAGACTCTCCTCCTCTGGACGCCGGACGCACCGATGGGTCCCCGCCGGCCGAACGGAAATCTAGGCGGCGTCCCTTCAGGACCGCGTCAAACTCCCCTCGTCGCCCGTCAGGATTCCCTCAACCCGACCAGGCGGACTGTTCCCGACGTGTTCCTGACGGCCGCGCCCTCGGTCTTGACACCAGCCTGACTCGATCCGGCCCACATTGGAGGCATGAGGACCTTCCCCCCCTTCCGACGGCTGGTGCAGGGCACCGCCCTCGTGTTCCTCGCCTTCGGGGCGCTTTTCGGGTTCGCCTGGCTCGCCAGCACGGGTGGGGCCCGGCTGTGGCCCGGAGCGATCCTCGCCATGACCTCCTGGATCTGGCTGCTCGGCAACGCGATCCGGGTCATGTCCCCGAAGGCCGACGAGCTCTGGCGACAGGACGATAGACGGGACCTCGAGCGGGCGATGAGCACCTGGAAACGGGCGAAGCAAACACCCTGATTGGCACAACGTTCGCCTCGGCCGGCGAAACGCCGTGCGCTCCCTGGAAGCTGTCGTGCAGTGCGTAGAGCGGGCTGGTGCGATGTCGCCGAAGACGACCCCCGGAGCGGCGAGCGCGGTCGCTCCGAGCGCGGCTCCACGGAGCTCGGACTTCACGGTCACCGACATGGGCAAGGCGTGGGCCACATTGATCGTTTCCTGATGTGAATGCGCCGGGAATCGACGGCACTCTGACCCCGGAACGCGCACATTCGCAGCGGAGGGTTCCGCCAGAGTGTCCCGGCCCGTCCCACGAAAGCTCCTCGGATTCGCCCTCGGGCTGGGGGCCTTCGCGGGCCTCGCGGCTGGCCTCGCGCTCGCGGTCTCACGGCCGCCGCTCTCGGCAGGCTGGTGGCTCGGCGCCATCCTGGGCTTCGCCGTCTACATGATCGCCTTCCGGGCGGCGCTCCGGGTCCTTTGGCCGGGGCTCGACGCGGTGTGGCGCCTGGACGAGGTCGACGAGGTCCTCGAGTCGATGGGGAAGGCCACTCGATCGGCGATGGCCACCCGCCGCCGGGTCGAGCCCTGATCCCATTCTTGACACTTTCTTGATACGAGGTCGGGCAAGCTCCGCGATCGGATGATTCGGCCGGGGATGGAGTAGCGGTGCTCGAGCGGATCCGCCGGCTCCTCATCGGGGCCAAGCGCGACGTCAAGGACCCCGCGGTCTTCCACAACGTCTCGCTCGTCGCGTTCCTCGCGTGGGTCGGGCTCGGCGCCGACGGCCTGTCGTCCTCGGCCTACGGTCCGGACGAGGCGTACCGGGCGCTCGGGCCGCACCAGCACCTCTCCATCATCCTCGTCGCGATGACGGCGGTGACGATCGTCATCATCTCGGTCTCCTACTCGAACGTCATCCAGCACTTCCCGGGAGGCGGCGGCGGCTACCTCGTCGCCACGAAGCTCCTCGGGGAGAAGGCGGGGGTCGTCTCCGGCTGCGCGCTCCTCGTCGACTACGTCCTGACGATCACCGCCTCGGTCGCGTCCGGCTGCGACCAGCTCTGGAACTTCCTCCCCCCGTCGTGGGCCGGTCACAAGCTCCTCGCCGAGATCGTCATCCTCGTCTTCCTCGTCGTCCTGAACCTCCGGGGCGTGCGGGAGTCGGTGACCGTCCTGGCCCCGATCTTCCTGCTCTTCGTGGCGAGCCACGTGCTCGCGATCGGGTACGCCTTCGTCCGTCATGCGGGCGCTCTCCCCGGCGTCTTCAGCGCGGCGGCCGGCGACTTCGAGGTGTCGCTCGGGTCCCTCGGCTTCGCGCCGCTGGCGCTCATCCTCCTGCGGGCCTATTCCCTGGGGGGCGGCACGTACACCGGCATCGAGGCGGTCTCCAACGGGGTCACGATGCTGCGGGAGCCCCGCGTGCAGACCGGCAAGCGCACGATGCTCCTGATGGCGGCGTCGCTCGCCGTCACCGCGGGCGGGATCCTGTTCGGCTACCTGCTGGTCGACGCGCGGCCCCAGGAGGGCAAGACGATGAACTGGGTCCTCTTCGACCAGCTCTTCGGCCGCTTCCACGTCGGGGCCGTGCCGCTCGGAGCGGTCATGGTCCTCACCCTGATGCTCGCCGAGGCGGCCCTCCTCTTCGTGGCGGCACAGGCCGGCTTCCTGGACGGCCCCCGGGTCCTCGCCAACATGGCCCTCGATTCCTGGATGCCCCACCGCTTCGCCCAGCTCTCCGACCGGCTCGTGACCAACAACGGCATCTTCGTGATGGGGCTCGCCGCCCTGGCGGCCCTCCTCTACACCAGGGGCAACATCACGATGATCGTCATCATGTACTCGATCAACGTGTTCCTGACCTTCACGCTCTCCCAGCTCGGGATGGCGCGCCACTTCATCGCGGAGCGTCACACGGACCCGCGGTGGAAGCGGCAGCTCGCGCTCCATGCGACCGGCCTCGTCCTGTGCGCGACGATCCTCTGCATCACGCTGTACGAGAAATTCGCGGAGGGCGGCTGGATGACCGTCGTCGTCACCAGCGCCGTCATCCTCCTCTGCTTCCTGATCCGGGGTCACTACCGGACCGTGAAGGAGGACCTCAGGCGGCTGGACGACATCCTCGTCCCGGTGACGGCGAAGGCGGGCGACGGCCGGGCGATCGACGGGACGGAAGCGCTCGACCCGAAGCTCCCCACTGCCATCCTGACGGTCGACAAGTTCTCCGGCTTCGGCCTCCACCAGATCCTGAACATCCACAGCCTCTTCCCGAAGTACTACCGGAGCTTCATCTTCGTCTCGGTCGCGGTCGTCGACTCGGGGAACTTCAAGGGAGCCGCGGAGCTCGGACGCCTCGAGGCGGAGACCCGCCAGCACCTCGTGAAATACGTGACGTGGTGCCGCGCCCACGGCTGGAACGCCGCGTACCGGATGGCCGTCGACACCGAGGCCGTCGGGCGGGTTTCGGAGCTGTGCCACGAGCTCTCCCGCGAGTTCCCTCGAGCGGTCGTCTTCACGGGAAAGCTGATCTTCAAGAAGGAGAAGTGGTTCCACCGCCTTCTCCACAGCGAGACCGCCGTGTCGATCCAGCGCCGGCTCCAGTTCGCAGGCGTGCAGTCGGTTGTCCTGCCCGTCCGCGCCCTCTGACGATCCTCAGCCGCGGAGCCGGAGCGGCAACGTCCTCACCCTCTTGCCGGTGGCGGCGAAGACCGCATTGGCCACGGCGGGGGCGATCGGTGGCACCGGCTGCTCGCCGAGACCGCTCGGCCGGCGGTCGCTCGGAACGACGTGGACCTCGACCACCGGCATCTCGTCGATCCGGAGGACCGGGAAGTCCGCGTAGCTCGTCTGCTGGATGCGCCCCCGCTCGTAGGTGAGCTCGCTCTTCAGAGCGTGGGTCAGGCCCCAGACGACGCCGCCCTCGAACTGGGCCTCGAGTCCCCAGAGGTTCACCACCTCGCCGCAGTCGACCGCGCAGACGACGCGCCGCACGCGGACCGATCCGTCCGCCGCCACGCGCACGTGGGCGACCTCTGCGACCGCGGTTCGCCCGTGGTACAGGTTGCACGCGATCCCGCGGCCCTCCCCGGCGGGGAGAGGCGTTCCCCAGCCCGCCTTCTCGGCCGCCAGCGCCACCACGCGCCGCAGACGCGCGCGCTCCAGGGTCATCGACCCGATCCGGGCATCCGGCCCGTCGAGGAGGGCGAGGCGGTACTTCAGCGGATCCCAGCCTCCGAGGTGCGCGAGCTCGTCGAGGAAGCTCTCGCGCGCGAAGACGCCCGGCGGGTACGTCACCGCCCGCCAGGCTCCCGTCGGGACCGGCGACGACACGGGCGCATACGTGATCTCCAGGCTCGGGATCCGATACGGCGTGTCGTAGCCGCCCCACGGGCTCCCTTCCCAGGTGTCCTTGTCCTCCCGGTCGAGCGCCCCGAACATCGTGAGGTGCAGCTCCGCCATCCCGTGCGTGAGGGCGAGCGGCAGGCCGTGGTCGTCGAGGACGGCGGAGAGCCGGTCGATCGACGCCGGGTGGACGAAGTCGTGGGCGAAGTCGTCGGCCCGCGTATGGACCACCTGGACGGGCGCGTCGAGGGCCTTCGAGAGCTGGGCCGCCTCGACCGCGTAGTCGCTCCCCAGGCGTCGGCCGAAGCCGCCGCCGATGAGCGTGACGTTCACGGTCACCGCCTCGGGCGCGACCCCGAGGGCCTTGGCGACATCGGCCTGGACGCGATTGGGCGCCTGCGTGGGCACCCACAGCACGCATCGACCGGCCCGCGCGTCGGCCACGCAATTCATCGGCTCGAGCGTGGCGTGGGCCTGGAACGGGTAGCGA
This sequence comes from uncultured Holophagales bacterium, assembly GCA_964384675.1. Taxonomy (GTDB): domain Bacteria; phylum Acidobacteriota; class Thermoanaerobaculia; order UBA5066; family UBA5066; genus CAYLNK01. The sequence continues at coordinate 320 of CAYLNK010000089.1, read as the reverse complement.
TACTCGGCGGAATGCCGTCGCGCTCCTGCCGTCCCCGCGGAGAGGGCCGCGGCGCCGTCCCCTTCCTTGCGCGTCGTGCGCCCGCTCGCGAAGCCCTCCTCCAGGAGGCCCCAGAGCTTCCTCGTGTCGAGGGCGGAATTGGGTCCTTCGTTCCAGGTCACCTGGAGCGCGTCGCGCCCCTCGAGCGCCGCCCACGTGCTCCGCGCCACGACGGCGACGCCCGTCGGGATCGTCACGACGCGCGTCACGCCCCGCACCGCCCGCGCCTTGCCGTCCTTCACGCTCGCCACGGTCCCGCCGGGGACGGGGCACCGCGCGAC
>CAYLNK010000088.1:0-21014 GCA_964384675.1 uncultured Holophagales bacterium | reverse complement strand
GTGCTGGTGTACGGCCGTTCCGCGGCCGCCCGCTCGACCGCCTCGCCGGCCGCCTGCCGCAGCCCCTTCACGTAGCGCAGGCCGAGCCGCACGCCGGGCCGTCCGTCGCCCGCGCGCTCCCACCGGCACCTCCAGCCCGAGCGGTTCACGTCGAGCGGCAGCACGGGCGTGTCGTGCCGCTCGGCGTCCTTCACCAGCGTGGCCGGATGGTAGAAGCCCATCGGCCAGGCGTTCAGGAGCCCGACGTAGAACGCGGCGGGGTGGTGGACCTTCAGGTAGGCGCTCGCGTAGGCGATGAGCGCGAAGCTGGCCGCGTGCGACTCGGGGAAGCCGTACAGCGCGAACGACGTGATCGACTTGACGATCTGCTCCTGCGCCGAAGGCTCGATGCCGCGCTCGGTCATCCCGGCGCGCAGGCGCGTCTCGATCGCCTCCATCCGCTGGGCGGAGCGCTTGAAGCCCATGGCGCGGCGTAGCTCCTCGGCCTCGCCGCCGGTGAAGCCCGCCGCCACCATCGCGATCTTCAGGAGCTGCTCCTGGAAGAGCGGCACCCCGAGCGTGCGCGAGAGGATCGGCTCCAGCGACGGGTGCGCGTACGTGACGGGCGCGCGCCCCTGACGGCGGTCGAAGAACGGGTGGACCATCCCGCCGACGATCGGACCGGGCCGGATGATGGCCACCTGCACGACGATGTCGTAGAAGCAGCGCGGGGCGTGGCGGGGGAGGGACGCCATCTGGGCGCGGCTCTCCACCTGGAAGAGCCCGACCGTGTCGGCCTTGTTCAGGATCTCGTAGATGCCCGGGTCGTTCGCGGGGAGGTGGGCGAGGTCGACCTCGATCCCCTCGCAGGCGCGGATGGTCGGGATCATCTCCTCGATCGCGCCGAGCATCCCGAGGCCGAGGAGGTCGACCTTGATGATCCCGAGGTCGGCGCAGTCGTCCTTGTCCCACTGGATGACGACGCGTCCCTCCATCGCCGCGGGCTCGAGCGGAACGACCTCGTCGAGCCGGCCCATCGCGACCACCATCCCGCCCGAGTGCTGGCCCAGGTGGCGGGGCAGGTTCTGGATCTCGCGGTAGAGGCGCCCCAGGTGGCGGATCCGGAAGTCGTCGGGGTCGAAGCCGAGGCCCCGCATCTCGGCGCCGTACGCCTCGTCGAACGCGGCTGGCGCATCCCTGAACTCGCCGAACGACCAGGCGCCGAGCCGCTTGGCGATCCGGTCCACCTGCTCGGGCGAGAAGCCGAGCACCTTGGCCACCTCGCGCGCGGCCGAGCGGTCCCGGTAGGTGATGACGTTCGCGGTCATCGCGGCGCCGTGCGGGCCGTACGTCCGGTAGACGTGCTGGATCACTTTCTCCCGCTGCTCGCCGGACGGCAGGTCGAGGTCGATGTCGGGCCACTCGCCACGCTCCTCGGAGAGGAACCGCTCGAAGAGGAGGTCCATCTTCACCGGGTCGATGGCGGTGATCGAGAGGGCGTAGCAGACCGCGCTGTTGGCCGCCGAGCCGCGCCCCTGCACCAGCACCTTCTCCCGCCGGCAGAACTCCACGATGTCCCAGACGATGAGGAAGTACCCCTCGAGCTGGAGCTTCTCGATGAGCGCCAGCTCCTTCTCGAGCTGCGCCTTCGCCCGGTCGGTGAGCGGCACGAAGCGCCCGCGGGCCCCTTCCCAGGTGAGCGCCCGCAGGTACGACGCGGGCGTCTCGCCGGGCGGGAGCGGGTACTCCGGGAAGCGGTAGCCGAGGTCGGCCAGCGTGAAGTCGAGGCGCGTCGCGAGGCCTGCGGTCCGCTCGAGGATCCCCGGGAGGTCGGTGAAGAGGCGCGCGATCTCGTCCGCGCCCTTCAGGCAGCGCTCGCGGTTCGGGTGGAGGCGCGAGCCGGCTTCGTCGAGCGTGGTGTGGTGCCGGATCGCGGTGAGGACGTCGAAGAGCTCCTTGTCCCTGCGGGTCGCGTACCTCACGCCGTTCGTCGCCACGAGCGGCAGGCGAAGCGCCCCCGCGAGGTGGATCAGGGCCTGATTCTCGTGCTCCTCCTCGCGCAGGTAGTGGCGCTGCAGCTCCACGTGGCAGCGCCCCGGGAAGAGCGCGGCGAGGCGGTCCAGCACGCGGCGGGCGGCGTCGACCCCGTCGTCCCGCAGCGCGCGCCTCACGGGGCTCTCCTCGCCGCCGGAGAGGAAGTGGAGACCCTCCGCATGCGCCTCCAGCTGCTCCCAGGTGACCCATGGGTCACCTTTCGGCTTGCCGGCCGCGCCGGCGCTCACGAGCCGGCAGAGGTTCCGGTACCCGGCCCGGCTCTCCACCATCAGCGTGAGCCGCGGTCCCGCGCCCGTTCCCAGCGTGATCTCGCTTCCCACCAGCGCTCGCAGACCCGCCTCCCGCGCGGCCTTGTAGAAGCGCGGTGCGCCGTGGACGCCGTTCCGGTCCACCAGCCCGACGGCCGGCAGGCCGAGCGCCACCGCGCGCGCGACGAGGTCCTCGGGGAGCGAGGCGCCGTCGAGGAACGAGAACGCCGACGCCGCGCGCAGCTCCGCGTACGGCCGGGCTTTCCGTGGAGCGGACGGAGCGAACGTCCGCCGGCGGAGCTTCTCCTTCCGCTCGCCCGGCGAGGTGTAGACCTGTCGCCCGGGGAAGATCATGTCGCGCGCCGGCGGCGTGCCGCCCTGGCCCCGGTCCGTCATGGACGCAAGTAAAGCGCAAGTCAGAGAGAAAAGAAAGCCCGCCCCGGAGGGCGGGCCGTGGGCTGCTTCGAGCCGCTGGCGAACGTCGACGGCGGCGTCTACGGCACGCAGGTCGCGGTCAGAGTGGTCTCGGCGTTGAGCACGAAGGCGCAGCTCGGGTTGATGGTGCCGACGCACGACGCGGCCGAGCCGGTGCCGAGGTTCCACTTCACCTTCTTGGGGGCGTTCGGCCCGCCGCCGCACTGCGCCTTGACCTCGACCCTCAGGCCGGCCGTGACCTCTCTCTCGCACGGGGGGTGGAAGCGGTCGTCGGTCGGGTCGCAGAAGAAGATCGTCCCTCCCGTCGTCGCCGCCAGCGGCTCTCCGGGCGCCTCGCCGCGGTAGTTCGGGGCGCCGAGCGGGAACGCCGGGACGAGCACCTTGAGCCGCCTCGGCACGGGCGTGGTCCCCTTCAGCGCCACGATCGCCTTGGAGGCGCCGCAGGTGACCGTCGCCTTGCTGGCCAACGTACCCTTCGGGTTGCCCAGGAGCTGCAGCTCGACCCGGGTCTTGAACGCGACCGTGATCGTGGTCGGCTGCCCCGGTGCCAGCGAGAAGGACGCGGGGCTCGGCACCATGGCCTGGGTGTCGTCCGTCCTCACCGAGCACGGCACGCCCTCCGGGCTCGCCACCGTGAAGGTGAGCGCCTTCGACTGGTTCAGCTCGACGCTCCCGAAGTCGAGGGACGCCGGGCTCACGGTCAGCGACGGCGTGGCCGCCTGCGTCGGAGGAGGCTTCGGGGTCGGCGCCGGCTGGACGTTCGCCCGGACGTTGACCCGGATGGCGTCCTTGCCGTCGTCGATCGTGATCGTCGCCGCCAGGGCCCCCGAAGGAGCCCTATCGCTCAGGATCACGATCAGGTTCTTGAACCCCTTTCCCTCGACCTGGAGGCTGGTGTCGTTGACGCTCACGTGGGGCGAGGACGACTTCACCGGGACCTTCCGGGTCAGGCGGCCGTCGTTGGTCACCCGGATCGTCTCGGTCTTGCGCTGGCCGAACGGCACCGAGCCGAAGTCGACGGAGGTGGGTGACACCTCGAGGTTCGCCGCGAGGAGCGGGCCGGCGACGACGAGGGAGAGGGCGGTGGAAACGAGTGTGCGGAGCTTCATCGTCTTTCTCCCGGGCTCATCGCCCGCGGGCCGGTGTGACGGTCGTGTCGGCGTTGATGACGAAGCCAGAGGGAGAAGCTGCGCGAGACTGGGGAGCGGCGGTCTCTCATCTGGCTCTCCGAGGGCCACACCGGTGGGAGGGCGGGGGCCGCCCTCCCGCCGGTGGACGGCCCGGCTACTTGGTGACGGTGATGCTGTGGGAGCTGTTGGGCTGGCAAACGAAGATCTCCCCCAGCTGGAAGATCTCGTCCTCGAACTTGACCCCGCCGATCTTGTGCCGGTACCACACCTTGAACTGGGTCTTGTCGTTCTTGACGCCTTCGAGGTCACGCGTCACGGTGAAGGACTTCCGGGCGTTGAGCTTCTCCTTCCCGTCGACGCCGAGCAGCGGCTCGAGACGCCACCTCTGCTTGTCGAAGTCGTTGTATTCGAACTTCGTGACCTTGATCTGATCGGTCGTTCCGTTCTCGACCGTGATGTTCACGCCCTTGCAGTTGTCCGCCGCGAAGGCGCGACCGGCTGGCAAGGCGAGGATTGCCACGAACGAGAGCAGCACGGCGGACGTGCGGGTCGACGGGCGGGCGGACGGGTTCTTCGAGCGATCGAGCCTCATGACGGACCTCCTGTGATCCTGCTGGGACCCGGCTTCCCTCGGGGGAATCGAGTCGGGGATTGCTCGCGGGGGAGAGCGGGCGGGACGGCAGGTGCCGCCCCGCCCGGACGACGGACCCGCGCTAGTTGGTGGCGGCCGCGGCGGCCTTGCAGGCGGCGTCGGCGGCGGCCTTGAGGCCGGCCGTCGCGGCCTTCAGGTCGTTCAGCGCCTTCTCCGCCTTGGCGATCTCGTCGGCGTTCTTCTTGACGGCGGCGTTCGCGTCGGCGCAGGCCTTGACCTTCTTCTCGCAGTTCGCCTTGATGATCTTGGCCTTGGCCACGTCCTTGGCGCGCTCCTTGGCGCAGAACTTGGCCTGGTCCTTCAGGACCTTGTCGGTGCAGTCCCCGAGGCTGAGGCTCCCGCAGAACTGCCCGAGCTCGATGTTGTTGAGCTTCAGGAACGCGTCGAGCGGGCTCCCGGCGGGCGGCGCGTCGACGTTGTTGCAGGCCGTGGCTTCCGCCTCGGCGGCCTTGACGGCGGCGTCGAAGTCGGCCTTGCACTCGGCCGCGACCGGCGCGCCGCCGCGGAGGTCGGCGAGCACGTCCTGGATGTTCTTGCCGACCTTGGTCTTCAGCAGGGCCTTGGCGTCGGCGGGGTTCAGCTGCCGGGCGGGAGTCGCGGCGAACGCGCCGGACGAGGCGAGCAGCAGGGCGGCGGCGGCGAATGCGGTCAGTGTCTTCTTCACGGGGGGCTCCTTCGGTTGTGTCGTTTCTGATCGGGGTTCTCGTCGTTGTCCAGAGACCAGGGAGGGAGTTGGCGGCGGGGCTCGCCCCGTGCTCGTGCTCTTCACTTCATTTCGCCTCCGCGGAGGCGAATCGGACGTTCCTCGCCTCGGTCACACCGGAGGTCTCGCCGTCGGGTCCCAGGGCGCGCACGCGCCACTTGAGGAGGCCCTCGGCCGCCTTGTCCTTGAGCCACGACGGCGCGCGGTACACCTCGCTGCCCGGCGGGATGGTCGCGGCGAGGACCTCGTTCCCGGCCGCGTCGAGCACCTCGACCCGGTAGAGGACGGTCCCCCGCGCGCCGGTCCAGGAGAGGACCAGCGTCTCGTCGGGGGCGACGGTCGCGTTCGCCGCGGGGAGGAGGAGCCCCAGCCCGTCGCTCGCGCCCACGGCGCCGGCGCTGCCGACGACGTAACGCAGCACCGGCATCGGGAACCCCGCGACGCCGCCCGAGTAGACGATTCCCTGACCGGCGCCCGCGTCGCCGAGGTTGGAGTCGGTCTCCCGGTCCGAGGTCACCTCGACCCGGAAGAGGAGGAGGTAGAGGCCGGCCGCCGCCGTGGGGAGCTTGCGAGGGTCGGGACCCTCGATGGTGTGAGGGCTCGAGCCGGGCGACAGGAAGACGCTGAAGCGGTCGACGAGCGTGTAGCGACGCTGCAGGCCGCGCTCGGTCACCGGGAGCGTCGCCTCGGTCAGGAGATCGCGCGTGGACGGAAGCTCCTCGCCCGGGTTGACGATCTCCCACCGCCCGCGCAGCTGGCCGGAGCCGTTGAACGTCACGACGACCTTCGGGCGCGGGAGCTCGCCCCCCACCTCGACCGTGCCGACGTTCTGGTCGTTGCCGAAGGTGAAGCGGACGTCCATCAGCGCGAGCGGCACGCGCGACGCCTGGCCGACGAGGCGACAGGTGACCGGCACGAATTCGTCCGGGCCGCCGGTCGTGCTCTGGAACCGGCGGACATAGAAGAACGTGCCCGTGTCGCCGGTCTCGGCGCGCTGGAACGCGCGGCGGGAGACCGACGGCGGGATCGTCATGATGTCGGTGAAGGCGCCGCCGTTGAGCCTCGACTGGTCGTACCGCAGCGGGAGCCGTCCGATGATGGAGGAGGGGTCGCACCTCTGACCGAGGTCCGGCGTCGCGGGGACCAGGATGTGGCACCAGAAGGCTTCCACCGGGACCTGGTTCTGGAGCCCGCCGAACGTGATGAAGACGGTCGTCGCGCCCTGAGAGTTCACGTTCACCCCGACAGGGTCCCGGCGGATCGCGGCGGCCGCCGGGAGGCTGACCAGGACGAGGGCGAGTGCGAAGAGGCGGTGGCGCATGTCGGGCTCCTTAGAAAAGGCTCAGCGTCACGACGGAGCTGACCAGCCAGGTGCGTGTGTCGTTGCTCAGGGCGAAGATCGAGTCCTCGGAGTGGCTCTCCTGGTAGGAGTAGCGGAGGACGAGCTGCGCCGACATCGAGCGCGTGGCGGAGACCTTCCACTCGAAGCGATAGGTCCCGGCGGTGTCGAGGTTGCGGGAGGTGCTCAGGCTGAGGTGCCCGTCGTCCTCGGTGCGGCTGTCCTGGTACGAGGCGGTGATCGCGAGCCCCTTGACGGGCCGCACGTTGGTGATCACGCCGACCCGGCGGGTCCGGTCGATCCGCTGCCGCTCCACGTTGTTCGCGACCTCGAGGTTGCCGTCGAGGCTCACGTCGAACGAGGTCGCCGCGAAGCCGAGGCCGAGCCCGTTGCCGACCTGGATGAAGTCGGCGTTCTCGCGGGTGAGCTGGCGGTTGTCCTGGTCGGCGACGGTGAGCCGGTACGCCGCCCGGAACTTGTCGATCGACCACTCCAGGCTGCCGAGGTGGTTGACGTTGATCTGGTCCGGGACCTGCGCCGGCCCGAACCCGGGGTCGTCCGGCAGGTTGAGGCCGAGCACCTTGACGTGCTCGAGCCCGTACGTGAGCCGGGGGAGCAGCGGGCTCGGCGTGCCGTCGGTCTTCGGGAACATGCTGTCGAACGGAAGCGCGAGCTGGCCGAGCGCCCGGTCGGTGCGCGTCGTCATGATGGTGGCGAGATCGCCCAGGTTGTCCTCCGAGCGGGCGAACGAGGCCTGGAACGCGAGGCTGCCGGCCGAGACCGTGAGGAGCGCCGTGTTCTGCTCGAGGTCGGACTGGGGCGTGGCGACGAGCGTCCGGAAGAGCGGGTCGACCCGCTCGTGCTTCAGGCCGAGTGTGACCGTCACGGACGTCTTGCCGAACGTCGCTCCCTGCAGCACGTCGCCGCTCAGCTCGGCGTAGCGCGCGTCGCGCGTCGTCTCCAGGACGGGGACGATCGTCGTGTCCTGGGAGAGGAGCGGGTCCGGCGGGTTCGTGAAGCGCGCCCGGGTGAACCCCCCCTCGAATCGGAGGCGGGTGTCCTTCGTCTTGGCCGAGAGCCGGAACGCGAGCGCGCGGCTCTCCTCGGAGTCGGTCACCTCGCCGGTGTTGAAGCTGGCGGCGGGCTTGCGCTTGCCGTCCATCACCAGCCCCTCGAGGCGGAACGTGCCGGGCGTGGACGGCACCAGCTCGGCCGCGACCTCCCCGAAGAAAAGCCGGTTGCCGGACTCCTCGATGCCGGTGATGTTGGACCAGCCGACGATGTTCGTCGTGGAGAGAGCACCGGCCGAGACCTCCAGCACCTGGCCGATCGGGAGCGTCCCGAGGATCCCGCGCGTTCCGAAGCTCTGCATCAGATGCCGGTGCTGCCCGAAGGCGTTGACGCTGCCGATCTGGAGGCGGGCCTTCCCGTCCTCGACGCCGACGACGTAGCGGGAGAGGTCGACGTGCGGGGCCGAGTCACCCTCGGTGCCGAAGCGGAGCGCCTCGCCCTCGAAGCTCGACCCCTGCACGTTGACGGCGCCCGAGAGGGCCATCGTTCCCCTGGTCGCCTTGCCGCTGAAGTCGAGCTGGCCGGTCACGTCCTGGAAGGTCCCGCGGTCGCCGCTGTCCGGGGATGGCTCGGGGAACTTGTGCCCGTCGAGCGTCCCCTTGAGGTTCAGGTCGACGCGTGGCGCGATCTCGACCCGGTCGAAGCCGGCCCGCGTCCTCACCTTCAGCGCCAGCTTCCCGAGCTCCGTCCACGTCCCCTTGGCGTCGACCGCGTACACGACGACTTCCTTCTCTCCCGTCGGCAGGGGCAACGTGTTCGCGGGGTATTTCAGGCCGCGAGGCGTGTGCGAGAAGAGCTCCGTCCGGTCCTCGGTTCCGACGAGGACGGCGAGCCGCCCCTCTCCGGCCTCGAGCGGCCGGCTCAGGACCACCTCGAACCCGTCCTTCTTCCCGATGAACTCGGCCCCGCCCGTCTCGAGCGTCAGGGTGATCGGATCCGCTCCGGAGAGCGGGAGCGCGACCAGGAGGAGCGACAGAAGACGTTTCACGGTACGACCTCCACTCGAGCGCCGGCGTCCCGGGTGTAGCCGCCCGGGGCGTCGATCGTCGGACCGGGGCGGGGGGGGCCTGCCTTGTCGTAGAGCGGGACCTCGAACGAGCCGGGGCGGTTGAACGTGATCTCGACCTGACAGCGGGACTCCGTTCCGCCGGGCAGGATCCGGGCGTCCCGGTACGTCGCGGCCGCCAGGACGTCGGCGTTCCCGAGGGAATCGCCCGAGAACGTCAGCGTGACTTTCTGGCCCACCTTCACCTTCTGGGGGTCGACCGAGCGGACGTGTCCGCTCCGGAGCACCACGACCGGGAACCTCTCCGGGCCCTCGAGCTCGATGGCGTAGCGCAGCCGAAGGTCGTGCGCCCCGAGGGACGCGCCGGGTCCCGTCACGACCTGGAAGACGAGACGGCCCGCGCTGCGCTGGAGGGAGCCCTCGGGTACGTCGATGCCAGCGCCGACCTCGACCTTCGTCGCCTTCTCCACCCCCGGTCCCTCGATCCCCACCTCGGCCCTGGCACCTTGATAGAGCGGCAGGGTGCGGAAGGCGTCGAGCCGGCGCCCGCCGTCCACCCGGGTCCACACCTGGCGGGAGACCGTGGCGAGCAGCTGGCTGGTCGCGAGGAGCGCCACGAGGGCGGCGGCGAGCTTTCGATTAGGTACCATTCCGCTAACCTTTGGTCGCAATCTGGGGTCATCGGAGGGGGGAATCCCGACGGAAAGCGGAAAAAACCCGGACGGAAAGGCGTCGGACGGCCGGGTCGCGGTCGTCTATTCCTTTGGTGCGTTCGAACTTCGCTCCTCCGACCGGTCCCTCCGGACCGGAGGGGAGATCGTGCGCATCCCGCCCCGGGCCCTCGACGTCCTCCTCCATCTCGTCGAACGGCCGGGCCGGATCGTGGAGAAGGAGGAGCTTCTCGACGTCGTCTGGCACGGCACCTTCGTCGAGGAGGGGAGCGTCAACCGGACGGTCTCCACTCTGCGCCGAATCCTGGGGGAGACCGCGACCGAACGCTTCATCGAGACGATTCCGACACGCGGGTACCGGTTCGTGGCGCCTGTCCGCCGCCGGGAGGAGCGGACGGGGCCGTTCGACCACGTCCAGGAGGAGGCGTCGGCGCGGCCCGCCGGTCCGGCGGCTCCCTCCGCGAACGAACAGCGGGTCCGGGTGAGCGCCGTCTCGGTGGCTGCCGTCTCCGATCCGCCGCCGACCACGCTCCCGGGCCAGGTGACCCGGATTGCGCCGGTCTCCCAGCCGCCCGAGCCCGTCATTCCGGATCGGGAGGCGCTGCGCCGCGCGGCGCTCGAGCCCGCGGTCCCCGTCGCCCGGACCCGGCCGTGGACCCCGCCGGAGCGCTCGGCGGTCGACCGCCGGTGGATCGCGATCGGAACGGTGGCGGCGAGTCTCTTCCTCGTGGCGACGGGGATCGTCCTCTGGCGGCGGCACCAGGCGCCCGCGACCTCGAACGCGGTGATGCAGGTCGCGGTCCTGCCCTTCCGTTTCCTGGACGGCGCGGCGAACGCCGAGACGCTCGGGATCGGGCTCGCGGACGCGGTGATCACGCGTCTGGCCCAGAGCCAGCGGCTCGTCGTCCGTCCCACCACGTCGGTCCTCCGCTATGCGGGAAGGACAGACGACCCGCTGGCGCTCGGACGAGAGCTGAGCGTCGACGCGGTGCTGGAGGGCCGGGTCCAGAAGGCCGGCAACCGGACTCGCGTGACGCTGCAGCTGCTCCGCGTCCCGGACGGCACGTCCCTCGTGGCACGCACCCTGGACCTCGCCGCCGAGGACGACCTCTTCGCGTTCCAGGACCGGATCGCCGAGGCCGCGGCCACGGCCCTGGCGACGCGCCTGAAGCCGGGAGGCGGCGGCACGCGGATCAGCGAGGCGCAGGAGCTCTACGTGCGTGGACGGTTCCTCTGGAACCAACGCTCCTCGAGCGGGCAGGAGGCGAGCGAGCGGCTCTTCCAGCAGGCGATCGAGATCGACCCGAACTTCGCCCTGGCCTACGTGGGCGTCGCCGACAGCCTCATGATGATGGACACCCTGGCCGGACGCTTCAAGGACGCGCTCGCGTCGGCCCAACGCGCCCTCTCCATCGACGACTCGCTGGGCGAGGCCCACGCGTCGATCGGGTTCGTCCGGGCGACACACCTGTGGGATTTCCGGGGCGCCGAGGACGAGCTGACGCGGGCCATGCAGCTGTCCCCGACGTACGCTCCGGCGCACCAGTGGCTCGCGCTCGTGAAGGCGTTGACGGGCCGGCTGGCCGAGGCTCGCCAGGAGATCCGGCGTGCCGCCGAGATCGACCCGCTTTCCCCTTCCATCCTCCACGACCTGGCCCGCGTCGACGAGGCGGCCGGCCTCCGCGCCGAGAGCGTGAGGACGCTGGACCGGATCGACGCGATCGCTCCTGGATTCGAGCCCGCCAAGGCCCTCCGGGCGGAGATCGACGCGGCGATCCCGACCGCGCAGGGACGCGCCCGCTGCGTCGCGATCGTGAAGGAGTACGAGGAGGCAGCGGCGGCGAGCCCGCGGCCCCTGCCGGTCGAGCGGCCATTCAACGAGTGGTCCGAAGCGCAGCGGAAGGTGCGGACGGCGACGTTCGAGGCCGCCGCCTGCAACGCGGCGCTGGGCGCGGACGAGAAGGCCCTGACGCTCCTCGGCCTGGCCCACGAGGAGCACCACGTCTCGTTCCCCCTCGCGGCGCTGGACCCGCGTTTCCGCCGGCTCGGCCCGAATCCCCGCTTCGTGAAGATGCTCCGCGATGCGGGGGTGACGCCGGCTCGCTAGGAGAGGCTAAGGGCCCTCGCCGGCGACGAACGCCCCGTCGCCGGTGCGCGTCCCCGCTTCCTTGCCGTCGTTGATCACGGCGTAGGTGAGGAACGAGTTCGCGCCGCTGATCTTGGTGACCCTCGCCCAGCCGCTCGTCGTTCCGGCGGTGAGCTCGGAGAGGACCCGGTTGATCTGGACGAGCCGCCGGAAGCCGACGTCCACGGTCCGCTCGCCGGCCTTGGCGCCGGTGGCGCCATCGAAGACCTCGATCTCGACCGAGAGCCCGAGCGGGTCGTTCTCTCCGGTGTTGACGATCGCGAGGTTCGAGCGGTTCTCCTCGTCCTGCCTGAGGCCGGAGAGGAACGCGACCGTCTTGAAGGTCGAGCCGAACGGGACGCCCGCGTAGAAGAGCCCGAGAGCCCCGCTGCCGGTCGGGCTCGGGCTCGAGGTGCGGGCGGTGACGACGATCCCCGAGTTGTCCCCGTTGGCCCCGGTGACGACGAGAGGCCCGACGAAGGACGGGCCGGCCGGACCGACCCCCGCGGCCCCGCTCGCCCGGAGGAACTGGACGAAGTCCGGGATGATTCGCTGCTGGCCCGCCGGGAGACTGAGCTGTAGCGTGGCGGATCCGCCGTTGATCACCTCGGAGTAGTAGGTGAGCTGCAGCGTGCGCGACGTGGCGGAGACGTTCGTCAGGACCACCTCGGTCGAGAACACCGAGGCCTCCACCACGACGGGGAGCGTCAGGCCGCCGCTGCCGCCGATCGATTCGGCGGCCACCGGCGCGACGAACGAGCCGTCGGACGTGGCGTTGTCGTTGATGACGCCGTAGGCGTAGAACGGCGCCGTACCCGCGATCCGCTCGACACGGGCGAAGGCCTGCAGGTCGGCCGTGCCCGGCAACGTGGTCTGACGGAACTCACCGGGCGCGAGCGTGACGTCCTCCGTCGAGACCGACGCGCCGGTGTCCCCGCCGAAGACGGTGATGCGGAGGGTCACGCTGCCATCGCCGGCGTGACCCGCGTTCTGCACGGCGATGTTGGAGCGGTCGGAGCCGTTCCGGCGCAGACCGCAGAGCGCGGCGGAGGTCGTCAGGAGCCGGCCGGAGGGAACGCCGGCGTAGGCGAGGCCGGCCCGGCCGACCGCGGGCTCCGGCGGCCCGGGCACCGGTGTGGCCGTTCGGAGGGTGACGGCGGCGTCTCCGGGCGAGATGCCCCGCATCGTCACGCGGAGCGTTCCGAGCCGCGTGCCCGACTCCGCGAGGGAAAGGCCCTTGCCGCGCAGGTAGGCGATGACGTCGGGGATCGTCGTCTGCCGCCCCGGCTCGAGCGTGAGGACGTCCGGCAGCGATCCGCTCCCGCCGCCGGCCGAGGCGGTGTAATCGAGGCTGACGACCGTGGCGACGGCGGCCCGGCTCGTGAGCGTCATCTCGGACGAGAAGAGCGACCCGCCCGCGCCGGACGCCACCAGGACGACCGGCACGAAGTACTCGGCCACGGCCTCGGGAGCGACGGCCGCCTGGCGGATGGCGTGATTGAGCTGGTCGGTGATGGCCACGTGACCGGCCGCGTCGATGGCGATGCCAGCCGGCTGGTAGAAGCGGGCCGCGCTGCCGGTGCCGTCCTCGCTCCCGATCAGGTCGGGGAGGCCCGCGACCGTGGTGACGACCCCGGCCGGAGTGACCCGGCGGAGGGTGGAGGCCGCGGTGTCGGCGACGTAGAGGTCCCCGCGGGGATCGACGGCGAGAGCCTCGGGGCCGCGGAAGCGGGCCGCGCCGCCCGTCCCGTCCTGGATCCCGGCCTCGCCCGCGAGCCCGGCGATCGTCGTGACGGCTCCCGCCTGCGTCACCCGGCGGATGGTCATGTTGCCCGTGTCGGCGACCCACAGCGTGCCCGACGCGTCGACGGCGATCCCGGCGGGCTTCGACAGCTGGGCCGCGGCGCCGGTGCCGTCGGCGCTGCCTTCGACGGAGCCGGCGACGGTCGTGACGACCCCGGCCGCCGTCACCCGGCGGATGCGGTGGTTGTTCCGGTCGGCCACGTACGCGGCGCCGTCACGTCCGATCGCGATTGCGGACGGGGCGTCGAAGCGAGCCTCGGCGCCGGTGCCGTCGGTGGCGCCGCGCAGGAGCGCGCTGCCCGCGAGCGTCGTCACCACGCCGGCCGGCGTGATCCTGCGGATGACGTGGTTGTCGGTGTCGGCCACCCAGACGTTGCCCGAGCCGTCGACCGCCAGCGCCCGCGGTCCGTTGAAGCGGGCGGAGTTCTCGGTCCCGTCGTCGCTGCCGCTCGCTCCGGCGGAACCGGCGAGACGGGAGGTGGTCCCATCGGGCGACACCTTGCGGATGACGTTGTTCCCGGTGTCGGCGACGTAGAGGTTCCCGGCCGCGTCGTAGGCGGCTCCGCGGGGGGCGAAGAAGCGGGCCGCTTCTCCGGTGGCGTCCGCCGAGCCCGACGGCGCCGCCGCGCCCGCGATGGTCGTGACGGCGCCGGTCGTCGTCACGCGCCTCACCGTGTGGTTCTGGTCGGTGACGTACAGCGCGCCGCCGCCGTCGCTGGTGATCCCGGTCGGGAAGCGGAAGCGGGCCGTGCTGCCGGAGCCGTCGGCGTTCCCGGGGTTCCCGAGGAGTCCGGCGATGGTGGAGACGGCCCCGATCGGCGTGACCTTCCGGATGGCATGGTTCGAGGTGTCGGTCACGTAGAGCGTGCCCGAGCCGTCGATCGTCACGCCGGTCGGGTCGATCAGCGGTCCGTTCGGCGGCACGAGGGTCGTCACGACGCCGGCCGGCGTGATCTTCCGGATCGCGCCGTTTCCGGTGTCCGCGACCCAGACGTTTCCCGAGACGTCCACGTCGATCCCGCTCGGGTTGCGGAACCGCGCGACCGAGCCGGTGCCGTCGGCGAAGCCCTTCTGCCCGGCCTGGCCCGCGAGCGTCGACGTCGTGCCGTTCGGCGCCACCTTCCGGATCGTGTGGTTGAGCGTGTCGGCGACGTACGAGTTCCCGGCGGTGTCGACCGCGACGGCGGACGGGTTGCGGAAATGCGCGATCGTGCCGAGGCCGTCGTTGGAGCCTGGCGCGCCCTTCTGGCCCGAGAGCGTGCTGGTGACGCCGGTCCGGCTCACCTTCCGGACGGCGTGGTTGGCCCCTTCGGTCAGGTAGATCGCGAAATTGGCGTCCACCGCCGCCCCGCGCGGATCGCGGAAGCGGACCGCCGACGGTCCTCCGTCGAGATCGCCCGGGACGCCGGCCGTCCCGGCGAAGGTGGTCACGACGCCGGTCGAGCTGATCCGGCGAAGGGTGTGGTTCCCGCTGTCGGAGACGAAGACGTTACCGGATCCGTCGACCGCCACGCCGAACGGAGAGTTGAAGCGGGCGGCGGCACGGGTGCCGTCGGCCGAGCCGGGACCCCCGGTCGGACCGACGAGGTGGGTCACGGTGAGCGGCTGTCCCGCGAGCGGCCCGGCCAGGCCAGCCGCCAGGAGGAACGGTCGAAGCGCAGGTCTCATCAATCGGTCTTCTCTCTTTCGCGCACGGGGCCCGGTTCTAGGTGATCGGACGGAAGATCCCGCTGATCGGGCGCACGGAGCAAGCGGACTCGACGTCCCCGATGATACCGGCCCTCTCGCGCCACGTCGGCGCCAGGCGCATGCGGAGCAGCCGGTCCTTCTCGTCGGGGAGAAGATCGCGGAAGACGTCGATCTCGTTGGCGACCGAAAGGAGGGCGGCTACGGCGGGGTCCGGCTGGCCCGGCACACGTTCCGTGACGAACGCCGTTCCCATCAGCTCCTGCCGGTACGTCTTGGCGGATCGTGTCGAGCGGAGCGCCTCGGTGAGCGAGACCGGACGGGTCAGCGAGGCCGTCGCCTCCGAGGAGCCGTCGGGCTCCGCCGACACCGGGACGAAGAAGATCGTCTCGCACGACACCCCGGGGTGTGTGAAGCCGGCCTCCTCCAGGACGGCCAGCGCCTCGGCCGTCCGGCGCAGGATGGCGACCCGATCGACCGGTCCCGCGTCCGGGCGCTCCTCGGAGAGGAATCGGCGCAGGTCCTTCGCACCGAGGAGCAGCGGACGCACGATCCAGACCTGGTAGCGCCCGGCCTTCTCCTCACGTACCAAATCCCGGAAGCTCCCCGCGAAGAGCGAGGGATTCTCGAGGCGGACCTTGTTGAGCCCGAGGAGGACGGAGCATCGGTCGCCGTAGAACGCGGATTCGTCGTCGATCGAGCCGAACTCGAACGGTACGCCGATCAGGCGTCGCCCGAAGTAGTCCTCCAGCTCGGCGAGCGGCAGCGTCTGCCGATCGCCGGGCGGCCGGGGGGAGAAGGTCCGGCTCCTCACGCGGAACGGACCGACCCGGTCCTCGGCCGGCTTCGGTCTGGCCTCCGGCCGCGGCTCGGGCGTCGCGGACGGCACCAGGGCGAGGCTGCGCTCCCCGTCCGGGAGCGAGGCCCTGACGTCGCGGAGCGTCGAGACGACCTCCGACATCGCCGGCCGCTCCTCCCACCGGGCGGCGCACATCCGTTCGACGAGGAGCCGGAGCGGGGCGGGGAGGGCGATGGGGAGGTCGAGCTCGAGCTCCTCCATCTGCGCCTTCCGGTTCACCACCTCGGAGACCTCGCCGTAGAGCCCATCCGGGAACTGTCCGGCCACCACCCGCGCGATCGTCAGCCCGAACGCGAAGACGTCCTTGGAGAACATCATCCGCTCGGCCTCGACGGGGTCGTCCGGAACCCAGCGCAGGAAGTTCTCCGGGGGCATGAACGGGAGGGTGCCCTCGAGCGCGTCGCCGAGCCGGTATTGCCGGATCTGGTCCTCGGGCGACGAGACGATGTCGAAGTCGATCAGGGAGACGCGCAGCGACGGGTCGCCCCCCGAGAGGATCCGCTCCTCCACACAGAAGTTCTCCATCTTCACGTCGGCGTGGATCAGACCGTGCCGGTGGAGATGGGCGAGCGCCGAGGCGGCACGCGTCCCGAAGTCCAGGAGCTGGCCGAGCGTGAGGCCGCGCTCCGTCACGTACTTCCGGAGGTTCACGCCCGGCGCGAAGTCGAACACCTCGCAGGGGCGGTTCTCGGCGATCCCGGAGAGCCAGAATCGCGGGATGACGACGTGCCGCGGGAGCCCCTGGAGCCGTTCGCGAACCACGCCGTTGCGGTGCATCCGCTGAAACTCCTCGACCGCGCTCTTGGACGGGAGGTGCCGCCGCACCGTGAGCTCGCGCCCGGTGAAGAGCTCCCACGATCGGAGAACCGAGTTCATCCCCCCGGAATCGAGGGCGCGCAGGCGCTTGGTGGGGTAGGCGGCGGGGACCTCGTCGAAGTCGGTGGTGATGAAGTCGACGGACGCGGGGTCGGTGTCCTCGGCGAAGAGCGGCTCGTGCCCCAGCGCGAGACGGACCTCGTTCACGAAATCGACCCAGCGGTCCCGGTCGCGGGCGATCCGGGCCCCGGCCTCGTCGATCCGGCGCCGGGCTTCGCGCAGGGAACGGATCCGCTCATTCTGGGCCATCGTCTTCTGGGGGGAGAGCTTACACGTCCGGGGGTTCGGTGACCGCCGTCACACGTCGGAGGGGCGTCCCAGGAGCGCGCGGCGCCCCTTGAGGCGGGCCGGCCAGCCCGGGCAGAGGGCGGGGAGCGCCTCCAGCCGGTCGACGAACGAGTCGACCCACGCCCCGACCGATACGGGTCGGGCCGCCGGGTCCTTCGCGAAGGCCCGCGCGAAGGCGCGGTCCAGCTCCCGCGAGAAGCCCGGAACGAGCTGGGACAGAGAGGGCGGCTCGTCGCGCAGGACGTTCGCCATCACGGTGGGCACGTCGTCTCCGGCCACGGCGCGCCGGGCGGTGAGCGCCTCGAACGCGACCACGGCGAACGAGTAGAGGTCGCTGCGGGCGTCGATCGGCCGACCCGAGGCCTGCTCCGGAGACATGTAGCCGGGGGTGCCGACGACGAGCCCGAACTGGGTCACGCTCCGGTCGAAGGTGATCGGTCGGGAGAGACCGAAGTCGAAGATCTTCACGGCCAGGCCGCCGCCGTCGTCCACCAGGAAGATGTTCTCCGGCTTGATGTCGCGGTGGATGATCCCGGCGCGATGCGCGGCGTCCAGGGCCGCGGCGCCCTGGCGCAGGAGCGCGCCGACCTGGGTGGGCCTGCCGGGGCCGAAGTCCGCCACGAGCTGGGCGAGGTCGCGCCCCGTCAGGTACTCCATGACCAGGAACGCCGAGCCGTCTTCCAGCTCGCCCGAGTCGTACAGCGCGATGACGCCGGGGTGCTGGATCTTCGCGACGGCGCGCGCCTCCCGCTCGAAGCGGGAGCGCATCTCGGGGTTGTTGAAGTGGTCGGGCCGGATCACCTTGAGCGCCACGTCCCGGCCGAGCTTCTCGTCGTGCGCGAGGTAGACGGTCCCCATGCCGCCCTCCCCGAGCTGCCGGATGAAGCGGTACCGGTCGAGGAGGAGGTACGGCAGGAGCCGGGACGAGTCGAGCTGGCTCGCGTCCCTCAGGCAGACGGGGACCGTGTGGTCGTAGCAGGTCCCGCAGGTGGGGCAGATCTGGACGGTGGCGACCCCCTGGTCGTGCAGCTCCTTCAGGCTCGAGGCCCGGCGCGCCTCGGCGGCCCAGAGCTGCCGGCGCACCCGCTGCATCTCGAGCGAGCCGCCGAGCTGCCGCGAGAACGTCGACACGAGGCGGCGCTCGGCGTCGGACAGCGCGCGAGTCCCGGCGAGGACGAGGCTCCCGCACAGCTCTCCGGACAGCCCGTGAACCGCGACGATCGTGGCGTCCTCCGCGTCGACGATCGCCCGACCCGCCGAGAGCTCGCGCAGCTCGGCGTCCGAGGGCGGACGGCCGGTCTCCTGCCCGAGCGGGACGAGCTGCCCGCCCTCCAGCTGCCAGATGCCGATGGCGGAGGAGCCGATCGAGCGGGCCAGCTCCGCGGCGACCGGACGGGACCAGGCCGCCAGGCTCTCGAACGCTTGCGGCGTCGAGTCGACGAGCCGGGCGACGCGGTCCTGGGCCTCCTCCAGGCGGCGGTTCGTCTCGGTGAGCCGCTCGTTGACGGCCGCCATGTGGATGGCGCCGGCCACCTGGTCGGCGATCGTCTCGAGGACCGCTCCCGTCTCGGGGGAGAACGTGTCGGGGGAGCGGCTCTCCATGTTGAGGATCCCGAGGAGCAGGCCGCGGAAGCGGACCGGCACCGCAAGCTCCGCGCGCACGTCCTCGGAGAGGACGACGTACGAGGGGTCGCTCGGCGTGTCGAGGACCAGCTGCGGCCGGTTCTCCCGCGCGGCGCGCCCGATGATCCCCTTCTGAAGAGGCCACTCCTCGCCCCGTCCGAGGGGCGAGGGGAGACGCCCGGAGTACGCGGTCTCGGTGAGGAAGGTCCCCGAAGCGTCGAGGCGCAGGAACGCGACCAGCTCCAGGCTGAACCGGTCCCGTACGAAGGAGACGACACGGTCCAGGAGGTCCTCCAGGCTCTCCGCCTCGAGGGCCGAGCGGGAGATCTCGGACAGCATCTGGAGGTGGCCCGCGCGCCGGCGCACCTCGTCGATCAGGCGGGCCGACGCGACGGCCCCCGCCATCTGCTCGGCCACCGTGCGGAGCAGCGGGAGCTGTCCCCGGAACGCGGACGGCATCCGGCTCTCGAGGTTGAGGACGCCGAGCATCTCGCCCCGGTAGACGAGCGGGACGCACATCTCCGAGCGGACCCCCGGCACGATCTCGACGTAGCCCGGATGGCGCCGCACGTCGTCGAGGACGACGGCGCGGCCGGTGGAGGCGACCTCGCCGACCACCCCCTCGCTCAGGGGCCTCGCGTAGCCGACGAAGGCCTCCGAGGGGATACGGCTCGACAGCGCCTCGCAGACGAACATCCCGCGCACCGGATCGACGAGCGCGACGGCCACGAACTCCCAGCGGAAGCGGTTCTGGAGGGCGTCGGTGATCCGCTGGAGCATCGGGCGCAGGTCGAGCCCCTCGGTCGCGATCCGGCCGATCTCGTTGAGCGCCTCCAGCTCCTGCGCGTAGCGCCGGACGCGCTCCAGCGCCTCCTCGCGGTCCTCGGGAGGACGCTCCGCGCCGTTCGCACCGGGGTTCGCGTCGGGCATCTGGCTCGATCGTATGGCCCCCGAAATCGCATGACAACTCGAGGGGGGATGTGCGATTCCGGGGCGATCCTCGGATCGGCGGCCCCACATAATGAAGAGATGGCGAACGAGCTCACGGGGAAGACCGCCGTGGTGACCGGTGCCACGTCCGGGATCGGGAAGGCCGCGGCCGAGGGGCTGGCGCGGCTCGGGGCCCGGGTCGTGATCGTCGCCCGCGACCGTTCACGGGGCGAGGCGGCGCGGGCCGCGCTGGGCCCGGAGGCCCGGCTCGTCCTGGCGGACCTGTCACGTCCCGTGGAGGTGCGGCGCGCCGCGGGGGAGATCGCCGCCGCGTGCCCGAAGCTGGACGTCCTTCTCAACAACGCGGGGGCCTTCTTCCGCGAGAGGCAGGTCACGCCCGACGGCCTCGAGGCGACGTTCGCGACGAACCACCTGGCGTATTTCCTCCTGACGAACCTCCTGCTGGGGCGACTCGCCGCGTCAGGCGCCGCGCGCGTCGTCAACGTGGCGTCCGAGGCGCATCGCGGGGCGCGCCTCCGGTTCGACGACCTCGAGATGGCGTCGGGCTACAGCGGCTTCAAGGCGTACGGGAAGTCGAAGCTGATGAACGTCCTCTTCACCTACGAGCTGGCCCGGCGGGCGCCGGCGGGCGTCACGGCGAACGCGGTCCACCCCGGCGTCGTGGCGACGGGCATCGTGCGGGACACGCCCGGACCGATCCGGTTCCTCTGGGGGCTCGTCTTCAAGAGCGCGGAGCGCGGCGCGCGCACGTCGCTCCACGTCTGCGCGTCGCCGGCTCTCGAGGGCGTCACCGGGAAGTACTTCGAGGACTGCCGGGAGCGGCGCTCGTCGCCGGAGTCGTACGACGAGGAGGCCGCCCGGCGGCTCTGGGAGGTGAGCGAATCGCGGACCGGTCCGATCTCGCCGCTCTGAGCGCCCATTTCCGGGACGCTTTCGGACGCGATCCCGGAGGAGCGCTCCGGGACCTCTTCCACCTGGCGGAGCGCTGGAAGGAGGAGGGGCGCGGCGACGACCTGCGCGCGATCGCCGACGTCGCGTGGGCGGCCCGAACCGGAGGCGAGCCCCGCTTCCTCGCCAATCTCGGCGTCCTCTTCGGGTCCCCGGGCCCGGCCTCGGACCTCCCACGCTCCCTCGCGGCGTTCGACGCCGCCGCGCCGGCGTGGCCCGAGGCGACCGAGCCGGACGAACGCGCGCGCCTCCTCCACAACCGGGCGAACGCGCTGGCCGCGCTGGGGCTGACGCCGGCCGAGCTCGAGGAGGCCGTCGCGCAGTACCGCGAGGCCCTCCGCCTGCGCCCCGAGGCGACGCGCCGGGTCGCCCGCGGCGTGACGCTGCAGAACCTCGGGGCGGCGCTCCGGCGGCTCGCCGCCCTGGCGGAGGCGCCGGGACTCCTCGCCGAGAGCGAGGCGGCCCACCTCGGGGCGATCGCCCTGCGCGAGGCCGAAGGGCTCGTCGACGGGCTGGCGCTCTCGACGTTCCACCTGGGCCTCACCCGCGAGGCCAGGCTGGACGCG
>CAYLNK010000087.1:0-21184 GCA_964384675.1 uncultured Holophagales bacterium | reverse complement strand
CCCGCGTAGCTGGCCGCGCCCTCGACGCCGACCGCGAGGCCGAGGGCGCGCAGGGCGCGAAGCGCCTCCGGCACGATCCGCTGCTCGCGCGGGTTCAGGGTCAGCGTGACGACGCCTCCGGTGCCGAGGTCGGGCGCGAGCGACTCGCGGTAGGTGAGCGTGAGGACCGCCGGCGACGTCCCCCGGTTCGTCAGGACCAGCTCGGTCCGGAACGCCGGCGTCTCCACCAGCACGGGCACGACGAGACGCGCGCGCACGGGCGCCTCGACGACGGGATCGAGGAACGAGCCGTCGTTGGTGCCGTTGTCGTTGACGACGCCGTACGCGCCGAACGCGTCTCCCGACAGCTTCCGCACGACCACCCAGCCGTTCTCGAAGCCGGCCCGCGACAGGATGCCGTCGTACTGCTTCCAGGCCCCGGGCTCGAGCGCCTCGGCGTCGGCCACGACCGCCTCCCGTCCGTCGCCGCTGCCGCTCCACGCCGTCACACGCAGCGTGACGGGCGACGTCGACGGGTTGTAGACGGCGAGGTTGGAGCGATCCCTCTCGTTCGCGCGGAGGCCGTACACGACCGCCTCCGTCGTCGCCCAGCGGGCCCTCGGGACGGCGGGATAGGCGAGCCCGGCGCGCCCCGCCGGCTGCGGCGGTCCCGTCTCGCTGGCGGTGCGGGCCACGACGCCGACCGTGGCCGCGGCGAAGTCGGGGAGCGTGATGGTGAGGGTCCCGGCCTGGGACGCGCCGGACGAGGACGGCGGGAACGGGAGGCCGCCGTCCCGGAGGCGCGCGATCGCGTCGGGCACGGTGCGCTGCGTTCCCGCGGGGAGGGTCTCGACCACCGAGCCCGAGACGCCGCCCAGCGATCCGCGGTACGCGAGCGTCAGGTCGACGGGTGTCGTCCCGCGGTTCGTCAGGGTCAGCTCGGTCCGATACCAGGCCGTTCCGGAGCGCACGTCGAGGACGACGGGAACGACGAGCGTGGCGCCGGACGCGGTGCGCGGGAAGAGGGGGTGGGCGAGCCCCGAGGTGAGGAGGAGGAGGGCCGCCCGGGACGTGCGAAGGCGCATGGAGCACCTCCTGTGGGCGACTTCCGATACTAGTCCCGTTCGGGCCAGCCGGCGTCGAGGTGGAGGTGGGCCGACCCGCGGGCCGGCCCACCTCCTCGAGCCTAGAAGTTCTGGCTCTTCTTCCCCTCGGCCTTGACCGTGGCCGTCGCCTTGACGGTGGCGTCCACCGACTTCACCCCGCGCAGGAACCGGGTGCCGAAGTTGATGTTGGCGCTCCGGGCCGATCCGCTCAGGTGGACGGTCCTCGTCGTGCCGCCCAGGATCTCGCGATGGATGACGACCTCCACGTCGAAGTCGGTCGGCTGGACCGCCGGGTCGCTGCCCGTCAGCTCCCACCCGACCTCGATGGTGTCGGCGAAGCCGAACGCGGCGTTGTTCGGGGCGAGCGTGATCCGGTTCACACGGACCTGGCCCAGGGCGTTGGAAGAGCCGACGCCGTTGGCGAAACCGGCCGCGCTGGCGGGGCCCGGGGACCAGACGGTCAGGGCGGTCCCGGCCGTCAGGGCGAAAGCTCCGAGGAACGCGCGGGTGCTGTTGAGGGTCTTCATGGCTGTCTCTCCTTCTTTCGATCCGTTCGTTTTTCGTTTCGCTTCGTTCGATTGCGGACGAACGAAACCTGGGCGCGCCGGGAGAGGGATTCCCGACGGATTCCCGACGAAACCGGGAAGGAATCGCCTCTGGCGGCCCCGGGCCGTGACGGGCCTCACACCCCGGAGGCCCGGAAGGCCGCAACCGATTCCCGGATGACCCTGTCAGAAGCCCGAGGAGCGACGAGCCATGCACCTGGGAAAATCCCCGACGACCGCCCCGGACCGCTTCCATGCCCTCGACGCCGCCCGCGCGTTCGCGCTGCTGCTCGGCATCGTGCTCCACGCGACGATGTCGTTCTTCCTCTCGCTGCCGGCCCGGGACCGCTCGGAGAGCGTTGTGCTCGCCGTCGCCTTCTACGTGATCCACACGTTCCGGATGAGCCTCTTCTACGTGATCGCGGGCTTCTTCGGGCACCTGGTCTTCCACCGCCTCGGCGTCCGGGCGTTCGTCGAGGACCGTGCGAAGCGCGTCCTCGTGCCCCTGACGGCCGGCTGGTTGATCCTCGCGCCGCCGACGATCGCGGCCCTGGCCTGGGGGCTCTCGCGGACGTTCCCCGACGTACCGCCGGCCGGTGCCCCCGCCGCGCCGCAGGGGTTCCCGCTGATCCACCTCTGGTTCCTCTATTACCTCTGCCTCCTGTACGCCGCGGTCCTCCCGCTTCGCGCGTGGTTCGTCGCGGCCCTCGACGCGGACGGCGCTCTGCGGGCCCGGATCGACTCCCTGGTGGGGGCCGGGCTGAGGAGCCATCTCGCGCCGCTCGCCCTCGCGGCGCCCACGGTCGCCCTCCTGTACCTCGATTCCGGGTGGGCGGTCTGGTTCGGCATCCCCACGCCCGACCGGGGCTTCACGCCCCGGCTGCCGCCGCTCGTCGCCTACGGCACGGCATTCGCGCTCGGCTGGCTCCTGCATCGCCAGGTCGCGCTCCTCGACGTGCTCCGGCGGCAGTGGCGCGCGAACCTCGCGGTGGCCGCCTGCCTCACGGCCGTGTGTCTCGCGATCGTCGGTCCGTTGCCGAACCTGGCCGCGCCGACCGCGCTCGGAGGCGGGGCGGCGACGCGCCTCGTCTACGCCGCCTGCTACGCCCTCTCCATCTGGTACGGGACGTTCGCCCTGATCGGCGCGGCGGTGCGCTTCGGCTCCGGGGAAAGCGTGGTCCGGCGCTACCTCGCCGACGCCTCGTACTGGCTCTACCTGGCGCATCCGCCGATCGTGTTCGGGCTGCAGGCGCTGCTGATGAACGTGCCGCTCCACTGGGCGGTCAAGCTCCCGCTGATCCTCGCGATCACCCTGACCGTGCTCCTCGTGAGCTACCACCACCTCGTGCGGCCGACGCTCGTCGGCGAGGTCCTGAACGGGCGACGGTACCCGCGCCACGGAGGCGTGCCCGTGCCGCCGGCGCCCGCCGGCAGCGCCCGGACCGGGGGAGGCGGGGCAGCCGCCATGGCCGAGCTCGTGAATGTCACCAAGCGCCACGGTTCGACCGTCGCGCTCGACGGCCTGAGCCTCGCCGTGCGGCCGGGCGAGCTGCTGGCCGTGCTCGGGCCGAACGGCGCCGGCAAGTCGACGGCGATCGGCCTCTTGCTCGGTACGCTGGAGCCCGACGAGGGGGTGGCGAGCATCCTGGGCGGCTCGCCGCTCGACGTGAGGAGCCGGCTCGGCGTGGGCGTCATGATGCAGGAGGTCGCCCTCGCGCCGATGCTCACCGCGCGGGAGCACGTCGCGCTCGCGTCGAGCTACTACCGTGACCCGCTCCCGGTCGAGGAGACGCTGGCCCTCACGGGCGCCGGTGCGCTCGCCGGCCGGCGCTACGGCAAGCTCTCGGGCGGGCAGAAGCGCCAGGTGCAGTTCGCGACGGCCATCTGCGGCCGGCCGCGGCTCCTGTTCCTCGACGAGCCGACCGTGGGCCTCGACGTGAAGGCCCGGGAGGCGATGTGGCAGACCATCCGCACGCTCCGCGACGGGGGCTGCGCGATCGTGCTGACGACGCACTACCTCGAGGAGGCGGAAGCGCTCGCCGACCGCGTGGCCGTGGTCGCGAAGGGCACCCTGATCGCCGAGGGGAGCGTCGACGAGATGCGGGCGCTGGTCACCCGCACGCGCGTCAGCTGCGTCTCGGGGCTCGAGGTCGAGGAGATCGAGAGCTGGCCCGGCGTCGTCGACGCCGTGCGGGAGGGGGGCGTCGTGCGCGTGACCGCGACCGACGCCGACGCGGTCGTGCGCCGGCTGCTGGCGGCGGATCCGGGCCTCCACAAGCTCCGCATCGAGCCAGCCGGTCTCGCCGAGGCGTTCACCGAGCTCACGAAGCTCGCGATCCTTCCCGAAGAGGAGGCCGCATGATCCCCGTCTCGTCACGCATGGCCCCGACGCCGCAGGCGCCGGATTTCGCTCGCGAGCGCGAGCCGCTGCCGATCGGCCGGGTGCTCCGGGCCTACCTCATGGAGGCGAAGCTCGAGACGCTCGGCGCGCTCCGCACGGCGGGCTTCGCGCTCCCGTTCATCGCCGCTCCGGTCGCGATCTACCTCTTCTTCGGCGTCCTGATCGCGGGCAACGCCGGCGCGAAGGGCGGATACGGCCCCGGCATCGCCAACTACCTCTTCGCGGGCTTCGCGGTGATGGCCGCGGCGATGCCCGGGATCTTCACCGGAGTGATCCTCGCGCCCGAGCGGGAGGGCAACCTGCTCAAGCTCAAACGCGCGATGCCTCTCCCCCCCGGCGCGACGATCGTGGCGAAGGTGCTGATGTCGATGGGCGTCGCCGCCGTCTCGGTGACGATCCTCGTGGTCTCGGCGCTCGTGGCCGGGAAGCTCACGCTCACGCTCGGGCAGGTGGCGACCATCTGGGCGGTGCTGATCGTCGGCACGGTCCCGTTCTGCTCGATCGGGCTCCTCATCGGCGCGCTCGCGTCGGGCTCCGCCGCGCCCGCGTGGGGACACCTCGTGTTCCTCCCGATGATGTACCTGTCCGGCCTCTTCCTTCCGCTGCCGGCCAGCCTGAAGCGGTGGGTGGTCCTCTGGCCCACGTTCCACCTGGACCAGCTCGCGCTCGGGCTCGCCGGCGTGGACGAGTTCACGTTCCTCCCGCCCGCGATGGCGGGAGCGGTGCTCGTCGGCGTGACGGTGCTGTGCGGCGGCCTTGCGATCAGGCGCCTCGCGAGGGTCGGGTAGGCGTCATCCCGATGGAGCGGTAGGAGAATGTCCCACCCCGCAGGAGCCACGACCGATGCACAGCTATCCCGATGCCCTGATCGTCCTCGCGCTCACGGCCGGATTCCTCGGCTACCAGTACATGAAGCGGCGCGACGTACAGCGACGCCTCGAGATCCTGCACGCCGAGCGTCTGGCCGCGATGGACAAGGGGATCCCGCTTCCGGAGCTGCCGATCGACCCGCCGCCGGAGGCCTGGCAGCGTCCGCCAGACCCGAAGGTGCCGCTCGCCATCGGCATCGTGCTCACTGCCTTCGGCGTCGGCGCGATGGGGATGCTCGCCATCCTCGCGCCGGGGAGGCCGTACTGGGCCGTTCCGTTGCCGATCGCGATGATGGGCCTCGGCCTTTGTCTCTACCACCGCCTGTCCGCCGAACCGGAGCCGCCCGGCCCGGCGACGCGTCATGGAGGCTGATGGCGACCTCGTCGCACGCGCCTCGGCCGGCGATGAGCAGGCCTTCACCGCGCTGGTCGAGCGGTATCGCGACCGGGTGTTCCGTCTGGCCGTCTCGATCCTCGGACGGGAGTTCGTCGGGGAGGCCGAGGAGGTGACCCAGGAAGTGTTCCTGCGCGTCCACCACGCAATCCGGTCGTTCCGCGGCGAGTCGACGTTCGGCACGTGGCTCTACCGGGTGACGTTCAACCAGACGCTCAACCTCAAGTCCCGCCTGCGCTTTTCGGCGCCGCACGTCGCCGACGAGGCGCTGGCGCGACAGGCGGCGTCCGACCCCGACGCGCTGACGCGGCTCGAGCGGGCCCGGCGCGACGCCGCGGTGGCGGAATGCGTCGCGCGACTCCCCGAGACGTACCAATCGGCGCTGCGGCTCCACTACTGGATGGGGGAGAGCGTCGCCGGGATCGCGACGCTGCTCGACGTACCGGAGAACACGGTCAAGTCGTACCTGTTCCGCGCGCGTCGGCTGCTCCAGTCGATGCTGAGAGAGCGAGGATACGAAAGTGCCTGAGCCGATCGAGATCGAGGCGCTGCTCCGGGAGTCGATGGACGACGGGGCTCCCCCCACCCTGACGCCGGAGTTCACGGAGAGGGTGACGGCGCGGGTGCGGCCGCGCCGTCTGAGCGCCCGGGCACGCCGGACGCTCGGCTGGTACACGGTGGGCGGGCTGGGTGCTTCGGTCGTCCTGATGTGGAGCCAGGGCCTCGGGTGGGGCGTGATCGCCGGGTCGCTGGCGGTGACGGCGGCGATCGGGGTCATCCTGCGGCGGCGGCTCGGCTAGCCGGAGGCGGGGCTCTGGTCCCCCGCCTCCGGCAGGTCGTTCAGCGCTTCACGACGACGGTCTCCAGGTACGTGCTCGGGGCGACCAGCGTGGAGCCGCCCCGGTCGAACTCGTGAAGCAGCGCGAGGAGGTCGTGCTCGAGCGCCTGCTGCGCCGCCGGCGCGAGGGCCGCGAACGCCTTCACGATCGGGCCGTAGTAGGTGCGGAAGACCTCGAGCCAGTGCGCGGCGGAGCGATAGCGGAAGACGAAGCTCCGCTCGGCCGACCGGATGCTCGCGGCCTCCCCGCCGAACAGCTCGGCGAGCCGCCGCTCGGTGCCCCAGAGCGCCGGCGACTTCGCTCCCGGAGCGGGCGGCACGTGCCGGCCGAGGAGGGCGAACATACGGCCGATCATGCCGTCGGGGGTCCAGCTCGAAAGGCCGATGCGCCCGCCGGGCCGGCAGACACGGAGCAGCTCGGCCGCGCAGCGGTCCGCATCCGCGGTGAACATCACCCCGAAGGTGGACAGGACGACGTCGAACGAGGCGTCCGGGAACGGCAGCTCCTCGGCGTCCGCGGTCCGGAACGTGATCGGCAGGCGTTCGGCCGCGGCCCGGGCGCTCCCCTGGGCGAGGAGCGCCTCGACGTAGTCCGTCGAGACGACGTCCGCGAAGCGGCGGGCCGCCGCGAGAGAGGCGTTGCCGTTTCCGGCGGCCACGTCGAGGACGCGCTCTCCGGCGCGCACGTCGACCGCCTCGCTGAGCGACTCGCCCACGATCTGGAGGGTGGTGCCGACGACGGCGTAGTCGCCCGTCGACCAGGCGGCGTGCTGCCGCGCCTTCAGGGCGGCGAGGTCCGGCCGCGGGCTGGCGGCCGGCGGGACGGTCGGGCTCGGGGCGGTGGCGGGGGAGAAGGAGGCGCTCATCGGTTCCTTTCGGGTCGTGGCCTGCGGTGTGGAGTCGCGTCGTGGTTCGCGTCGCAGGGCCCCACCAATGTAGGAACCGGGAGACGGGCACGGAATGATCGGGAGTCCACGTCTCTTGCGGCAGAATCCACGCCGATGAGCGGCGACCCGCTGTCGGACGTCCTCCAGGCGGTACGGCTGTCCGGGGCCGCGTTCTTCCGCGTCGAGGCCTCCTCGCCCTGGGTCGCGACGACGCCTCGTTCCGATCAGCTTTCGGGGCTGGTCCTTCCGCACGCCCAGCACGTCTTCCAGTACCACGTCGTCACCCAGGGCTCGTGCTGGGCGCGGACGGGCGATCGTCCGCCCGTGCGCCTCGGCGCGGGCGACATCGTGGTCTTCCCGCACGGGGACGAGCACGCCCTCTCGAGCGACCCCGACCTGCGGAGCCGCGCGGACCTGACCCCGTTCCGGAAGACGGCAGAGGAGCGCTTTCCTTTCAGGCTCCACCCCGGCGATCCGTCGGCACCCGTCGACACGCGGGTCGTGTGCGGCTTCCTCGGATGCGACGCGCGCCCGTTCAACCCCGTGCTCGGAGCCCTGCCCCGGCTGCTCCACGTCTCGACGCGCGGCGAGGACGACGCCCTGTCCCAGTTCGCGCGCCTCGCGGCCGCCGAGTCCGACGCGAAGCGGGCCGGCGGCGAGAGCATCCTGGCGCGCCTCTCCGAGCTGATGTTCGTGGAGGTGGTGCGCCGCTCGCTCGACGCGCTGCCCCACGGGCGGGGCGGCTGGCTGGCGGGCCTGCGGGATCCGCACGTCGGACGGGTGCTGGTCCTCCTCCACGGCGACGTGTCGCGAGCGTGGAGCCTCGAGGAGCTCGCCGCCGCGGTCGGCCTGTCTCGCTCGGGCCTGGCCGAGCGGTTCGCCGAGGTGGTCGGCCAGCCCCCGATGCAGTACCTGACGTTGTGGCGCATGCAGGTCGCCGCGGGTCTCCTCGCGACCGGCACCGAGAAGGTCGCGGCGGTGGCGTCTCGCGTGGGCTACGGCTCCGAGGCGGCCTTCAGCCGGGCCTTCAAGAGGGCGACGGGTGTGCCGCCGTCCCGCTGGGCGGCCACCCGCTGACGATCTGCCCCGGACTTCACCTCTCCGGATCGGCGAGGCGGCAGATGAAGCCCCAGCCGCCGCCGACCTCGCTCACGGCGAGCATCAGCTCGTTCCGGCCCTTCTTCAGGGGAAGGTAGACCGCGTCGTTCTCGGGATTCACGATCCCGAGGAAGCCGGGGTCGCGGAAGCCCTGCGCGCTCCGGCCGCGATACAGGATCTTCCCGTTCAGGAAGACGCTGACGTCGTCGCTGTAGCCGAGCGAGAGCCGTCGCACCTGGTCGCGGTCGGAGTCGATGCTGGTCTTCGCGTAGACCACCTTCATGCCGGGCTGCGGCTCCAGCCTCTTCGAGAAGTCGCCCTGGAACGTGACCCGCAGGTGCGGGGCCTCGCGATGGCGGTAGAGGACGACGAACCCCGGCGGCTCCGCCTCCACGTCCTGCCACCTCATCGCGTCCCGTTCGGACTTCGAGAGCGGGCGCTCGAGGTTCCGCGCCAGCGCGTCGAAGGAAGGGGAGAGGCTCCATTTCGTCAGCGTATCCGGGGGCGTCGGCGGGAGGTGGCGCTCCCACGGCGTCGGGGGCGTCTCGCGCACCTGGAAGCCCGAGAAGTAGGTGGTCCCGGTGAGGACGTGCAGCGCGACGAAGCCCTTCTGTACGCCGCTCTTCAGGTCGTCCATGACCAGCGCCGGCTTCTCCATGTCCTCGACGAAGAGCTTCGCCTGCGCGCCGGTCACCTCCAGGCGGAGGTGGAACCAGGCGCCCTTCGGGATGTCGACGGCTCCCGTGAAACCAGGCCCGTTGTAGATCTGCCAGTTGGCGCCGGTGTTGAGGACCGGCGTGTACTGCATCGCGTCCGGCGCTCCCGACTTGTGCTGCCGGAGGTAGACCCATTCGCCCATCGCGCCTTCGTTCACGAGCCGGAACTGGATTCCGAAGAACCCGCGAAGGGCCGGGGTGGCGACGTCGACGTCGAGGACGCCGTCGCGCAGCTCGAAGTCCTTCAGGATCGCCGCGCCGCCGTCGATCTGGAGGCACGGACGTCCCAGGTACTCGGTCACCTTGGCCTTTCCCTCCAGCTCCCAGCGGGGCGAGTCGGGCGGGATCGGCGAGGTGGTCGGTAGCTCGGCGCGAGCGGCAGAGCCGCAGACCAGGGCGAGAGCGGCGAGGTGTCGGAGCATGCGGCGTCCTTCTCCGGGCCCACCCGGACTCTCGGGAGCTCGATGCCCTGGATACGGACCCAGCCGCTTTCTGTTTCACGCGGGCGGCAGGCCGGGACCGATGCAGTACGCTCTGTCAGCGGCATGAGCGTCGACGGTGGCGAATCGGGATGGAAGGCCGGCGACCTCGTCGGGCACTACCGCCTCGAGAGCTTGCTGGGCCGCGGGGGAGTCGGTGAGGTCTGGTCCGCGGCGGACCTGAAGCTCGGACGACGCGTCGCCCTGAAGCGCCTCCGGAACGTCGCGAGCGGCGACCCGTTCCGGAGGGAGCGCTTCCTTCGCGAGGCCCAGGTCCAGGCGCGCCTCGACAGCCCGCACCTGGTGAAGGTCTTCTCGGTGGAGGAGCTCCCGGATGCCAGAGGAGGCGTGGAGCTGATCCTGGCGATGGAGCTGGTCGAGGGCTCCACGCTCGCCGACGTCCTCGCGGAGGGTCCCATCGGCGAGACCCGTGCGCTCGAGGTGCTGCGCCAGCTGGCCGAGACGCTCGCGATCGCGCACCGGAGCGGCGTCGTCCATCGCGACCTCAAGCCCTCCAACCTGATGCTGCGGCCCGACGAGTCGCTCGTCGTCCTCGATTTCGGGCTCGCGCTCCTGCGCCCCGACGGCGAGGGCTCCCGCGAGGAGAGGCTCACCGGGACGGGCCTCGTCGTGGGAACGGCGTCCTACATGTCCCCCGAGCAGGCTCGTGGGGAGCGGGTCGGCCCGTCGACCGACGTCTGGGCGTGCGGCGTCATCCTCTACGAGATGCTCTCGGGCGTCCGTCCGTTCGCGGGAGCGAGCGCGATGGACGAGATGGTCGCCGTCCTGAGGGACGATCCGCGCCCGCTCTCCGCGTACACGCGCTCCACCTCTCCGGCACTTCTCCGTCTCGTCGACCTCTGCCTCTCCAAGGACGCGGCGGGGCGTCCCCGGGACGGTGACGAGCTGCTGTCACGACTTCCCGCGGACCGGGTCCCGGTCGCGGGGGACCAGACGCGTCTCTACGCCGTGGAGGTCCTCTCCCGGGCCACCGCCCACGACGCGCTCACACGGCGCCAGGCGCGCCTCGCGCTCCTGGGCACGCTCCTCGGCGTGGTCCTGATGACCGCCGTGGCGGGGAGCCTCTGGCCGCCCCGGTCGGGCGAGACGAGACTGCTCTCGCTCGCGGTCGCCACGGAGAGAGCCCAGGCGATCGTGCGGTCGCTCGGCTTCGCGAAGAGCTTCCCGGGCGTGGCCTCCGGCTACCTCGCCTCGGCGGACGGAGCGCCTCTGGCCTGGGTTCGACTCGCCCCGACCTCGCTGCTGGACCCGCGCAATCCGCCCTCCCCGGGGTTCCCCCATCCGGGTGAGGGGGAGTTCCGTCTCCTGTTCGACGCCGGCGGGCGGCTCCTCCTGTACCAGCGCTGGCCGGACGAGACCAGGGATCCGGTCGATCCGGCTCCGGTGCTTCGCGAGTCCGCCGAAAGGGAGGGAACGGACTTCCAGGTCGTCCGCCGCGGAGACGACCTCCTGAGGTTCGGGGCTCCCGGCCTTGCGGCGCCGGAGGCCGAGCGCATCCTCCTGGAGCCGATCGCGAGCCTGGTGCTGGCGAGCCTGACGGCGCTCGCGGTCGCCGGCGCCCTGATGCGGTTCCGCTCACCCTTGGTCGACCTCGACGGCGCCGTGGCCCTGGCCTTCGTGAGCTTCTCCGTCCAGGTCTCCAAGCTCCTCCTCAATCCCCGGACGATCCCGGGAGGGATCTGGTGGTGGGTGCTCACCGAGTCGATCGGCATCGGGCTCCTCGTCGGCCTCGCCTACGTCGCCTTCGAGCCCACCATCCGCCGGACGTGGCCGGGGATGCTGCCGGGCTGGATTCGCCTGACGTCGGTCCGGAAGCCTGATTCCGTGGTGGGGCGCGAGCTCCTGCTCGGCACGGCGGCGCTCGTTCCGGCGGGTCTGGCGCTCCTTGTCCTCACCCGGCTCCCGGGAGGAGCGGTCGAGACGATCTGGCCGAAGATCGTGCTCTTCGGCGTGGGCCAGCCCGGGCTCTACGGCTTCCTGCTTCTCGACACGCTCCAGCTCGCCATCTTCGCGGCGGCCGCCCTGCTACTCCTGAGCGGGCTCTTGGCGCGTTTCGTGAAGCGCTCGTGGGTCGCGCTCGCCCTGGCGGCCCTTCCCGTGGCGCTGGCGGTCATTCGCCCCACGAACGTGGAGCCCCGCGTTCTCGGCATGGCCGCGGTGCTGGCGGCGACTCTCACCGCGCTCGGCCTGCGCGGCGGCTTCCTGGCCCTGGTCACGTTCCTGATCGGAGCGACGGACCTGCTCGCCGTCCCGCCGCTCTGGCGGACCGCGTGGACCTGGCCCTACGCGGCCGCGGCCCCGTTGCTCGTCCTGTCGATCGCCGTCTGCGGCTACTGGCTGTCGGTGCGGAGGGTCCCAACGGGGCCGGTGCCGCGGGCGGGACCGGGGCCGGGTCGCTCGGACCCGGAGACGAACGACGGATCGACCGTGCGGACCCGGAGAGTCGAGGACGATGACCTCGGATCCACGGGACCGACAGGAGTCAGATGACCGTGCGGCCGGCTACCAGATGCTCGGCCGGTCGGCCTCCGCGCGGCGCATCGGGGTCCCCTCGGCGCAGCCGAACGCCTCGTAGAACTCCGGCAGGTTCGACGGGGGACCGATCGCGCGCCAGTGTCCCGGGCTGTGCGGGTTCGTGTTGAGCTGCACCCGCATCGACTCGTCGCGGTAGTGGCTGCGCCAGATCGTGGCGTACGAGAGGAAGAAGCGCTGGTCTGGCGTGAAGCCGTCGATCTTCTCGGCCCGTTCCTTCGGCTTGCCCGCGAGCGCCTTCTGCAGCGCCGCATAGGCGATCTTGATGCCGCCCAGGTCGCCGATGTTCTCGCCGAGGGTGAGCTTCCCGTTGATCGACTGGTCGGCGAGCGGCTTGTAGCCGTCGTACTGCTTGACGATCAGGTCCGTTCGCGCCTCGTAGGCCTTGCGGTCCTCGGGGGTCCACCAGTTCCTGAGGTTCCCGTCGGCGTCGTACTGGCTGCCGGAATCGTCGAAGCCGTGGGACATCTCGTGCCCGATCACGACTCCGATCCCGCCGTAGTTGACGGCGTCGTCCCCGTCCTCGAAGAAGAAGGGCGGCTGGAGGATGCCCGCGGGGAAGACGATCTCGTTCATCGAGGGGCTGTAGTACGCGTTCACGGTCGGGGGCGTCATGCCCCACTCCGTCCGGTCGATCGGCTTGCCGAGCTTGGCGAGGTTGCGCTTCGTCTCGAAGACCCGGGCGCGGCGCACGTTCTCGGCGAAGGGAACGTCCCGCGACACCACGAGGGCCGAGTAGTCCCTCCAGGTATCCGGGTACCCGATCTTCACGCCGAAGGCGGCCAGCTTCTTCTGGGCCTGGGCCTTCGTCTCCTTCCCCATCCACGGAAGGGCGTCGATGCGCTCGCGGAGCGCGGCGCGCATGTTCTCGACGAGGACGCGCATCCGCTCCTTGGACTTCGGGCTGAAGGCGCGCGCGACGTAGAGGGGCCCGACGGCCTCGCCGAGGGCGGCGTCCGTGGCCGCCTGCACACGCCGCCACGTCTCCTCGGGCTGCTGCGTCCCATTCAGCTTCTTGCCGTTGAAGGCGAAGTCCTCGTCCTGGAAGGCCTTCGAGAGGAAGGGCGCTGCCGTGCGCGCCGCGTGCCAGCGCAGGTACGTCTGCCAGTCGGCCACCGGGACCGAGCGCGTGAGCGCCGCGAAGCCGGTGAAGAAGGCGGGCTGCCGGACGTTGACGTCGGCGGAGGCCGAGGCCCGGCTCTGCAAGTCGGGCGACGCGCCCAGGCCGCGCAGGAACTTCGCGTAGTCGAAGCCCGGCGCCTCGGCGACGAGCGCCGCGACGGACCGCTTGTTGTAGGTCTTCACGGGGTCGCGGTTCTCGACGCGCGTGATCGAGACCTGGGCGAGCTTCGTCTCCAGACCCAGGATCACGTCCGCTTCGGTCTTCGCGGACTCCGGCGCGTCGCCGGTGAGCTCGAGCATCTTTGCGACGTGGGCGCGATACGCCTCGCGGAGCTCCTTCGACTTCGGGTCGTCCTTCAGGTAGTAGTCGCGATCGGGGAGGCCGAGGCCACCCTGGTTCAGGATCCCGATGTAGCGCGTCGAGTCCTTCGAGTCCTGAGCCACGCGGAACCCGAAGCCGGGGTTCGCTCCCGACAGGTGCAGCTCGGCGAGGACCGCGGGCAGGTCGTCGGCGGTCTTGAGCTTCGCGATGGTTGCGAGCATCGGAGCGAGCGGGGTCGCGCCGGCCTTCTCCCGCGCCGCCGCGTCCATCCCGGTGGCGTAGAAGTCCGACACCTTCTGCTGGGGCGAGCCCTTGGGCCAGTCCCGCTTGCGCGACGTCTCCTCGAGGATCGTCTTCACGACGTCCCGGTTGCGGTCGGACAGCGCGTCGAACCCGCCGTACCGGCTGCGATCGGCCGGGATCGGGTTGGCGGCGAGCCAGGCGCCGTTCGCGTACTGGTAGAACTCCTCGCACGGCTTGGTGGCGGTGTCGAAGTTGGCGGGGTCGATCGCCTTCGCCTTGGCGGGAGCCGCGGTCTGTCCGTTGGCGGCGAGCGCGCCTGTGAGCAGCGCGGCGGTGAGGTACGGTCTGGTGGTCATCGAGGCTTCCTCCGTCGGGACGCCGAGTCTACGCGCGGGAGCCGGCCTCGAACCCGAGGGCCTCAGCGTCCCCGCGCGACGGAGTACGGCGGGCGCGTCTGGCTCGACTCGCCGGGCGGGGACCGGGAGAAGGA
This sequence comes from uncultured Holophagales bacterium, assembly GCA_964384675.1. Taxonomy (GTDB): domain Bacteria; phylum Acidobacteriota; class Thermoanaerobaculia; order UBA5066; family UBA5066; genus CAYLNK01. The sequence goes on along the minus strand of CAYLNK010000087.1, from coordinate 7,142 downwards.
GGCGGCATCGCGCGCCCTGTCCAGCCAGAGCCGGGTCTCTTGCTGGCCGCGTGGAGAGAGTCCGTAGACGCCACGCGACACTCTCTCGAACCACCCGTAGGCATCTGCGTACAGGATGGCCCTGGCTCCCGGCTCTTGCAGGGAGCCGGCGACGTGCGAGGCCTTGCTCGGCCCGTGCTCCTGCAGGTGCTGCGCGATCCTCAGCGCTCGCTGCCGGTACACGGTCATGACGCCGGTCCTCTTCTGCATCCCACCGAGGTTGGGGTCGCCGACGCGCTTCCTGAACTCCACGAGCAGACGCTCCCGACGGTGCTTCGACTCACGGGGCCGGTACTCGCCGGGGTCGAGGACCTCGGTGACGGCTCCGTTGCCACGGTCCGGGTCGATCACCACGAGCCCCAGACCGAGCATCCGGAGCAGCTTGAAGACATGCCTCCGCCGCGTCCTGTAGACCGCGCACCTTCTCGGGATGCCGATGTAGACCTTGGGAGTCAGGGACAGTCTCGAAACGGCCTGGAGGAGCACGCTCAGATTGAGGGTGAGCTTGAGCTCCACGACGACGGGAGCCTCCGTGCCGCGCACGGCCAGGACATCGCAGTCCTGCACCTCCCCCTTCACCTCGTAGCCCTGGGATTCCAGGAACCGCTTCAGCGGCAGGTAGAGATCGGCTTCCTTCGCGGTGCCCCGACGCCCGCCGTCGGGGAGCGTGGTCCCGTTGTGGTGGGCGCGCAGCTCGGGGTCCTTCGCCATCGGCCTCGTATTCTCGGGCAGAGAGCATCCAGGCGGTGCGTCGCGAATGGAATCAGGCGTGGCCTCGAAGGTCGACCGTTCGCGCTATCCCGTCCGGAAGATCCGGCTGGAGGACGAGGGAAAGGACCTCGACGTGCGCGCCATGACCCCGTCTGAGCGAGTCGACATGGTGTGGGAGCTGACGAAGGCGGCCTGGGAGCTCAAGGCGGGCCCCTGTGGTGAATACCGAATTCGTCGAGATGTTGTCCGCACTCTCCGACTCGGGCGCTGAGTTCCTCGTCATCGGGGCGCACGCTCTAGCCGTTCACGGGATCCCCAGGGCGACCGGCGGTTTCGACATCTGGGTGCGACCGACGGAAGAGAACGCGGGGCGCGTGCTCGAGGCGCTTCGCGTGTTTGGCGCTCCGCTCTTCGACCTCTCCCGCGAGGACCTGGCGAATCCAGGCATCGTGTTCCAGATCGGCGTCGCGCCCGGCCGGATCGACATCCTCACCGGGGTGAGCGGTCTCACGTTCGAGGAGGCCTGGCCCGGCCGCGTCTCGACCTCGGCCGGGGGGCAGGAGGTGCCCGTGATCGGCCGGGCCGAGCTGATCCGGAACAAGCGGGCGACGGGTCGTCTGAAGGACCTCGCCGACGTGGAGGCGTTGGAGGGCGCCAGGGAGTAGCGCTCCGGCCGCTACCTGGTGACGTCGTGCCCGAAGCAGAGGCGATAGCCGTTGCAGTCCTCGACGTCGAAGTCGCGGTTGCCGTACGGCTGGTCGCAGAGTCCGCGGGTGATCTTCACGCCCTTCGCCGCGTACTCGGCGTGCAGGGCGTCGGCGTCGTCGATCCAGACGTAGGCGTCCCACATCTCGCCGTGCGGGTCCGCCAGGCGGTTGGGGCGCATCCCGCCCTTCCCCTCCGGCTGGCTCAGCATGAGGGTCACGCCCCCGCGGTGCACCATGCAGAAGCACGGGGGCTCGCCCCAGATGCGGTCGAAGTGAAAGCCGAGCTTGTCCCGGTAGAACCCGGCGCTCGCGACGACGTCGTCGACGATGAAGACGGGGGCGGTGGTCCAGCGGTGCCTGGGGGGGCGAGCGTCGTCGATCATCCAGGTTCCTCCCGCGGCGATCGTATGCCCTGCCGCGCTCAGCCCTTGAGGACCGCGAGCGGCGTGAGGCGGAGGCGCGGAACGACCAGGTCAGCCTGGAGGCTCAGCACCTCCCGGACGTCCTTGTACGCCTGGGGAGCCTCCTCGACGAGCGAGGCCTCGGTGCCGGGCCGGTAGACGACATGGGCCATGCGCCGTCGCAGCTCTGCAACGGATATGCGCCGGCGGGCCTCCGCTCGCGTGAGGAGGCGTCCCGCACCGTGGGAGCAGGACGTGTACGAGGCGGCCGCTCCGAGCCCCTCGACGATGTAGCTCGCCGTGCCCATCGAGCCGGGCACGATGCCGAGCCCGCCGAGCGGGGTGGGCATCGCGCCCTTCCTGTGGACCGCGACGTCGACGCCGAGGTGAGACTCCAGCGACACCGCGTTGTGCGTGACGTCGAATCGCGGCTCGAGCTCGGCGCCGCTCGCGAGGATCCCCGCGGCGGCTTCGAGCATCGCCGACCGGCTCGCGGCCGCGTAGTGAAGAGCCCACGCCTGATCCATCAGGAAGCGCTGCCCGGCCGCCGACCTCAACGGCAGGAGGGGCCAGCCATGATCGCGTTCCGGGGCGGAGCCGGCGTGGTGACGGGAGATGGCCCCGCCGATCCCGCGGGACCCGCTGTGAACGGTGATCCAGACGCGGTCGTCGGGATCTCGCTGCAGCTCCAGGAAGTGGTTTCCCTCTCCCAGCGTGGCGAACTGCCAGGCCCCGACCCGCTCTCGCTCGTGGTCGAGGGCCCTCGTCGAGAGCGGCGGCGCGAGGAGGGAACCGGGAAGCGGCCGGGAACGGGAGCGCGTTCTCCGGCCGGACGGAACCAGGTCCGCGATGCGGGCGAGGACTCGTTCCCAATCGGCCCGCTCGAGCGACGATGCGTCGAGCGGCAGACGCGCCGAGGCCATTCCGCATCCGATGTCGTCACCGATCAGGGTGGGGTAGAGGGCATCCGTCGAGACGACCACGGTCCCGACGACCGATTCTCCGGCCGGGTGGACGTCCGGGAGGACGGCGATCGGTCCGGAGACGTGATCCAGCGTCGCCAGGCGCCGCAGGCGGCGCTCGGACTCGCGGTCGACGACATTCGCGAAGAGGTGGATCGGAACCCGTTGAGGTGGCTCGAAGAGGACCCTCACCCGAGGACCCTCAACGTCAAGGAGGGCATCTTCTTGATCAGCAGCATCTCGGCGAGCGCGGCGCGTACGTGAGGCTCCGCGCGCTTCAGCGCGGCGGCCACGCTCTCGCGAGATCTCTCGGCGCACGGGGCGTTCTCGCTGGTGAGCAGGACGTTGATGGAAGCGAGGCCCCTGGCGACCTCGACGTGGAAGACGTGCAGATCCCGGAGCTCCGGGTCTGCGAGGCCTGGAAGCAGGGTCAGCTCCAGCGCCTCCGCGACGGCGTTCCGGATCCGCTCGAGGCGGAATCCTTCACGCGCCGCGTCACGACGTGCGGTCATGGTGCTCCTGGCGGGGATCAACCCGCGGTGTGGCTGTTCAGTACGCCGGCGGCGATGGCGCCGCGGGTTCAGTGCCACGTCCGCGTGATCCGCTCCGGGGAGGGGGCGGTCTCTAGGCGCGGACGTGGAGGGCTGGTGTCGTGCTCGAGGCAAACATAGCAAGCTCCTCCTTCTCCAAGTCTAGCATCCGACCGGAGCCTGCCGACCCGCGCCGCGACGTCCCCGGGCTCCTTCGGCTAGGATGAGCGGCCATGAAAACAGCGAAAGCTCTCCTCGTCGCGATGATGTCCTGTGTGGCGCTCGGCGCAACGGCCGAGGAGCCGAAACCCGCGGCCGACGCCGCGATGGCGGGCCTCCGCCCGGTCTACGGCCGCCTGAAGGACATCAACGTCCGCGCCGCCGAGAAGATGCCGGAGGAGAGCTACGGCTTCAAGCCGACGCCGGAGGTGAAGACCTTCGGACAGTTCGTCGGTCACCTCGCGGACTCCAACATGGCGATGTGCCGCGCCGCGATGGGGGAACCGTTCAAGTTCTCCGACGAGATCGAAAAGGGCAAGTCGTCGAAGGCCGACCTGGTCAAGGCGCTGAAGGACTCGTACGCGTTCTGCGACAAGGTCATGGGGTTGTCCGACGCCGACCTCGGCAAGCCGATGAAGTTCTTCGGTGCGGACTCGAGCCGCTTCGCCGCGGTCGACCTCCTCGTCGGCCACGGCTTCGAGCACTACGGCAACATGGTCACGTACATGCGGATGAAGGGCCTGGTCCCGCCGTCCAGCGAGCCGCCTCCCGCGGCTCCGAAGCCCGAGGTGAAGTCCGAGTCGAAGGGCGCCGAGCCCGAGAAGAAGTAGGTCTCGGGACAGGTCGCGCGAGGGCCCTCCCGTCAGGCGGACCAGACGATGGCGGGCGGACGTACCGACGCGCAGACCGGCATCCCGTCCGGGGCCGTGAGGTCGAGCCGCCCGATCAGCCGACCGGACCGCAGGGCCTTCGAGAGGGTCGGTGCGGGGACCGCGTCGAGGCGTAGCTTCGCGCGGCGGAACATCGCTTCGGGACGGTCTTCGAAGCGGCCCGTCCAGGTGAGGTAGAGGAACCGCTCACGGGGCGGGCCGTTGACGGCGGCGCCCTTGAACGCCGGGACCCCTTCCTTCTCCCGCACCTCGATCGTCGTTTCCCACACCGCCTCGCGCGCATCCGCGGGGACCTCGCCGTCGGGATCGCATCCCGCTCGCCCGGCCAGCCCAACCCGGACCTGGGTGTACGGGCCGCAGTGCCGGCCCGGCAGACGGCTCCCCACGATGCGCACGAGCAGCGAACGCGGGGTGCTGGTGAGGCCGGCGACCCGCGACGGGCTCTCTCCGGGCGGCGGGAGCAGGTCCTTTCGAGCGCGGCGGTCGCGGGCGACTGCCGACTTCAGCTCGAGCACCGCCTCGCGCAGAACCCGCCTCTGGGCCTCCGTGAGCCGCTCCCACCTGGCGCGAGCCTCGGGGAACCCGTCGACGAGGTCCTGGAGCTCCTTCGGGACCTCCGTCGACGCGCGCGCCAGGATCAAGGTCGCCCGCTGGCCGAGCGCCTTCGAAACGGCCTCGAACCGGTCCCGCCGCAGCTCGAGGAACCACCGCTGATCGTCCCATCGCTTGAGGGACACACGGCCGAGCACGACCCCGTCGAGAGTCGCCTCGACGGTGGTCGTCGAGGTCAGAGCCCACGTCGCGACGGCCGATGCGGGGACGACGACGAAGGCGGGCAACCCGGTGTGCTTGCGTTCGAGGACGACGTCGAGAGTCACGGTGTGCAACGACATCTCCGGAGGGTGAGCATGCCACGTTGTCCATGCATGGAACCCAGCACTGTCGCCGTTGGCGACAAGCCGCTTCGCTTCCTTCGAGTTCAGCTGGGGGGGCCGACGGGGCTCGACCCGGAGCGGCGCCCAGGCGCCGCGAAGGACGCTTCCGAAGGTGAGCGTAGCGAACCGGAGGCGCAACCCGCACGCCCGGCGAGCTTCGCTCGCCACGAACGCGCTACGCGCGTGGGGCGCGCTGGGGGACGTCTTGAAGGTGGGGGCGAATCCCCCACACCCCCCTGGTCGCGGGTCCTGAGCCCCGTCGACCGCGTCTCCAAATGAAAACGCCGGGTGCTATCCCGGCGTTCTCTACGGATGTTAACTGGCGGGGCCGACGGGGCTCGACCCGGAGCGGCGCTTCGCGCCGCGGAGGACGCTTCCGAAGGTGAGCGTAGCGAACCGGAGGCGCAACCCGCGCGCCCGGCGAGCTTCGCTCGCCACGAACGCGCTGCGCGCGTGGGGCGCGCTGGGGACGGTCATGAAGGTGGGGGCGAATCCCCCACACCCCCCTGGTCGCGGGTCCTGAGCCCCGTCGGCCGCGGTCCAAATGAAAACGCCGGGTGTTAACCCGGCGCTTCCTTCGAATGTAATGTGGCGGGGCCGACGGGGCTCGAACCCGCGACCTCAGGCGTGACAGGCCTGCGCTCTAACCAACTGAGCTACGACCCCGCGATGTGGTGTGCGTCTGGTGGGCCCCGGGAAGGGAGCCGGGGACGAACCGCCTCCTGGTGGGAGGTACAGGATTCGAACCCGTGACATTCTCCGTGTAAAGGAGACGCTCTACCGGCTGAGCTAACCTCCCGGGCGGGAGACGGGTGGCAAAGATCCGCTCGGAGTCTCCTCCGGAGCCCGCGGAAGATACCGCCCGCCCCCGCTCCCGTCAACAGGAACCTGTCCCGGCCGTCAGTGACGGTCGCGCCAGTCGCGCCGATCCCGGTGCCGATCGTCACGGTCGCGGTGGCGGTCGTAGCGATCCCGGTAGCGATCGTCGCGGTCACCGTAACGGTCGTCGCGGTATCCGTTCCCGTATACCGCGTACCCGCGACGGTGCGAGTCGCGATAGCAGTCGCGGGCCCAGCGGTCGTGACGCGCGTGGTGGTGGCGCGGGTTGACGCAGACGTAGTACGCCTCGACGTACCGCACCGGCTCCTCGGGGCAGTAGGCGTCGGACTGGTAGGTGTAGTACCCGCGGTCCCGGTATCGGTCGTAGTACGGCCGTCGCCCGCTCACGTGGAAGGCGGGAGGCCGCGGAACGCCGATCTGGACGTGGAACGACGGCAGCGGCGGCAGGGGCGGAAGCGGCGGCAGCGGGGGATGGGCCGAGGCCGTGAGGCTCCCGGCGAGGGCCGCGGCGCCGACGAGGACGTGGATGGTCTTGATGCTCATGGGAACCTCCCGCGGACACCCATCGCAACCGCGGTGCCAGGTCGACGGCGAGCAGTGTCGCCGCCGGATGACGGCGCTCCGCGAAGGCGTTCCGTGACGCCGATCACCTTCACTCGCTGCGGAGCGCCACCACGGGGTCGACGCGCGCCGCCCGGAGCGCGGGCGGGCACGACGCCGCCACCACGACCGCTCCCAGAGCGAGAACGGTGGTGGCGAGCACGAGCGGGTCGGCGGCGCCCACCTGGTAGAGCTGCGAACGGAGGAGGCGCCCCGCCACCAGCGCCAGGACGCTCCCGGCCGCGGCACCGGCGGCCGCCAGGAGGAGCCCCTCGCCGACGACGAGGCCGACGATCCGCTTCGCGTCCGCGCCCACGGCCACGCGCACGCCGATCTCCCGCGAGCGGCGCGCGACGGAGTGCGAGACGAGGCCGTGTACGCCGAGCGCCGCGAGGCCGGCGGCGAGGAGCGCGAAGAGAGACGTGAGGAGCGTGACGAAGCGCCGGTCTCCCACCGAGAGCGCGATCACCTCGTCCATGGGCCGGAGCGCCGCGATCGGCCGGCCCGGCAGCACCTCGCGCATCGCC
>CAYLNK010000086.1:17973-21353 GCA_964384675.1 uncultured Holophagales bacterium | reverse complement strand
ATCACCGAGCCGGCCGTGGGCGCCTCCACGTGGGCGTCCGGCAGCCAGGTGTGGAACGGGAACATCGGCACCTTGATGGCGAAGCCGAGGAAGAAAGCCCAGAAGAGCCAGATCTGGAGGTCGGGCGGGATCTGGGACGCGATCGACTGGAAGTGGACGATGTCGAAGCCGGGCGCGTTGCCGAGGCCCTTCCAGCCGAGGACGCCGGTGGTGTTGAAGAAGTAGAGCGTGATGATGGCGAGCAGCATCACGACCGACCCGGCCAGGGTGTACAGGAAGAACTTGATCGCCGCGTACAGCTTCCGCGGCCCGCCCCACACCCCGATGAGGAAGTACATCGGGACCAGCATGACCTCCCAGAAGACGTAGAAGAGGAAGAGGTCGAGGGCGCAGAAGACGCCCACCATGCCGGCCTCGAGCAGGAGGAGGAACGCGTAGTACTCCTTCTCCCTCTTCGCGATCGCCGTGAACGAGGCGTAGACCGAGATGAAGGAGAGGAGCGTGGTCAGGAGGATCAGGATCCCGGCGATGCCGTCGACCCCGAGGGCGTACTTGGCCCCGAGCGACGGGATCCAGTCGTGGGTCTCTCGGAAGAAGAAGTCGCCCGAGGTGCGGAAGGCGCCGAACGTCCAGAGCGGCAGGGACAGGACGAACTCGAGGCCCGTCACGATCGTCGCCACCCACATGACGAGCTTCGGCTTCTCCTTCGGGAGGAAGGCGAGCGCGATCGCGCCCACGACCGGTAGGAAGATCAGGAGCGAGAGCAATCCACTCATTCCGTTCCTCTCAGGGAGACACCAGGAGATAGACGCACACGAGGCCGAAGACCCCGAACGCCATGGTGAGGGCGTACCGCTCGGTCCGCCCGTTCTGGAGGCGGGCCTGGCCGCGGAAGGCCGCCTCGAGGCCGCTGGCGACGGCGTTCACGGCACCGTCCACGAAGACCCGATCGAACCACGAGGAGATGGCCGACAGCCCCACCGTGAGGTGCCGCGTCCCGTTGACGACGCCGTCCACGAGGCGCGCGTCGACGTCCCACAGGAGCCAGCCGCCCCGCTTGATCAGACCGTTCACGAAGACCCGCTCGTACGCCTCGTCGACGTAGTACTTGTCGCGCACCGTCGCGTAGAGCCGCGGGAACGCCTCGGCGATCCGCTTCGGCATCGCGAACGGGAAGGGGCCGGAATAGAAGCTCCATGCGAGGCCGATCCCGAGCGCCGCGCCCGCTATGGCCACCATCATCAGCATGTATTCCGTCGAGTGGGGCATCTCGTGGGGCTCGACCGTCCAGCCCGCGAGCTTCGGGAAGATCGGCTCCAGGAAGTGCTCGAACGAGTTGTGGTGCGGCGGCAGGAACTTCGGGATCCCCCAGTAGCCGGTCAGGACCGCGCCGCCCGCCAGCACCCAGAGCGGGATCGTCATCGACGGGGGCGACTCGTGCACGTGGGCGAGCTGTTCCGGCGTCCCCCGGAACTCCCCGAAGAACGTCATCTTGATCAGCCGGAACATGTAGAACGCCGTGAGGCACGACGCGAAGACGCCCACGCCCCAGAGGACCTTGTAGCCGGCGCCCCAGGTCTCGCCCAGGATCGCGTCCTTGGAGAAGAAGCCGGCGAGGAGCGGCACGCCCGAGATGGCGAGCGTCGAGACCAGCATCGTGACGTAGGTGTGCGGGATCAGCTTCCGGAGCCCGCCCATCTTCGGCATCTCCTGCTCCCCCGAGAGAGCATGGATGACCGAGCCGGCACCCAGGAAGAGGCACGCCTTGAACCAGGCGTGGGTGAAGACGTGGAACATGCCCGCGGAGAACGCGAGCGCGCCGCAGCCCAGGAACATCAGCCCCAGCTGCGACACCGTGGAGTACGCGAGGACCTTCTTGATGTCGGTCTGCGCCAGGCCCATCGTCGCCGCGAAGAGGGCCGTGGCGGCGCCGACGACGGCCACCACGAACGAGGCGTCGTGGGTGAGGAGCTGGAACAGCGTCGGGTGGTGGTCGAACGTCTGGAGCGCCCACTCGTGGGAGATCCGGTAGAAGACGTTGCAGCGCGCCACCATGTAGACACCGGCGGTCACCATCGTGGCCGCGTGGATCAGGGCCGAGACCGGCGTCGGGCCGGCCATCGCGTCCGGCAGCCAGACGTAGAGCGGTATCTGCGCGCTCTTGCCGCAGGCGCCGATGAAGAGGCAGAGGCAGACGGCGGTCATCATGCCGCCGGCGGCGTACGAGGCCGGGCTCTTGGCGGCTGCGTCGAAGATGGTCCCGAAATCGGTCGAGCCGAAGAGCGCGACGCAGCCGAGCATCCCGAGGACGAAGCCGAAGTCCCCGATCCGGTTCACGACGAACGCCTTCTTGCCGGCGTCGGCGGCGTAGTCCTTGGTGTAGAAGAAGCCGATCAGGAGGTACGAGCAGAGGCCGACGCCCTCCCAGCCGACGAACATGATCGGCAGGTTGGCTCCCAGGACCAGCGTCAGCATCGCGAACATGAAGAGGTTCAGGTACGCGAAGTAACGGCCGTAGCCGGGGTCGTGCCCCATGTACCCGACCGAGTAGACGTGGATCAGCGTCCCGATGAACGTGACGAAGCCGACCATCAGGGCCGACAGGGGATCTATCCGGAACGCGACGTCGACCGAGAGCGGCACGCTCCCGATCCAGGCCGGGTTGGTGCCCATCGGGAGCCACTGCCAGAGCGTCGCCACGATGGCGCCCTCGCCGTGCGTCTCGGCGCGCCAGGCGAAGATGGCGAGGAAGGCCAGCAGGCAGGCGAGGCCGCTCGCGAGCGGGCCGACGATGGAGTGGACGCCGGCGAACGGGATCTCGTGGTGCTCGCCGTGCCCGCCCCCGTGGGAGTCGTGACTGCCGTGAGCGTCGTGCGCGGCGTGCGCGTCGCCGTGGCCCGAGTCCCCGGCGCCGTGCCCCCCCTTCGGAGCGTCCTTGTCGCCGAGCTTGCTGTGCGAGACCAGGTAGAGGAGGCCGTTGACGAGGAAGCCGAGCAGCGGGAAGACCGGGATCCACGGGAGGAGCGCGGCGGCCTTCATCAGCCCTTCATCTCCGAGGCGGCGTCCAGGTTCACGCTCCCCTTCAGCCGGTAGAGCGAGATGATGATCGCGAGGCCGATCGCCGCCTCACCGGCCGCCACGGTGATCACGAAGATCGCGAAGAGCTGGCCGTTCAGGTCGCCCAGCTGCCGGGAGAAGGCGATCAGGTTCAGGTTGACGGCGTTCAGGATCAGCTCGATCGACATCAGCACCGTCAGCAGGTTCCGGCGCACCATCACGCCGACGACCCCGATCACGAAGAGGACGAACGAGAGCCCCAGGTAATGCGCGATCGAGGGCATCAGGCGATCACCTCGAGTACGGAGACGTCCGCAGGGCGC
>CAYLNK010000086.1:0-17873 GCA_964384675.1 uncultured Holophagales bacterium | reverse complement strand
CCGAGGGGACGGTCTGGAGACCCGCCTGACGGGTCTTCAGGATCAGATTCAGCGCGATCGAGGGCATCAGGCGATCACCTCGAGTACGGAGACGTCCGCAGGGCGCGAAGCGCCCGAGGGGACGGTCTGGAGACCCGCCTGACGGGTCTTCAGGATCAGATTCAGCGCTATCGACGGCATCGGGTCAGTCCACCTTCTCCATCGTCCGCTTCCCGAGGACGACGGCGCCGATCATGGCGACGAGGAGGAAGATCGAGGCGACCTCGAACGGCAGGAGGTAGTCGCGATAGAGGCGCCATGCCACCGCCTGGCTGTTGCCGGCGACCTCCTCGGTCTCCTCGGTCCTGACCTTCTTCCCCTCGACCGTCCGGGTACGGGTCCTGGCGAGGGTCGTGGTCGAGAGCCGGGCGGGATCGGCGGCCGGGGACTTCTCGGTCACCACGATCGTCCGGGCCTCGCCGATGACCACGCCGCCGACGGCCGAGAGGAGCAGCAGGCCGACCACCAGCGCCAGGCCCGCCTGCCGGTGGACGTACGGCTCCTTGCCCGTCCGCTTCACGTTGACGAGCATGATCGTGAAGAGGAAGAGGACCATGATGCCGCCCGCGTAGACGAGCATCTGGACGGCGAAGAGGAACTCGGCGTGGCCGAGGACGAAGAGCCCCGCCACGGAGAGGAGCGAGATGAGGAGAGCCAGGGCCGAGTGCACGGGCTGCCTCGACACGACCACGCCGATCGCCCCCATCACGGACAGCGTGGCGAACAGGTAGAAAAAGGAGAGGCCGACCTCCACTACTCCCCCTGCTCCACGACGGTGAACGGCTTCACCTTGTCGTCCCACTTCGTCAGCTTGTCGATGTCCAGGTAGAGCGCCTCGTTCCGCTCGTACGTGCCGAGCTCGTACGTCTTGGTCCGGAGCCAGATCGACTTCGGGTTCGTCGGGCACGCCTCCTCGCAGAGGCCGCAGAACATGCAGCGCTTCATGTCGAGGTCGAAGCGATCCAGGACCTTCTCGGCCTTCCCCTCGGCGTTCTTCTCGTTGTGCCAGTCGATGAAGATGATGTTGATCGGGCACTCGATGGCGCAGAGCGTGCACTTGATGCAGCGCTCCTCGTCGAGCCGGAACATCCCGCGGAACCGGTCGCTCGGCTCGCGGGCCTGCTCCGGGTACTCCACCGTGTCGGCCTTGCGGAAGAGGTGCATCCCCGTCGTCTTCAGGCCGGTGAAGATGTCGAGGAGGAGGACGCGGTCGAGGAAGCTCATGCGCGGACCTCCGCGCGTGCCGCGACGGGCGCGCGCGAGCGGAGCGAGTAGGCGATGCCGGCGGCGAAGAGGCCGCACAGAACCCCGCCCAGCACCCAGAGCCCGACCTTGCCGTAGAGGGCCGCGAGGGCCACCAGGACGAGGTTGCCCATGGACATCGGGATCAGGGTCTTCCACCCGAGGTCCATCAGCTGGTCGAAGCGGTAGCGGGGGAACGTGGCCCGGAACCAGATGTAGACGACCATGAAGGCGGAGACCTTCAGGAGGAACCAGACCAGACCCGGCACGTAGCCCAGGAACCGGAGCGCGGCAACGTTCGGGAACGGCGGCAGCCAGCCCCCGAAGAAGAGCGTCGTGGCGATCGAGGAGATCGTGATCATGTTGGCGTACTCGCCGAGGAAGAAGAACGACCACTTCACGCCCGAGTACTCGGTGTGGAAGCCGGCCACCAGCTCGCTCTCCGCCTCGGGCAGGTCGAACGGGACGCGGTTCGTCTCGGCGACGCCGGAGAGGAAGTAGAGGAAGAAGGCGAGGAGCCCCGGGAAGATGAACCAGACGTGCATCCGGCGCTGCGCCTCGATGATCTCGACGAGCGACAGGGACCGGGACATCAGGATCACCGACACCACGGCGAACCCCATCGGCACCTCGTAGCTGATCAGCTGCGCGGCCGATCGGAGGCCGCCGAGGAGCGCGTACTTGGAGTTCGACGCCCAGCCGCCCAGGATGATCCCGTAGATGCCGATCGAGGTGACCCCGAGGACGAAGAGGAGGCCGACGTTCAGGTCGGTGACGTAGAAGGCGGTGGTGATCCGGCCGATGCCCGGGACCCGGAACGAGAACTCCGGCCCCCACGGGATCACGGCGAAGACCACCAGCGCGGGCGTGACGACCAGGACGGGCGCCAGGAAGTGGATCAGCTTCTCCGCGCGCGCCGGGACCACGTCCTCCTTGGTCATGAGCTTGAGGGTGTCGGCCACCCACTGGAGCGAGCCCTCCCAGCCGACGCGGTTCGGGCCCTTGCGGACCTGCATGAAGGCGAGGAGGCGGCGCTCGAAGAGCGTGATGACGCCGGCCATGATCGCCATGATGTTGATCAGGATGAAGGCCTTGAGGCCCGGGATCAGGAGGTGGAGGAGGATCGGGCTGTCCGGTTCCATCAGCGGTCCACTTCTCCGAGGACGATGTCTATGGTCCCGATGACGGCGACGAGGTCCGACACCAGGAGCCCCTTCACCATGTCCGGCAGGGCCTGGAGGTTGATGAAGCTGGGCGGCCTCACGTGCAGGCGGTACGGCTTGTTGCCGCCGTTGGAGACCAGGTAGAAGCCGATCTCCCCCTTCGGGGACTCCACCGAGGCATAGACGTCACCCACGGGAGGCTTGATGACGCGCGGTACCTTGGCGCGGATCTCGCCGGTGGGGTTCTTGTCGAGCCAGTCGAGACACTGGAGGACGATCCTGCGGCTCTGCCGCATCTCGGCCATCCGCACCAGGTACCGGTCGTACGTGTCGGCGTTCGGGAACGTCGGGATCTCGAACTGGAGGTCGGCGTAGCACTCGTACGGGAACGCCCGGCGGATGTCCCAGGCCATCCCGGCCCCGCGCAGCGGCGGGCCGGTCACGCCCCACTCGAGGCACTGCTCCACGGTCAGGATCCCCACGCCGACCGTCCGCTTCTTCCAGATCCGGTTGTTGGTGAGGAGGTCCTCGTACTCGTCCAGGCGCGCCTCGAGAGGCTCGGCGAAGTCGCGCACCTTCTGCACCCAGCCCGGGGTCAGCTCGCCGTAGACCCCGCCGATCTTCATGCAGTTCAGCGTCAGCCGCGCGCCGCAGAACTCCTCGAAGAGGTCGAGGATCACCTCGCGCTCGCGAAACGTGTAGAAGAACGGCGTCATCGCGCCCAGGTCGATCCCGGCGGTGGCGAGCCAGAGCAGGTGCGAGGAGATCCGCTGCATCTCGTCCAGGAGCACACGGATGTACTGGACGCGCGGCGGGTTGGCGATTCCGAGCAGCTTCTCGATGGTGAGGCAGTACGCGTGGTTGTTCGTCGCCGCCGCCACGTAGTCCATGCGGTCGGTGTGCGGGACGATCATCGGGTACGTCTCGGTCTCGAAGATCTTCTCGGTGCCGCGGTGCAGGTAGCCGACGTCGGGGCGGGCGGAGACGATCCGCTCGCCGTCGACCTTCAGGACGATCCGGAGCACGCCGTGGGTGGAGGGGTGCTGCGGGCCGAAGTTGAGCTCCATCTCGTGGAGCCCGAGGAGCGTTCCCGTCTCGTCGAGCGTCTCGCTCACGACAGCGTCTTCCTGTTGGAGTCCTTGGGCGACGGCCCGCCGCCGTCGGGATAGCGGTCCGGGTAGATGGCCGCGCCGGTGTCGATGCCCTCGATCGGGAAGTCCTTCCGGAGCGGGTGGCCGTGGAAGCCCTCCCAGGTCAGGATGCGGCGCAGGTCGGGGTGCCCCTCGAAGCGGACGCCGTACATGTCGAACGCCTCGCGCTCCATCCAGTTCGCGCCCTTCCAGACCGAGCAGACGCTCGGCACCGTGTCGGAGGTCTTCACCCGAAGACGGATCCGCTCGTTGCCCCGCTTGAACGAGTGGAGCCAGTAGACGACGTCGAACCGCGGGTCGCGCGTCTTCCAGTCGACGGCCGTGAGGTCGACCAGGAACGCGAAGGACTCGACGTCTTTCAGGTGCCGGCAGGCGGCGACGATCTTGTCGGCGGCCACCTCCACCGTGGTCTGGTCCATGAACTCCGTCGCGGCCACCACGGCGCCGGGCACGGCGTTCGAGAGGTTCGCGACGAGCGGCTTGCCCGAGGCGTCGACGGGGACGGGCCCCTTCGGCTTCGGCGCCGGCTTGTCTGCCGCGGGGGCGGCGGATGGAGCGGGCTTGGCGTCCGGCTTCGGGGTATCGGCCATCCGCCCCTCAGGAGACCCGGCGCAGGACGCGCGTCTTCATGATCTTCTTCTGCAGCTCCATCAGGCCGTACAGCAGGGCCTCCGGACGCGGCGGGCAGCCGGGAATGTAGACGTCGACCGGGACGATCCGGTCGACGCCCTGCGTCACCGCGTACGTCCGGTACGGCCCCCCGCAGGTGGCGCACGAGCCCATGGCGATCACCCACTTCGGATCGGGCATCTGGTCGTAGAGCCGCTTGACGATCGGGGCCATCTTCTCGGTCACGGTCCCGGCCACCAGCATCAGGTCGCTCTGCCGCGGCGAGCCCCGGAAGACCTCCGCCCCGAAGCGGGAGAGGTCGTGCCGGCTGTCCACGACGGCCATCATCTCGATGGCGCAGCAGGCCAGGCCGAACTGCATCGGCCAGATCGCGCTCTTGCGGGCCCAGTTGATGATCGAGTCGACCGTCGTGACGACGACGTTCTCCGGGAAAGCGTTCTCCATCACGCCCATGAGAGCGCTCCCCTCCTCCACGCGTAGACGTACCCGACCACCAGGATGGCCAGGAAGATCACCATCTCGATCAGGCCGAAGATCCGGAGCTTGTGGTACATGACGGCCCACGGAAAGAGGAAGATCGTCTCCACGTCGAACACGACGAAGAGGACGGCGATCAGGTAGTAGCGCACCGAGAACCGGTGGTCGTAGGCGTCGGTCGGCGCCGCCACGCCGCACTCGTACGGCGACAGCTTCGTGGGGCTCGGGTTGGACGGCCGGATCAGGGACATGAGCCCGATCGCGGCGATCGGCAGAGCGGCCGCCATCAACACGAAGTAGAGGATCGGGACGTAGTTCAGCATCTCTCCCCGCTCGCCCAGTCCCTCGGGCCACTCTTCTGACGCGAGCGATTCTCAGGTCCGCCCCAGGTGAAGTCAAACCGTCAGTTGCATCAGTGACGGGC
Source organism: uncultured Holophagales bacterium (assembly GCA_964384675.1). Taxonomy (GTDB): domain Bacteria; phylum Acidobacteriota; class Thermoanaerobaculia; order UBA5066; family UBA5066; genus CAYLNK01. Next base: position 12,747 of record CAYLNK010000086.1, on the reverse strand, counting down.
CGACCGACGTCCCTCTCGAAGCGACGAGAACGCGCAGGCTCTCCCCCATCCCCCCCGGAACGAAGAGCTTGGCGATCGCGTTCCGCTCGGCCTGCCGCTCCGCGGTGCGCGGAGCCTCGGGATCGTCGTCGAGCTCGCCGGCGATCCCCGCGGCGAGGAGCAGGCGGGACTGCGAGACGAGACCGTGGACGACGAGGCCCGCGGAGCTCCACGCCTCCTCGAGCTCGGTGAAATCGACCCAGGCCGTGATGTCCCGGCTCCCCGGGTCGGAGAGGACGTCGCGGGTCACCTGGTGGGCGCGGAAGGCCTCCAGCGTCCCGGCCTGACGAGCGGGGCCGTAGAGGGCCCGGGCCGGGGCCCCGTAGTCGAAGACCAGGAGGAGCCCCGCGTCGAGCGCAGCCGCGAGCTGCCGCGCGATGGCCGGCGCGCCGTCCCGCACCTCCACGAGCTGCCCCTCTTCCAGTCGCACCCCTCGTCCCGCGAGCCGTCTCAGGATCGCGTCGCCGTCCGGGCACGGGCTCTCCGCGAGGACGAAGGCTCCCGCCCCGTCGAGCCCGACGAGACGTTCGTGCAGCCGGCCGCGCCGGTGCCGGAGGGAACGGACCGGGAGCGCGTCGACGAGCTCGTAAGCGACCACCAGGCCGCGCACCGGACCGAGCCGGGAGAGGTCGGAAAGCAGTCTCGCCGACGGCGCCCGCTCCCGCGCGAGGGCGCGCCTCGTCCCGGACCGCTCGACGCCGGTGAGGCGAAGCCCCGGCGCCGACTCGTGGAGGAAGCCGAGGAGCTCGCCCTCGCCGCAGCCGGCGTCCACGACCTCGACGTCCCCGAGCTCGGGTCGCAGGCGGTCGACGATCCGCACGAGGGCCCGCGCGAACGCGGGGTGCCACGAGGCTCCGGTGACGAAGTCCCCGTCGCGGCCGATCCTACCGGGTCTCTCGTAGTAGCCGCCGTCCGGGTCGTACAGCGCCGTCTCCTGGAACAGGTCGAAGCGCAGCGGCCCTTGGCGGCGGATGCGGTCGGCGAGGCGTTCGGCGAGGCTGGACACCTATACTCCCGGCAGGGAGAGTAACCGTGGCACACGCGCTCGAGGAGACCGAGGAAGGGATCGAGGTCGCGCTCCCCGGCGGGACGCGGGAGGAGCTGTTCCGGCAGGCCGTCGACGCCGCGCTGTCCGCCGCCTACGGCGGCGTTCCGGAGAAGGGCGAGTACGCGGGACAGGTCGTGCCGGTGCAGGCCGTCGGCGAGACCGACCGCGAGATCCTCGAGCAGCTGGTGCGCGGCTGCCTGGAGGCGGCCCACGACGCGAAGGGCACGCTCCACGCGCCCCGCTGGCTCGGCTTCGACGAGGACCGCGTCACGGTGACGATGCCGGTCACCACGCCGCGCGTCGCGCCCCGCGACGTGGCCCTTCGAGCGGTGCACGACGGACCGCCGTTCCGGATCGAGATGGAGCTCGCCGCGCACCACTGAGCCGGGGGGCGGTCTATTCCGTCCGGGCTCTCTCCAGGTCGGCGGCCGTCATCATCTCGACGAGGGCGGGGAACGTCACCTTCGGCTCCCAGCCGAGGACGTTACGGGCCTTCGACGGATCGCCCAGCAGGAGGTCCACCTCGGCGGGCCGGAAGTAGCGCGGGTCGACCTCGACCAGCACCTTGCCGTTCCGCGGGTCCCGGCCGGTCTCCTCCGCCCCGCTCCCGGTCCACTCGATCGGGACGCCTGCCGCCCCGAACGCCCTCTCGCAGAACTCGCGCACGGTGTGCGTCTCCCCGGTCGCGATCACGAAGTCGTCCGGCGCGTCGAGCTGCAGCATCCGCCACATCGCGTCGACGTAGTCGCCGGCGAAGCCCCAGTCGCGTCGCGCGTCGAGGTTCCCGAGGTACAGCTTCTCCTGCTTTCCCATCACGATGCGACCCACGGCCCGGGTGATCTTCCGGGTCACGAACGTCTCGCCGCGCCGCGGCGACTCGTGGTTGAAGAGGATCCCGCCACAGGCGTGGAGACCGTACGACTCGCGGAAGTTGACCGTGATCCAGTGCGCGTAGACCTTGGCGACCCCGTACGGGCTCCGGGGGTGGAACGGCGTGGTCTCGCGCTGCGGCGTCTCGACCACCTTCCCGAACATCTCCGAGGAGGAAGCCTGGTAGAAGCGGGGCGCCAGCCCGACCTCCCGGATCGCCTCGAGGATCCGGGTGGCGCCCAGGCCCGTCACCTCGCCGGTGTACTCGGGCACGTCGAAGGAGACCTTCACGTGGCTCTGCGCGCCGAGGTTGTAGATCTCGTCGGGCACCACCACCCGGAGGATCCGGTTCAGGGAGGAGGCGTCGTTCAGGTCGCCGTAGTGGAGGATGAGCCGGCGCCTCTCCACGTGGGGGTCCTGGTAGAGGTGATCGAGGCGCTCGGTGTTGAAGCTGGAGGAGCGGCGGACGATGCCGTGCACCTCGTAGCCCTTCCCGAGCAGGAGCTCCGCGAGGTAGCTGCCGTCCTGCCCCGTGATACCGGTGATCAGCGCGCGTCTGGCCGTCATGCGGCGCGGAGTGTAGCGGACCGGGCCGGTCGCCCCCGCGACCGGCCCGTCGCACCGTAGAATGCGAGCGGTGACGGAGAGGACGCTGGCGCTCAGCCTGGGGGGGAACCTCGCCGAGTTCCCGATGGGGGACGTGCTGACGTTCCTGAACATGGGCCAGAAGACCGGCGCGATCGAGGTCCTGTCGGGTTCCCTCGCCAACCGGATCTTCCTGTCCGACGGCGAGGTCGTCTATGCCACCTCGAAGACGTCACGGCTCAAGCTCCCCAGCCTCCTCACCGCGCGCGGGCTCCTCACCGAACGCGAGAGCCGGCAGCTCGAGAGCCGGGCCGCTGCCGAGGGCCGGCCGTTCCGCGACCTCGTCATCGAGGGCGGGCTGATCCCCGCGGAAGAGGTCGCGAACTACGAGAAGGTCCTCTACTGCGAGCTGGTGTTCGAGTCGATGCAGTGGCGCGAAGGGAAGTTCGCGTTCCTGGCCGAATTCCCCCCGGACGACACGGTCACCCCGCTCCGCATCGGGGTCCAGAACCTGATCCTGGAGTGGGCCCGGCGCGAGGACGAGACCTCCCGCTCGCGGCGCGAGATGGAGGAGCTGAACGTCGACCGCGCGATGGTGGTGACCCTCGTCTGCGCCACCGGCCGGCTGGAGCAGCAGGTCGTGCTGACACCGGTGGAGTGGGGCACCATCTCGCTCATCAACGGCAAGCGGTCGCTGGACGAGATCTTCGCGCTCTCGCCCGCCGGCTCCGAGGGTGAGACCTGGATGGTGATCCGCCGGCTCGAAGCGGCGCACCTCATCCAGATCCACCCGCCCGTCGAGACGTCCGCCACCGTTTTGAAGGCGTCGCCCATTCCCGCGCCTTCGGAGACCCGTCTCACGTCGGCCATCCCCCTCAGCGATCCCGGAGCCGTCCCGCCCGAGCCGCCCCCGGCCGAAAAGCCGACGGTGGTGCTCCAGAAGTCCGACGTCCGGCTGATCTCGGGCGACGAGGTGACCACCTCCCACGGGATGTTCGGACGCCGCCTCCCGGCCCGCCTCGTGGCGCAGGGGGTCGCCGGCGAGAGCCCCGCCGTCTTCGAGCTCGACCGGCCGATCATGACGATCGGCCGCTCCGACTCGAACGACGTCGTCCTCCCCGACCGATCCGTCTCGAAGCACCACGCCCAGCTGGTGCAGGACGGCGACGGCTGGCGCCTGATCGACCTGAAGTCGACGAACGGCACCCGGGTGAACGGCGCGCCGGCGGAGGAGCAGCGGCTCTTCCCCGGGGACGAGATCCAGTTCGGGAAGTACACGTTCACCTACGACGCGGTCCTCCTCGGGTCCCGGGGCTGATGGCGACCGGCGACGCGGAGGTGTGGCGGCTCGCCGTCGACGCCATCGACTCGCCCGTCCTTCTCCTCGAGCCCGGTGGTGTCGTGCGCCATGCCAACCGTGCGGCCTGCGAGCTCGCGCAGCTCGAGGAGTCCCGCTTCGCCGGGCACCGGATCCTGGACGCCGCGAGCGGCGAGCCGTGGACCGCGCTCACCGTCCTCGCTCACGACGTGGAGGCAGCCGGCTCCGCACTGACCCGTCAGGCGGGGGGCGAGTCGGGCACGCGCATCTGGGACCTCTCGGGCAACGTCCTTCCGGGTGACGGACCGGAGCGTGTGGTGCTGGTGGCGCGGGACGTCACCCGTCTCGTGCACCAGCGGGAGTCGCTGCGCAAGAGCCAGGCGATCTTCGCGATGGGCGCCCTCGTGGCGGGGGTCGCGCACGAGGTGAGGAACCCGCTCTTCGCGATCAGCGCCAGCCTCGACAACTTCGAGGACGACTTCGGCGACCGGCCGGAGTTCACGGAAATGGCCGACACGCTCCGGCGCAGCGTCGACCAGCTGTCGCGGCTGATGGCCGACCTCCTGGCGTTCGGGCGCGCCCACCAGATCGAGCTGAAGCGCGGCTACCTCCACGAGGTGGTCGAGGCCGCGGTCTCGGAGTGCCAATCGCTCGCGGCGCAACGCTCGGTGGCGCTGGGCGTCGCCGTGCCGGAGGGGCTCGAGCTGCCGATGGACCGACCCCGGCTGACCCAGGTGCTCCAGAACGTCCTGCAGAACGCCATCCACCACTCCCCGGCCGGAGGCAGCGTCCTGGTGTCGGCGCGGCGCGCCTCACCGGCGGGTCACCTGGTGGTGGAGCTGTCCGTGCGCGACGGAGGTCCCGGCTTCACCGAGGCCGACATCCCGCACCTCTTCGAGCCGTTCTTCTCGAAGCGCGCCGGCGGCACGGGGATGGGTCTCTCGATCGCGCAGCGGATCGTCGAGCTGCACCACGGTCGGATCGTGGCGGCGAACGCGCCGGGGGGCGGCGCTCTGGTGACGATCCGCCTGCCGCTCGAGTAGCGGCCAGACGCACGATTCCGGTCAGGACGGCCCGGCTGCTCCGACGACGCGACCCGACGCCTCGCGGGGAAGGAGCAGGTACGCGGTCGGGTCGAGGTCTCCGTCCCGGTGGCTTTCCTCGAGCGGCACCCAGCGTCCGCTCCCGAGCCGCAGGACCGCGTAGTCGATCTCACGGGCCAGCGCGCGGGCGTCGTCGAGGCCCTGACCGATCTGCCTCATCCAGTACGGATTCAGCTCGGCGAGCACCGTCGGCCTGAGCCGCGCGAGGGTCGCCACCGCGCCGCGCAGCACGAGGAGGTCAGCCCCTTCCACGTCGATCTTGATCAGGTCGCATCGGGCCAGGTCCCGTCCCCAGTCGTCGAGGCGCGACAGCTCGGCCTCCTCTGTCGGCCAGCTCTCCCGATCGACCGTCCCCCGGTCCCAGTCGGAGAGCATGTTCTCGCCGACCGCGTTCGAGGCCTCTCCCGCGGGCACCCGCCTCATGACCAGCGTCCCGGACCGGTCGCCGAGCGCGAGCGGATGGACGGAGATCGTCGCGCCGAGGCCGTTGAGCCGGATGTTCCTCCTGAGGCGCGCGCGATTCGAGGAGACCGGCTCGAAGCAGTGGATCCGCGCCCCGGCTTCCGCCGCCCGGCGCCCGATCGCGCAGGCGAAGAAGCCGATGTTCGCGCCGACGTCCAGGATGACCCCGTCGGCCGGGACCAGCCTCGAGGCGAGCTCCATCAGGTCCGGTTCGTAGTCCCCGATGCGCCACGCCTCCCGCTGCTCGGGGACCCTCAGATCGAGGAGCATGCGATGTCCGCCGCGCATCCGGACCTGCCGCAGCGGGCGGCCCCGCTCCGCGCCGGGCGCGTGCGGCGGCACCTCGAGGACGAACGGCGACAGGAGGCGCAGGAGGAGCGCGCGGGCGCTACTCGTACCGGAGCGCCTCGATCGGATGGAGCGAGGCGGCGCGCACCGCCGGGTAGATCCCGGACGCCAGTCCGACGCCCGCGGAAACGCCCGTCGACAGGAGGAGCGACCAGAGGGTCACCACGGTGGGCCAGCCGGCCGACGCGGCGACCACGCGGGCGATCAGGACGCCGGCGAGGATCCCGGCGAGCCCGCCCACCAGGCTGAGCGCGAACGCCTCCACCACGAACTGGAGCTTGATGTCGGCCCGCCGCGCGCCGATCGCCCGGCGGATCCCGATCTCGCGGGTCCTCTCCAGCACCGTCGCCAGCATGATGTTCATGATCCCGATCCCGCCCACCAGGAGCGAGATCCCGGCGATGCAGCCCATCACGATGTTGAAGAGGCGCTGGGTGCGCCGGCTCTGCTCGAGGAGGGCTTCCGGGACGACGAGGTCGAAGTCCGTCACGCCGCCGTGGAGCTGGAGGAGGAGGCCGGAGACGAGCGCGGCCGTCTTGCCGGGCGAGCTGCCGGGCTTGAGATGCACCACCAGCTCGGAGAGCGGCGACTCGAGCGGGTCCCGGTCGAATTTCCGGAGAGCCGTGGTGACCGGCAGGTAGATCTCCCGCGCCGTCGAGCCGACCGCGACGCCCTGGAACGAGTCGCCGGCCGCGCCCGTCGGCGCGAGGACGCCGACCACCGAGAGCCAGACGTCGTTCACCTTCAGGTCGCGGCCCACGGCGCGCGCCGGCCCGAAGAGGTCGCGGGCCACCTCCTCGCCGATCACGCAGACCTGGGCGTGGTGGGTCTCCTCGGCCGCCGAGAAGAAGCGCCCGTCGGCGACGGCGAGGTGGACCAGGTCGGCGTGCCGAGACGAGACGCCGTACGCCTTCGCCTCGCTCTTGCCGTCGGGCGCCCACACCTTGTACGGGTTGATCTGGACGCGCGGCCCCACGACGTCGACGCCCGGGATCGCCTCGGCGATCCCCGCGGCGTCGCGCAGGGAGACGCCCATCGACTTCTTCCGGATCTCGGACAGCTCGTCGGGACGGAACTCGCGCGTCCTGACGAGGACGTTCTCGAGCCCCATCCGCTGGATCATCTCCATCGCCTGGCGCTCGGCCCCCGCGCCGATCGAGAGCATGGCGATGACGGCGCCGACGCCGAAGATCATCCCCAGCATCGTGAGCGCCGAGCGGAGCTTGTGCACCGCGAGGTTCCCGAGCGCTCCCTCGAGCGCCTCCTGGGGATTCATCACGAGCGAGCCGCCTTCCCCGGGGCCGGGGTCCCCGGGGCTCCCCCCGTTCCGGACGGCTTCACGGCCGGGCTCCCCGACGCGTTCGGGTCCCCGAGCGCGATCACGTCGCCCGGCTTCAGCCCCTCGGTCACCACGACGCGCCCGACGGCCGAGGCCCCGAGCTTCACCTCGACGGCGTCGAAGCCGCGCCCCTTTCGCCGGTAGACGACCTTCTTGCCCCTCCGCTCGAAGACCGCCTGCCGCGGGACGGCGATCACCTCGGCCTCGTCGCCGAGGAGCAGCTGCGCCACGACCCTCTCCCCCGGCTTCATCACCGAGGGGTCGGTCTTCGCGATCTCCACCGTGACGCCGAAATACTGGACCGGCACGCCCCGCACGCGCGGCTTGGCGATGGTGTCCACCTTCTGGATCTTCCCCTCGAACGTCAGGTCGGGGTGCGACTCGAGGAGGACCGTGGCCGGGCGCCCGGCGGTGAGCCCGCCCGCGTCGGCCTCGAGGACGAACACCTCGGCCTTCAGCTTGGAGAGGTCCGGCAGCTCCGCCAGCGGGAAACCGCTCCACACGGACTGGCCGATCTGCGGGACGTCCCCCTTCCAGTCGCGCTGGAAGACCACCAGCCCGTCGTGCGGCGCGATCAGCTCCAGCGACTCCATGTCCCGCTTCGCCTTGCCGATCTTCAGGTCGGCCTTCCGCACCTCGATCCCTTGCAGCTCGACGTTCGAGGTGGAGACGCTCTCCCGCACGCTCCGCGTCGTCACCGCGTGCCCCTCGCGCTTCTGGGCCAGGGAGGAGTCGATCTCGGCCTCGATGATCTGGTTCCTGGAGAAGATCTCGGCGTCCCGCGCCTGGAACGTCAGCGCCGTCTCGTACTCGCGGCGCGCCTGCTCGGCATCGCGGGTCAGGTTGCGGATCGCCGCGCCCGACTCTGCCCGCTCCTTGCCGATCCTCTGCTCCGCCGTGCTCCGGTCGGCCTGGCTGGTGGCCAGCGTCTTCTCGATCTCCAGGGAGCTGAAGCGCACGACGACGTCACCCTTCTTCACGCGGGTGCCGTCCTCCACCATCCAGGCGATCTTGTACGACGCGTCGGAGCCGGGGGCCGTGAGCGGCTTCGCTTCCACCGCCTTCAGGTTCCCCTCCGCACGCACGCGCCTCACGAACGGGCCCGGCTTCACCTCGAGGACCGGGATCGACGGCGCCGCCGACCCCCGTGCGACGACGGCCCCGATCCCGACCAGGACGAACGCCGCGCCGCCGAGCAGGAACCCGTTGCGCCGCCTCACGCGCCCTTCCCCGCCTTCGTCGGCCTCGCCACCCGGTCTCCCTCGGAGAGGCCGCCCGTGACCTCGACGCCGTCGTCCCCGCGCCGGCCCACGGTCACCGGGACGGCCTTCCAGCCGCCGCCCGCGCGGCGGAACACCACGGGACCTTTCGCCGACGCGAAGATCGACTCGTTGGGGACCAGGAGGACGCCGGGCACGCGGGCCAGCTCGACCCGCCCGCGGACGCGCATCCCCGGGCGCATCTTCACCGAGTCGACGGCGTCGAGCGTCACGTCGAACCGGAAGACGCGAAGCAGCGTCTTGGGGGACTGGCGCTGGACCGTGCGCAGGATCCGGGTCACCTTCCCGCTCAGCTCCTGGTCGGGGTTGGAATCGAGCCGGAACGTCACCGTCTGGCCCTCCGTCAGACGCCCGCCGTCCGACTCGTCGACCTCGGCGCGGATCCCCATCCGGGTCAGGTCGGGCACCTCCATCACCTTCTCGCCGCGCCAGCAGGAGTCGCCCACCTTCTTCTTCTCGTCCCGCCAGTTGCTCAGGTAGAGGATCGTCCCGTCCCGCGGCGCCTTCACGGTCTGGGCGGCGATGCCGTCCCGCAGCTGCTTGACCCGCAGGTCCGCCCGGTCCTTCCGCGATTCGAGGATCGCGAGCTCGGCCGTGGCCGACGCCTTCAGCGCGACCTTCTTGCGCGTGAGCGACTCCATCTCGATCGTCCCCTGCTCGAGGTCGAGGCGCGCCAGGGCGAGGTCCTTGCTGGCGGCGATCTCGGCCGGGACGTCCACCTTCAGCTCGGCCTTCCTCTTGCGCGACTCCGCCTCGGCCAGCTGGAGGTCGACCTCCTTCTCGCGCAGGAGGAGGTCCTTCTCCCGCTTCTCGATCTGCTTGCGGGCGGCGTCCCCCTCGGCGATCTTCTCGAGCAGCTTCTGCTCGTGCTCGTTGGTGTCGAACCAGAGGACCGGCTGCCCCTTCTTGACCGCGGCGCCTTCCGGCGCCATGCGGGAGATCTTGTAGTCCCAGACCTCGGCGATCGGCACCACGCCGAGCTGGTCGGAGTCGAGGGCCTGGAGGGCGCCGCGCATCTCCGCCCCCACGACCAGCTCGTCCCGCTTCACCGCGAACGGCTCGGCTCCGGGGGGCGGCGCCGCGGGTGCGGCAGGCGCCGACGGCGCGGAGGCGGACGTCTCCTTCTCGCCGGCTCCGCGCAGCGGGATCTCCACCTTCGCGGAGAGGCCGGGCCGCAGGCCCTCGAACGGCTTCTCGGCGATGGACAGGACGACGCGGAAGACCCGCCTCAGCGAGTCGTTGGTCGGCTGCTGGGCGACGGCGGCGACCTCCTCCACCCGCCCGGTCATCGGGCGGTCCGCGAAGGCGTCCGCGGTGACGATGGCCGTCATTCCGGGCTCGAGGCGTCCGTCGTCGACGTCGTAGAGCGACGCCTCCACGCGCAGGCCGGACAGATCGGGCAGGCGGGCCACGATCACGCCGGGCCAGAGCTGGTCCCCCACCTGGATCTTCCGGCGGTCGCGCGGGGTGTCGCCGATGACGACGAGGCCGTCCTCGGGCGCGCGGAGCGTGAGCGCGTCGACGGCGGCCTCGGTGGTGCGGATCTCCCGCCTCGCCTTCTCGATCGCGATCTCCCGGATCTTCTCGTCTGCCTCCGCCCCCTTCCGGAACCCTTCCAGCTCCGTGAGCGCCTTCTGGAGCTCGGCCTCGGCCTTCTTCAGCGCCAGCTGCTTCTCCTCGTGCTCGCGGCGCGAGCGGAGCTCGAGCGGGACGGCGGCCTCCAGCTTCGCCTTCGAGAGGCCGATCCTCTTCCGCTCGACCTCCAGGAGCTTGTCGGTCTCGCTGGCGCGGCTCTCCTCGGTCACACGGACCTGCTCGGCCTCCGCCTCGGTCAGGGCGAGGCGTTTCTCCTCCAGGGTGGCGGCGAAGGTGGAGTTGTCGAACTCGGCGACGATGTCGCCCTTCTTCACGGCGCCGCCGTCCTGGGCCAGCCAGCGGATCTGCACCATCCACGTCGGGGTCTGGGGGACCGTCAGCGTCGACGACTTGAGCGCCACCAGCTCTCCCGACAGGAGGAGCCGCGACGGCTCGTACGGCGTCGCGGCCAGCGCGGGCTGGACCTCCCGCTTCGGCTCGACCCGGCTCCGGTCGGCCTCGGCCTGGCGGCACCCTGTGGCCGCGGCGGCGAGCACGGCCAGGAAAAAGAGGGTCCGGCGCGGGAGCATCCCTCGTTATACGTCCGGACCCGCCCCGGCGTTTCGCTCCGCCGCGAGGCAAACCGCGAGGAGCCGGGCCACGATCAGGAGCGGCTCCGCAGCGTCTTCCTCGAAGGGCCTCCCGGAGATCGGGCTGTCGGCGACCAGGAGACCGAGCGGGCGGCCCCCGGCCACCAGCGGCACGACGAGCTGCTCGCGCGTCCCGAGCGCCGAGAGGAGCGGAGAGAGCCGGCGAACGCGGGTCTCCCCCGTCAGCCGCGCGGTCTGGCCGGACTGGAACACGTCCGACAGGAGCGAGCCCCCGCTCCCGGCGGGCTCCTCGAGGGTCCGAAGCCGGGAGGCCAGCTCCGGCGACGGCCCCGAGAGGGCGGTCGCCACGAGCCGGCCCTGCCGCGGGTCGTGGAGTACGGCGACGACGCGGTCCACCGGGAGGTGCGCCGTGACGATCCCGAGGGCGGCGCGCAGACGTCCCTCAGGGGGCGGCCGGGTGGCGAGGACGTCGGCCAGCTCGCGGAGCGCCCGCAGGGCCCCGTCCCGCTCGGACCGCTCCAGCCTCGCGTTCTGGAGCTCCCCCCGGGCGGCGTCGAGGAGCTGCTCCAGCCGCTGCGTCAGCTCGCTCTGCTCGAGGAGCAGCCGTTCCTGCCGCTCCGCATCCTGCCGGAGCCGGCGCACACCGTCCCGGCGCCAGCCGAGGAGGAGCGGCAGGAGGGCGACGGGCGCGAGCCAGGACATCCGCAGGAAGGCCCAGGCCGCCACGAGGCCGACCGACGAGAGCCCCCCGATCAGGACCCCGCGGCCCGTCGGAGTGGACGGGTTCTTCCAGCGAACGTGCCACTCGCAGTACTCCGCGCCCTGCCGCTGGCAGCTCGAGGCCCGGATCTCCGACGGAGCCTGCCCGTCGTGGATCAGGGCGGGGACGTTCGCGATCGCGCCGCAGAACGCCGGGCAGCTCATCTGGAGCCACTCGTTCCGCAGCTCGGGCGGCAGGCCCTCTTCCTGGAGCCGGCTGTTCCACCGCAGCACGCCGGACGTCGGCCCGGACTCCTGCACGCGCAGGTCGGCCTTCAGGAACCGGGTCGTCAGCTGCGGGGCGAGGCGGAAGAGGCGGTCGAGCGACAGGGGGCGGAGGACGGGCAGGAGCGTCCGGGGGATCGTGTTCGCTCCGCGCCGCCAGAAGAAGCTGCGGTCGCCCGACAGCTCGCGGGCGTAGACGTTCACGAAGAGCTCCATCTCGCGCGAGTACCGGTTCCCCTCGTCGAGAAGGCTTTCCGCGGTGACGTGGTAGCGCGGGTCGACGATGGCGGCGTTGAGCCGTTCGACGAGCGCGACCAGCGTCGACTCCCGCGCCTCGGGAGCGGTGCCCTGAAGGAGCGTCTCGACCGCGGCGCGCACCAGGCGGCCGCTCACCTGGTCGATGGGCCGGCCGTTCCCGTCGTGCCCGAACGGGCGCCCCGAGAGGCGGGCGAACGTCGCCGCGCGCTCCCGTTCCTCGAGCGGCGTCGCGAAGTCCTTCTGGCCCTGCGGGCAGACGGTCGCCGGGAAGCCGGGGAGCTTCCCCTCGCTCGCGGCGGGCGCGGCGGGACTCGTCATTCCCGCAAACGAGTCTACGTCCTGCCACCCGTCCTTCCCGTCCTCGCCACTCCGCGGGCAGGGAAGCGACCCGCGCCCAGCCCACGGGCTCGGCGTCTTACGGGAGCGGGACGTGCTCCGCGTCGGCCCGCTCCCCAAGCTGATCGCTCACCCCCGAGAGGCTGTGCGGAACACCCTCTGAGTCCGCCATCCGTCAGCGCTTCTTCTTGAACGTCTTCGTCTTCGACTGCTCGGTCTGGTCGTTCGTGACGGTCACCGTGCCGCCCTCGCCCTTCGTCGCCGAGGAATCGATCGTGGCGGAGCCCGACTGCTCGCCGTTGGCACCGGAGACGTTCTTCGTGCTCGACGCCGTGCCCGTCCCAGCGTCGACGTCGCGGGCCGTGTCGGAGGCGTAGGTCGAGCCGTTCGCCGTCGTCCCGGCGACGCTCCGCTTCCCCGCACCCTGCCCCGTCTGGGCGTCGTACGCGCCCGACCCGCTGGCGGTGGTGGTCCCGCCGTTGCCACGCGTCACCGTGCCCGATGCGCCTCCGGCGGCCCCGACGCCCTGCTTCGCCACGCCGCCCCCCGTGGCGGTGCGGCTCCCGCCGGTCGCGCTCGTCCCCGCGTAGG
>CAYLNK010000085.1:0-21377 GCA_964384675.1 uncultured Holophagales bacterium | reverse complement strand
CGTGGCGGAGGTCCCTCCCGCCGTCGCGCCTGCCCCGCCCGCGGTCGCCCCCGCTCCGGCGCGAGACGCCGGGAAGTCGGCGAAGCGCGCCCGCAAGCCCGAGGCGCGCGTCACCGAGCCGGTGCAGATCACGCGGGTGAACCCCCAGTACCCGGACCTCTGCCGGCGGCAGAGGATCGAGGGCGTCGTGACGCTGAAGGCGAAGGTGAACGCCGAGGGGAAGATCGCGAGCGTCGACGTCCTCAACGGCGTCCACCCGCTGCTGGACGGCGCGGCGGAGCGCGCCGTGAAGCAGTGGCGCTACCGGCCGGCGATGGTGGACGGGCGGCCGGTGCCGTCCACCGTCAAGGTGACGGTCGGCTTCAGGCTCTGAACGGAACGAGCTGGTCGGCCTCGACTCGACGGCGGGCGGAGGCCCCGCTCTCCGTCCGACGGGCACCGGGGGCCGCCACCGCCGACAGCTCCGAGAGAGTCTGCCCGAGCCGCGCGATCCCGAGCTCGATGCTGGGCACGCTCTGGTTCGAGAAGTTGAGCCGCAGGAAGCCGTGCTGCGGCGGCCCGACGAAGAAGCCGCTCCCGGGCACCACCGCCACCGACTTCGCGAGCGCCGCCTGGAACACCTCGTCGTCGCGCAGGCCCGCCGGCAGCTCGAGCCAGAGGAAGAGCCCGCCCTCCGGCGTCGACCAGCGGGTGCCGGTGGGCATGAAGCGCTCGAGCGCCCGCAGCATCGCCGCGCAGCGTTCGCCGTACACCGCGCGGATCCGCGCCAGGTGCCCGTCGTAGTCGAAGGTCTCGAGCAGCCGGGCCACCGCGCGCTGGGCCAGCGTGGCCGTCTGGAGGTCGCAGGCCTGCTTGGCGATGGTCAGGGTTCGCATCAGATCGGCCGGCCCGTGCACCCAGCCGAGGCGCAGGCCCGGCGCCAGCGTCTTGGAGAACGTTCCCAGGTGGAACGTGAGGTCGCCAGCGAGCGCCGCGAGGGGCGTGTTGGGTGCTCCGCGGAACCGGAGGGCGCCGTAGGGATCGTCCTCCAGCACCGGGAGGCCGTGGCGCGTGACCACCTCGGCCAGTACCCGGCGGCGGGCGGCGGCGAGGGTCGTGCCCCGCGGGTTCTGGAACTCCGGCACCACGTAGAGGAGCTTCGGCCGGTGCGCGAGCACGGCCTCCTCGAGCCCCTCGGTGGAGAGCCCGTCGCCGTCCCCGGGCAGCGCCACGACGTTCGCCTCGTACGCCGAGAACGCCTGGAGCGCGGCGAGGTACGAGGGGTTCTCGACCAGCACCGTGTCGCCGGGGTCGAGCAGCGCGCGCGCCACGAGGTCGATCCCCTGCTGGCTGCCGCTCACCACCATCACGTTCTCGGCCGTCGCCGCGATGCCCCGCGCGCGCAGCCGCGCGGCCAGCCACTCGCGGAGCGGCAGGAAGCCCTCGGTGATGCCGTATTGCAGCGCCGCGCCCGGGCTCTCGTTCAGGACCGCCTGGTAGGCCTGGGCGATCTCCTCCGCCGGGAACAGCTCCGGCGCGGGCAGACCGCCGGCGAACGACAGCACATCGGGCTGCTCGGCCACCTTGAGGATCTCGCGGACCGCCGAGGGCTTCACGCCCCGCATCCGTCTCGCGACTCGAATCGTCATGGCGTGGTCTCCTTCCTGGGCGCGACCCGGGTCTCTTCCTTCACGGAGCACAGGACGATGGTGGTGTAGGTGCGGGTGACCCCGGGCCACGTGCGCAGCTGCTTCACCAGAAGCCGGTCGAGCGTGCCGGTGTCCTCGGTGCGCACCTTGAGCAGGTAGCTGTCCTCCCCGGCCACCCGGTGGCATTCGAGGACCTCCTCGAGCCCCAGCACCTTCTTCGTGAACGACTCGAAGAACCTGGGGTGCTCGATGCCGACGCCGATGAAGGCGGTGATGTCCTTCCCGAGCTTCCGCGGGTCCACCTTGGCCGCGTAGCCGGTGATGACCCTCTGCTCCTCGAGCTTGCGGATCCGGTCGGCGACCGAGGGCTGGGAGAGACCGACCTTCTTCGCGATCTGGGCCTGGGTGAGCCGCGCGTCCGTCTGGAGGAGGTCCACGATGCGAACGTCCACGTCGTCCATGGGTCTCCATGGTGCGGCGTTCGGGTCCTATCTTCAATAGGAAATAGATCGATTTTTCCTATTTTCTATTCGAGCGACATCGGCACGGCTCGACCCCGGTCTAGCCCCGCTGGACCTCGGCTCGACCCGCGCTGGCCGTGAGGAGGGCTGGGAAATCGGGGGGGTGGGCTCACTTTCAGGCGACAACCGGAGCGCACGTTCGAGATCCGACCCGAGGAGGGCCTTCGATGCATCGTCTTCTCCGTTCGAGCGGGCTTTTCGCCCTGCTCCTCGCCGTCTCGCCCGGCGCGGCGCAGCAGGCGTCGCGCTTCTACACGGTGACCCCGTGTCGTGCGATCGACACACGGGGGCCGGCGGGCCCGATGGGCGGACCGGCGCTGACCGCCGGCGTGGCACGGACCTTCACGCTGACCGGAGCGTGCGGCGTCCCGGCGAACGCCAGCTCTCTGGCGGCGAACGTGACGGTGACGCAGCCGACGGTGGCGGGGCACGTCACGCTCTGGCCCGGGGGCGCTCCGCAGCCGACGGTGTCCCAGGTCGTGTTCCGCGCCGGGTCGACCCGGGCGGGGCAGGCGATCCTCGCCGTCGGCGCCGGCGGGACGGTGTCGGTGAGGTCCGGTCAGCCGAGCGGGGCGGTCCACCTGATCGTCGACGTCGTCGGCTACTTCGTGGCGAGCGGATCGCCGACCCCGACCCCCACACCGACGCCGACCCCCACGCCCACGCCGCCGGCGGCCGCTCGCCCGACGCTGTACGTCGCGACGCTGCTGCCCCAGTCCGGCGTGACGAGCCCGGCGTCGGGCTCGTCCGTCCTGACGCTCGCCACCGACGAGAAGTCCGCGACGCTCCGCTACGGGTACACCAACCTGACGACGCCGGAGATCTCGGCGCACACCCACGGTCCGGCCGGCCCGAGCCAGAGCGGGCAGATCCTCTTCGACATCGACGACGCGACGCCCCTGCCGGACGGCTCGTACCGGTGGGTCTTCGCGCCGGTCGGGACGCTGACGGTCGCGGACATCGTCTCGGCGCTGAAGGCGGGGCTCATCTACCTGAACGTCCACTCCTCCCGCTACCCGGGCGGGGAGATCCGCGGCCAGTACCTCCTGACCGACGGCTCCATCGACTTCGTGCCGCCGCCCACGCCGCCGCCGCTCCCCGTCGGCGCCCCGACCGCGCCCGACGCGGCCCGCTTCCTCACCCAGGCGACCTGGGGCCCGAAGCTGACCGAGATCACCGCGCTCCAGGGGCAGGGCTTCACCCCGTGGCTGAGCCAGCAGGCCGGGCTTCCCGTCAGCTCGCACCTCGCGTTCCTCGACGCCTACTCCAGCACGACGGGCGGCGACCCGTGCGTCGACACCGCGATGGAGTCGATCTGGCGGCAGGCGATCCTGGGGAACGACCAGCTCCGTCAACGCGTGGCGATGGCGCTCTCGGAGATCTTCGTCGTCTCGGCCGAGGACGGCGACCTGAACGACCCGTACGCGCTCGCGACCTGGATGGACGTCCTGACGCGGAACGCCCTCGGCTCGTACCGCACGCTCCTGGAGGAGGCGACCCTCTCCCCGGCGATGGGGCTCTACCTGGACATGCTCGGGAACGACAAGGAGGACCCCGCACAGGGGCGGACGCCGAACGAGAACTATGCCCGCGAGGTCCTGCAGCTCTTCTCGGTGGGGCTGTACAGGCTGCACCCGGACGGCTCGCTGGCGCT
This sequence comes from uncultured Holophagales bacterium, assembly GCA_964384675.1. Taxonomy (GTDB): domain Bacteria; phylum Acidobacteriota; class Thermoanaerobaculia; order UBA5066; family UBA5066; genus CAYLNK01. Next base: position 17,574 of record CAYLNK010000085.1, on the reverse strand, counting down.
CGACCCGCTGGGGCAGCCGATCCCGGCCTACGACCAGTCGATCGTGGAGGGCTTCGCCAAGGTGTTCACCGGCTGGAGCTGGGGCGGCCTCGAGAAGACCGACGACGAGTGGTACTGGGGGAAGGGGACGTTCCGGCGTCCGATGGAGGCGTGGCCCGCGCACCACTCGAGCGCCTCCAAGAAGCTCCTCTCCGGCGTCACGCTGCCGGGCGGCGGCACGCCCACGCAGGACCTGAAGGACGCGCTCGACAACATCGCGGCGCACCCGAACGTCGGGCCGTTCCTGGCGCGGCTCCTGATCCAGCGCCTGGTCACCAGCAACCCGAGCCACGGCTACGTCTATCGGGTGGGGAAGGTGTTCGACGACGACGGGCAGGGCGTGCGCGGCAACCTGAAGGCCGTCGTGAAGGCGATCCTGACCGACTGGGAGGCGCGCGCCACCGACGTCCTCACCCAGCCGGGCTACGGAAAGCAGCGGGAGCCGATGGTCCGCTTCGGCACGCTCCTCCGCTCGTTCGACGCTCACTCCGCGAGCGGCGCCTTCCACTTCTACGACCTCGCCGACCCGACCTGGGGGATGGGGCAGAACCCGCTCCGCGCGCCGTCGGTCTTCAACTTCTTCCAGCCCGACTACCGGCCGCCGGGTCCCGTCGCCGAGGCGGGCCTCGTGGCCCCCGAGTTCCAGATCACCACCGAGACCCAGGCGATCGGCAGCGCCAACTACATGCGCGCCTGGGCGTACGGGAAGGAGAACCCCGATCCGGACGAGGTGGAGCTGGACGTCACCCCGTTCCTCACGTACGCGACGAACCACGCGACGCTCGTCGACAAGCTCGACCTCGTGCTCACCTCGGGCCGCCTCGCCCCGGCCGTGAAGTCGATCGTGGTGAGGACCCTGAACGAGCTGGCGAGCGAGCCGGCGAACGAGCGGGTCCGCACCGCCATCCACCTGATCGTCACCTCTCCCGATTTCGTCATCCAGAAGTAGGAGCCCGACGTGAGCGTGAACCGACGCGACTTCCTCCGCCGCACCGCCTGCGCCGCGGTCTCCGCCGCCGCCGCCCGCGCCACGTTCGGCGACCTCGTCTCGATCGCCCAGGCGGTCCCGGCCGCCACGGACTTCAAGGCGCTGGTCTGCGTCTTCCTCTCCGGCGGCAACGACGCCGGCAACGTCATCGTCCCGCGCCAGGGGAGCGAATACGCCGCGTACGCCCAGGCGCGCGGCGCGGTGGCGCTCCCACAGTCTTCCCTGCTGACCCTGAACCCGCTCACCTCGGACGGGCGCACCTGGGCGCTGCACCCGGACCTCGGCCCGTTCCAGGGCCTCTTCGCCGACCGGAAGCTGGCCTTCGTGACGAACGTCGGCCCGCTCGTCGCGCCGCTCACCCGCAGCCAGTACCTCTCCGGCTCGTCCGCGGTCCCGCCTCAGCTGTTCTCCCACAGCGACCAGTCCCTCCAGTGGCACACCTCCATCTCCGACCAGCCGCCGCGGACGGGCTGGGGAGGTCGCGTCGGCGATCGGCTCCGTTCCCTGAACCCGTCGGCGCCGATCCCGATCGTGGTCTCGGCCGCGGGCAACAACCTCTTCGAGGTGGGGAGCACCGTCGCGCCGTTCCAGCTCTCGAGCGACGGCACGCTCGGCCTGGACGGCTACGACCCGGACGGCGGCGATCCCCGTTCGCGCGGGGTCCGCGACATCCTGAACCTGGCCCGGACGCACCTCCTGGAGACCGAGGCCGCGTCGACCACGAAGCGCGCGCTCCTGGCGCAGCAGACCGTGCAGGCGGCCCTGAACGACGCCCCGCCGATCGCGACCGCCTTCCCCGACACCGACCTCGGCCGCCAGCTGCGTACGGCGGCCCGGGTGATCTCGGCCCGCGCCGGGCTCTCGATGAGCCGGCAGATCCTCTTCTGCTCGACGGGCGGCTACGACACCCACTCCGACCAGATCAACGCGCAGGGCCCGCTCCTCGCGGACCTCGCGAACGCGATGAAGGCGTTCGCCGACGCGATGACCGAGCTGGGCGTGGGCAACGCCGTCACCACCTTCACCGCCTCGGACTTCGGTCGCACCTACGCCGGGAACGGGAGCGGCACCGACCACGGCTGGGGGAGCCATCACGTGGTGATGGGCGGGGCGGTGAAGGGCGGCGACTTTTACGGACGGATGCCGGTCCTGACGATCGGCGGGCCGGACGACACCGAGCTGGGCCGCTGGATCCCCACGACCAGCGTGGACCAGTACGCCGCCACGCTCGCGAAGTGGTTCGGAGTCTCGGGCACCGACCTGCCCGCGGTCTTCCCGAACGTGGGGCGGTTCGCCACGGCGGATCTGGGGTTCATGACGTAAGGCGACCCTGTTCTCACCCCCGCGCGGCCAGGGCTAAGATCTCCCCATGGAACGCGCGATCCGCTCTTCCCGCGGTCCCTTCCGGGCTGACCAGGTTCACCAGGGCGACCCGTACGAGCTCTCGGACGGGCACGCGGTGTATTGCTCGCCCACGGGCTCGATCGCGTCGAAGGCCAAGCTCCTGGGTGGTGCCGTCCTCGGCACGGATCCCGACGTGACGTCGGCCGGTGTCGACGCCGGTTTCTCCCCTGAGCCCGGAACGCTGCGGGCGCCGGACGTCGCCGTGGGCGGTCTGCCCGACGCCCATGGCTGGGCGCCCGGCGCGCCGCCCCTGGCCGTCGAGTACGCGGCCACTGGTCAGGACGAGGCCGAGCTGCAGCAGAAGATCCGTGACCTGATCACCGCCGGGACCCGACACATCTGGGTCGTTCGGCTCGTCGGGCCACGCCGGGTCGAGGTGTACGAACCGGAGAAGCCGGCGCGGATAGCGAATCCGGGCGAGGCGCTCCTGGCGCCGGGGGTCCTGCGGAATCCGGTCCAGGTCGAGGCGCTCTACGACCCCTCCGTCGCGAACGAGGCCGTGCTGAGGAACCTCCTGCAGCGGCACGGGTACGAGAGCCTCGACGCGGTGCGGCTCGAGGGCGAGGCCGAGGGAAAGGCTGAGGGAAAGGCCGAGGGAAGGGCCGAGGGGAAGGCCGAGGGAAGGGCCGAGGGGAAGGCCGAGGGCCTCGCTCTGGCGCTGCTCGGCGTTCTCGCCGCCCGTGGCCTGGCGCTCGACGAGGCCCAGCGCGCGAGCGTGGACGGGTGCCGCGACGCCGAGGCACTCCAGCGCTGGCTGGCCCGGGCCGCGGTCGCGACGACCGCGGCGGACATTCTCGACTGACCGTGCCGTTCCACGACCACTTCACCTCCGTCGCGAGCGCGTACGCGAAGGCGCGGCCCGCGTACCCGCCGGCGCTCTTCGACTGGCTCGCATCGGTGGCGCCCGCGCGTCGCCTCGCCTGGGACGGGGCGACCGGGAACGGGCAGGCGGCGCTCGAGCTGGCGCGGCGCTTCGAGCGCGTCGTCGCGACCGACGCCAGCGCCGGGCAGATCGAGCACGCCTTCCCCGACGAGCGGGTCACGTACCGGGTGGCGCCGTGCGAGGCGTCGGGCCTGCCGGACGCGTGCGCCGACCTGGCGACCGTCGCCCAGGCCCTCCACTGGCTCGACTTCGACCGCTTCTACGCGGAGGTCCGCCGTGTCCTGGCGCCGGGCGGGGTACTCGCGGTCTGGTGCTACAGCCTCTTCCACTCGGACGACGCGTTCACGCGAACCGTGCATCGCTTCAACGACGACGTGCTCTCGCGTCACTGGCCCGTCGAGCGGCGCTGGGTGGACCAGGGGTTCCGGACGATCCCCTTCCCGTTCGAGGAGATCGCCGTCCCGGCGTTCACGATGTCGGTGACCTGGGACCTGCCGGCGGTCCTCGCTTACGTGAGGACATGGTCCGCGGTGCAGCACCTCGTCGAGAGGGAAGGGCCGGAGCCGCTCGACGCGTTCGAGTCGGAGATCGGAGCCGTCTGGGGCGACCCCGCCGCGCCGCGGGAGATCGTCTGGCCGCTCGGGATCCGAGCGGGGCGGGTGTAGCCCACCCGCGGTCTACCGTCCTCCGGCCGACCTTCGGGCGGCGGAGCTCTCCGGCGAGGGAGGCGACGAGCGTAATAGAAAATTGGTACCTGACCCCATGTCTCCGTCGTATCGCGGTGTAGTCTCGTCGCGTGAGCCGTGTCGTCCGAGAGATGGAAGCTCCCGCGCCGCTCGACGTCGAGGAGTGGTGCGCTCTCCCTGAGGACGAGCCGGGCGAGCTGGTGAACGGCCGCCTGGTGGAGGAAGAGGTGCCCGACTACGTGCACGAGCTGGTGGTCTCGTGGCTCATCCACCAGTTCCGCCTCTGGCTGGCGGGCCGTGCGGGCTTCGTCGCGGGATCGGAGGCGAAGTTCGCGGTCCGCGAGGACCGTGGCCGGAAGCCCGACGTCACGGTCTTCCTGCCAGGGGGCGCCGTCCCTCCGCGAAGGGGGCCCGTACGCGTCCCTCCCGACGTCGCGGTGGAGGTGGTCTCGCCCCGCCCCCGGGACGGGCAGCGGGACCGCGTGGAGAAGGTCGCCGACTACGCCTCTTTCGGCGTGCGCTGGTACTGGATCCTCGACCCCGAGCTTCGCAGCCTGGAGATCCTCGAGCTGGGGCCCGAGCGGCTCTACGTCCATCGCGTCGGGCGCACCGACGGCGTGCTCCACGACGTCCCCGGCTGCCCGGGTCTGAGCCTCGACCTCGACGCGCTCTGGGCGGAGGTCGATCGGCTCGGGTCCGGAAGCTAGCGCCTTCAGCGGACCGTCCACCACCGAGCGGCCAGCACGCGGCGAGAGATCGGGAACCGTCTCCGTGCCCGCGGCGAGAGGAGCCCTCCGCCGGCGAGGTCGGGGTACCCGTCGAGGAACGCCTGCGGCTGGACCTCTCGCCAGGCGAGGAGGGTCGAAGGGGGCGAGGTTCTCGGGATGAGCCCCCCGCGGCTCCGTCTCGCCCGCGAGGTGACGGGCGAGGGCGGTGTCGCTCCGGAGCGTGACGTGGGCCGCTCGGCCGCCGGAAGCTACGGCGTGACGGGCTTGGCCAGGAGCTTCAGCATCCCGAGAGACATCGCCGGGAAGTAGGTGATCAGCAGCACGCCGAGGCCGAGGATCAGGAGGAACGGCACGACGTGCCTGTAGAGCTGCGGCAGCGGCTTGCTGAAGCGCGAGCTCGAGAGGAACAGGTTGAGCCCCACCGGCGGGAAGAGGAAGCCGAGCTCCAGGTTGGCGAGGAAGATGATGCCGAGGTGGATCGGGTCGATCCCGAACGCCCGGCCCATCGGGGCGATGAGCGGCGCCAGGATCACGATCGCCGAGTAGATCTCCAGGACGCTCCCCAGCACCAGCAGGATCACGTTGAGGACGAGCAGGAAGACGACCTTCGAGTGGATCGTCCGCTGCACCAGCGCGAGGAGCGCGGCGGGGATCTGGGCGTCGACGAGGTAGCTGGTGAGCCCCATCGCGATCGAGAGGAGGAGGAGCACCGCGCCCATCAGCCCGGACGCCTTCAGCAGCACGCCCGGCAGCTCGCGGGTGAAGGAGATGTCCTTCATCACGAAGCAGCCGACCACCGCAGCGTAGAGGCACGCCACCGCCGAGGTCTCCACCATCGACGTGACGCCGGTGGAGAAGAGGACGATCACCAGGACCGGCAGGCCCAGCTCCCACTTCGCCTGCCAGGCGGAGATCGCCACCTCCTTGCCGGAGAACGCCTGGCGCGGCTTGCCCGCGCGGTCGAGCCGCTTGCCCACCCGGATGCCGTACGCGGCGACGAGCACCACCAGGAGGAGCCCCGGCAGGAGGCCGGCCAGGTAGAGCGCGTCCGCCGGGACGCCCGCCACCACGCTGTACAGGATCACCGGGAGGCTCGGCGGGAAGAGGAGGCCGAGGCTGCCGGCCGCGGTGACGAGACCGAGCGAGAAGCCCTCCGGGTAGTCGTCGTCGCGGAGGATCGGGTAGACGAGGCCGCCGAGCGCGATGATCGTGACGCCCGAGCCGCCCGTGAACGTGGTGAAGACGGCGCAGACCGCCGCGACCATGACGGCGAGGCCGCCCGGCATCCAGCCGAAGAGAGCGCGGAAGAAGCGGACCAGGCGCGTCGACGCGCCCCCCTCCGCCAGGATGTAGCCCGCCGCCGTCAGGAGCGGGATGGCCGGAAGGGTCGGCGAGGCGATCAGCCGGTACACCTCGGCCGAAACGGCGGAGACCGGCACGCCGTCCTTGAAGAAGAGGAGACAGGCGAGGCCGCCCATCGCCACGAAGACCGGCGCGCCGAGGAGCGCCGCCGCGACGAGAGTGGCCGCGAGCGGGACCGCGGCCTTGGCCGCGTAAGGCGCGAGGTCCGGCTTCAGGACGACGCCCAGGGAGATCACCGCCATCGAGAGCGCGAGGAGGCGGCCCTTCCAGCGGGGTGAGGCGCGGAGCGCGAAGGCGACGGCCATCAGCGCCAGCGCGGCCGGCATGATGCACTCGCTGACCCACTCGGGGAGGCCGCCCGGTAGCCGCTTCCCCTGCTCGCGGTCGGCCATCACGAGCTTGACGCTCGCGTAGGAGAGGATCGCCGTCACCGCCGCGGCGACGGTCAGCGCGAAGCCGTGGGCGAGCTGCCGGGCCCGCCCCTCGCGGAGGAGCTCGGTCGTGGAGAGCGTCAGGTGGTGGCCCTGGCGCGTGGCGAGGAGACCGCCCAGGAAGGCGATCCAGAGCGTGAGCTGCTGGACGAACTCCGAGGAGCCGGGGACGTGGAAGTTCCCGAGCGGCCGCCCGACGACGTCGACGAGCGGCAGCAACGTCGCGGCGGAGATCGCGAAGACGAGGAGCCCCCGCTCCACGCGCTCCAGCCGCGAGACGGCGATCGGCGTGCCGATCGCGGGGGTGGCGCTCAACGGGCGGCCGGGGCCGCCGCGGCACCCTTGGCTGCTGCCGAGGCCGGCTTCCGGCTGCGGAAGTCGGCGAGGTGCTTCTTGGCCTCGTCGTAGGCGTCGGCCGGGATGATCTTGCCGCGGATCTTTCCCTCGACGTTGCCGACGAGGGAGCGCCACTGCGCCTCGGATGCGGCGTCCACGGTGACGACGTTCAGGCCACGCTTCCGCATCGCCTCGATGTCCCTCGCGTCGGCCTTGTGGACCTCGTCGCGGAGGCGGGCGCCGTACTCCTCTGCGGTCTTCAGGAGACCGGGGCGGAGGTCGGCCGGGATCTTCTCCCAGGTGGCCTTCGACACGACCGTGGCGCCCAGGAGGACGGCCCACTTCACGTCGGTCATGTTCTTGGCGTGGTTGTACCACTGGAGGATGACGGCAGCCTGCGGCGTGGTGGCGAGCGCCGAGACGAGGCCCGTCTGGAGAGCCGTGGAGATCTCGGTGGACGGCAGCGGGACGGGGTTGAAGCCGGCCCCCTTCCAGACCTCGATGGCGTCGTTGTCACCGGCCCACGCGAACAGCTTGAGGGGCTTCATGTCCTCCGGCTTCGTGACCGGCGTCTTCGTGAAGAAGCGGACCCAGCCGGCGTCGACCCAGTTGAGGACGACGAAGCCCTTGGCCTCCATGGCCGCCTTGAGCTTCGGCTCCATCTTTGCGAGGACGTAGTCCAGCTCCTCGTACGACGTGTACATCATCGGGACCTGGAGCGCGTAGACGGTGCGGTCGATCGTGGAGAGGCCGACGCTGGTGAGGAGCCCCGCGTTCAGGGTGCCGAGGCGCATCTTGCGCACCACGTCCCCGTCGTCGCCCGCCACGCTGCCGGCGTAGATCTGGACGGTGACCTTGCCGTTGGTCTGGGTCTTCCACTTCTCGGCCATCTCCTGGAGCACCAGGTGCCACGCGGAGCCGTCGGGGACGAGCGTGGCCATCTTGATCTTGATCGGCTCCTGCGCTGGAGCGGTGTCCGCGCCGCCCAGGGCGAGCGCGAGGAGGAAGGCGGCGGAGACCCGGGGGCTGAGAGGCGAACGGGACAGGCTCAAGAGGCCTCCTTGGTCTGGATTATCCGCAATCGGGGTGCCAGGGCCGGCGGACAGCTGGGGCACCGGGCTCACTCGATGAAGAGGTCGTCGAGACGCGTCAGCAGCCAGCGCGCCCGCTTCTGGGCGAGGACGTTCGCGAGCCTCTGCGTCGGCGCCTTCTCGACGTCGACGGCGAGCGCCTTGCCGAGCAGCTCCTCGAACTCCTTCCTGTCCTGCGCCTGCACGCACACGGACTCCGCGAACGAGACGTAGGGGGCCGCCCGGAGGCCCTTCGAGAGCTCGATCGCCCGCGCCAGGTGCTGGCGGGCCCTCGCGACGGAGCCGCCCGCGGAGGGCGGGCGTCCCCCCTCGAGCGACATCAGGAAGTCGTGGAGGCTGCCGAAACCGAAGCCCTCGTCGAGCACGAGCGCGCGGCGCACCATCGCCTCGGCGAGACCCTGGTCCGCGGTCAGCTCGGCGTCGTCCTTGGAGATCGAGATCGCCGCGCCCCAGGCCGCCGCCGTCCAGTAGAGGAGCGGCACGTCGGCCTTCGTGGCGTCCGAGAGGGCGGACGCGGCGTCGGCGCGGAGGCGCTCGGTGAAGCCGGGGTGCGCGACGTCGAGGCCTCGCAGGCCGTAGCCCCGGGCCCTGGCGTACAGCTTCCGGGCCCGCGAGCGCAGCTCGGTCGCGCGTTTCAGGTCCTTCGCCTCGACGAAGTCCGCCTCCGACTGGACGAAGGCGAAGCCGTACTGCGTGAAGCCGCTCGCGGCCGAGAGGAGGAGCCCCGGGTGCCGCGGGGCCTCCGCGAGGAGACTCTCGATCGTCTTCAGGCCGAACGGGATGGCCGCCCCGACGAGCTCGAGATCGTCGTCGCTCGCGTACGTGTCGCCCCCCGCGGCCAGGGCGTTCCCCACGTAGTTGACGGCGATCTTCCTCACCGAGCAGGCGGGGAGCGCCAGGGACGTCGACAGGAGGAGGGCGGTCGGGACGCTGTTTCGCCGCACGATCCGGAGGATAGCCGAGAGGCGGCCGCTACCCGGACAGCTTCCGCGCCTCGGCGAGGAGCGGCTCGGCCTGGCGCTTCAGGCGTGGCCGCGTGGCGATCGCCTTCTCGAGAGCCTCGGCGGCCGCCCGGGCGGCCGCGGAGCGAGCCGCGGGATCGGGGGCCATCCTCGCGGCGAGGAGCCGCAGGCCGCCGGCCGTGAGGTGCGCCTCCCCGAGCTCGGGGTTCACCGCGAGAGCGAGCGACGTCTGCTCCAGGCCCTCGCCGACGATCGCCGTCGCCGCCTTCCCGCGCGAGGCCGCGACCCGCGCCTCGAGGAGGAGCATCGCGGCGTACTCCGCGTGCGCCCGGGTGGCCCGCTTCGGGTTCCTGGCGAAGAGCTTGCCGTACGTCTCCCGGGCCCGTGCGAGAGCGACGTCCGGGGAGCTGCCGCCGGCGATCAGCCACCGCGCCCGGATCGCGTCGGCTCGGCCGAGCCGCTGGAGCGCCAGGTTCGGACGGTCGAGGGCCATCGCCCTCTGGAGGAGCGCCGTTGCCTCGAGAAGCTCCGACTCGGGGCTTTCCTTCCTCGTGATCAGGTACTCGGCCGCGTCGAGATGACGGTCCGCGGCGTCGGCGAGGTCCCGGCCGTCGGTCCCTTTCGACACCTCGAAGGAGCGGAGCGCCTCCTTCACGGCGTCGCCGAGGAGCGGGCGCGGGCCTTCTCCGCGCGACGCCGCCAGGGCGGCCCTCACCCCGAGGAGCGCGCAGAGGTTCGAATGCGGATTGCCGTAGTCGGAGTTGATCTCCATCGCCTTTCGCAGGGAGCGCTCGGCGGCGTCGAGGTCGGCGGTCGGGTCCTGCCCCAGGTCGAACGCCAGCGCCCCGCGCCGCCACTGGTTGCTGCCCAGGTTGTTCCACCCGTAAAGGTACTTCGGGTTGAGCTCGACGGCCCTGGCGCTGGGCGGGAGCGACTCCGTGTACGACGCGAGGGCGGCGGCGGAGAGCCCGTGCTCCTTCTCCCACTCGGCGCGGTCCTTGTACGTGATGCCGAGGTTGTTCCAGGCGTAGGAGAAGGCGGGGTCGATCCGGATCGCTTCGCGAAAGGCGTCGATCGACTTCTGGAACGAGAGGCGCGGATCCTGGCCGCGTCCGTCCTGCACGTTCGCGAGCACGGCCCAGGTGTTGCCGAGGTTGTTCTGGACGTACGGATCCGCCGGGTTGAGCGCGATCGCCTTCCGGTAGCAGGCGATCGCGAGGTCCAGGAGCGGGCCCGGGTCGCGCCCGTGCCGGTCCTCCCAGTCCGCCTTCACCTGGAACGCGGTGCCGAGCTGCCGGTGGCCGTCCACGCTCTCCGGCTCCCGCTCGATCGTCCGTGTGGCCGCGGCGATCGCGCCATCGTACGCCGCGACCGGGTCGCCGCCGTGCTGGCGCTGGTACTCGCCGTAGGTGCGGAGCGCCCAGGCGAGGCGCTCCTGCGCCGTGCCCCGCTCGGCGTCGCAAAGGTCGGCCTTCGCCGCTGCCTCCTTCACCTTCGCGAGCGGCGTCTCGACGTCGCCGCCCTTTCCGTAGACGACGAGCGACAGCCGGTTCGCCCAGACGGCCGCCAGACCCTCGTAGCCCTGCGGGTCGCTCGCCCCGATCCGGGACGCCTCCTCGAAGGCGGTCTCGGCGGCCGTGTAGTCGGCGACCGCGCCGGCCTCGTCGCCCGAGTCGCGCTTCTGGTTCGCCTGGGCGAGCCAGACCTCCCCCTCCAGGGTCTTGGCCTCGTAGAGCCAGGGCGCCCGCTTGAGAGCCGCGCGCGCCTTCGCGACGGCGGCCTCGGGGCGCTTCTGGTAGAAGGCGAGGAGCCCCTCCAGGTACTCCGGGGCATCGGTCGTGACGTCTTTCCCCTTCTCGAGGTACGCCACCGCGGGCGCGCGGTACTCCGCGTCGATCGCCTTGCGCCGCTTCTCCCGCTGCTCCTTGTTCGAGAGGGCGTCGAGCCGGTCGAGCTCCTCCTTGTAGAGGCGCCCCAGGGCCAGGCCGAGCGCATAGGCGACGTCCGGCTCGTCGAGCCCCGCCTTCCAGGCGCCTTCCAGGTGCTCCCGCGCCTTGCGCCACTCGGCGAGCGCCAGGTGTCCGCGCCCGACGGCGTACCGACCGGGCGCGTCGCCGGCCCGGCCCACCCGCCGCGCCTCGGCGGAGATCTCGGTCATCCTCCGGCGCAGGGTCGCCTTCTCGGGGCGGGTGTCGTGCAGCGGGATCGTGTGCGAGAGCCGGATGATCTCGTCCATCTTGGCGACGCGCTGGCCGAGCTGACGGGCCAGTCGCGTCCGCTCCACGGCCGTCCAGCGGGTCTGGAGCCACATGCCGAGGAGCGCGAGGACCAGGCACGTCGACACCGCGATCGCCGCGGTGGCCGCCTTGTTCTTGGCGGCGCGCTTCTTCACCCGGTAGGCGAGGCTGGTCTTGCGCGCCTGGATCGGGTCGCCGCCGAGGTACCGCCCCAGGTCGTCGGCGAGCGCCTTGGCCGAGTCGTAGCGGCGGTCGCGGTCCTTCTCCAGGCACCGCATCACGATCGTCTCGAGGTCCTCCGGGACCTGCGGGGCGCGCTTCCGGAGGGGGACGACCTCGTCCCGTACCAGCCGGATCATGATGTCGACGCTGGTGCCGCCGTCGAACGGCGGGGCCCCGGCGAGCACCTCGTACATCGTGGCGCCGAGCCCGTAGACGTCGACGCGCCGGTCCAGCGTGGCGGGGTCGCCGTTCACCTGCTCCGGCGCCATGTAGTACGGCGTGCCGATCGTCATCCCGGTCGCGGTGAGGCCCGGCGCCGAGAGGTCGCGGGCCAGCCCGAAGTCCATGACGTACGGCGTCGCGCTGCCGTCCGCCGCGCGCTCGATCATGATGTTCGACGGCTTGATGTCGCGGTGGATCAGGCCCTGAGCGTGCGCCGCCTGGATCGCCTCGGCCACCTGGCGCATCACCAGCACCTTCTGCTCGATCGTGAGCTCCGGGGCCGCCGCCTCCAGCGTCTTGCCGTCGATGTACTGGATGGCGAGGAACGGCGTCCCCCGGAGGTCGCCGACCTCGTACACCTCGCAGATGTTCGGATGCGTCACGCGGGCCTGCGCGCGCGCCTCGGCGAAGAAGCGCGCGATGGCGTCGGGCGCGACGTTCTGGAGGAACTTCAGCGCCACCTTCCGGCCGAGCGACGGGTCGTGGGCCACGTACACCTGGCCCATCCCGCCCGAGCCGATCACCGGTCCCAGCTGATAGCGGCCCCAGAGGGCCGCGCTCTCGGGGCGTTCGCCCGCAAGCGGTGGGCCGGCCGGACGGGACACGTCGGGCCCGACCGCGCCGGCCAGCTCCCTCTCGAGCTCCTCGAGCGTGGTGGCATCGAGCCGGCCGAGCCGCACCAGCTCCGAGAGGACGCCGCTCTCTCGCCCCTCCTCGGCGGCCGGACGGGAGGCGCTCTTCCGCGCGAACCGGGCCAGCTCCTCCTCGGTCAGGAGGCCCTTGAGAAGGGCGAGCCCGAGGAGGCGGCTGTCGCGGCGGGGCGATTCCATCGCGGCCTCGCCTACGCCGGCGGCGTCGTCCGCGTCGCCGGCCCCATCCGCTCGTGGAGCAGCGCCCGCAGCTCGAACTCCAGCTCGCGAAGCGTGTACGCCCCCTTCTGGAGGACCCGCTCGACGCCGTGGTTGAGCCGGCGCTGGTCCTCCTCGGAGAGCTCCATCGCGGTGAGGACGACGATGGGGACGCGCGGCGCGTCGGGCAGCTCCTTGACTCGCGCGACGAACTCGAATCCGTCCATCTTCGGCATCATCATGTCGAGCAGCACCAGGTCCGGCCGGTCCTTCTCGTAGAACGCGAGCGCCTGCTCGCCGTCGGCGGCTTCGAGCACCTGCCACCCCTCGGCGCGCAGCATGTTCGCCAGCATCTCGCGCGTCCCACGGTCGTCCTCGGCGACCAGGACCTTGCCGGTGCCGGTCCCGCGCCGGAAGCGGCTCACGACGGCGGCGAGCCGCTCGCGCTCGACCGGCTTGGTGAGGTACTCGGAGGCGCCCAGCGCGAAGCCGCGCTGCCGGTCGTCCACGATCGTGACCAGCACGACCGGCACGTCGGCCAGCTGCGGATCGCTCTTCAGCTCGGCCAGCACCGACCAGCCGTCGCGCCCCGGCATCATCACGTCGAGCGTGATCGCCGAGAGGCGGAGCTGGCGGGCGAGAGAGAGCCCCTCGTCGCCCGAGGCCGCCGTCGCGACCTGGAACCCCTCGCGGGTCAGGATGTCGGCCGTCAGATCGCGGGAGGCCGGGTCGTCGTCGATCACCAGGACGACGCCGGCGGTGGCGACGCTGCGGACCTTGTCGGAAAGGGTGGAGAGGCGCCCCGACGCCGTGGAGAGGCGCCCCCGCACCGCGCTCGCGGACGACGAGCCCGCCCCCGCGGCGACGACCGGGAAGGTGGCGCGGAACGTGGAGCCCTTGCCCGGCGTGCTCGAGGCGTTGACGTCTCCGCCGAGCATCTGGGCGAACCGCTTGCTGATCGCGAGCCCGAGCCCGGTCCCGCCGAACTTCCGGGTGGTGGAGGAGTCGGCCTGGGTGAACGCGGCGAAGACACGGCCCATCTGCTCGGGGTCCATGCCGATCCCGGTGTCGCTCACGACGAACGTGACGATCTCCGCGGCCCGCTCGTCCCGTCCGCGCAGGACCTCCAGGGTGACCTGGCCCTTCTGGGTGAACTTCGAGGCGTTCGAGAGGAGGTTCAGGAGGATCTGCCGCAGCTTGACGACGTCGGTCCGCAGCCGCCCGGCCGCCTGGGCCCCGCGCACCTCGAGGAGGTTGCCGTTCCGGCGCATGAGCGGCCGGACCGTGGCGGACAGCTCGGCGACGAGATCGGCGAGGTCGACCTCCTCCAGGAAGAGCTCCATCTTCCCGGCCTCGATCTTGGAGAGGTCCAGGATGTCGTTGATCAGGCCGAGGAGGTGCTTGCCGGCCACGTGGATTTTGTCTAGGTCCGCGGCGAGGTCCTCTCCGGTGACCGTGGAGGCTCCGCTGGCGGCCTCCTCCTTGAGGAGCTCGCTGTAGCCGATGATCGCGTTCAGGGGCGTGCGCAGCTCGTGGCTCATGTTCGCGAGGAAGGCGCTCTTGGTGCGGTTGGCCTCCTCGGAGCGGGCCTTGGCCTCCAGGAGCTCGCGCGTTCGGTCGTTCAGCTGCTGGATCAGGCCGCGGGCCACGGTCATCGCCGCCGCGGTGCGGGTCCGGTACGCGTCGGCCTGCCGGGCCGCCAGCGCGAGGTAGGCGTTGAAGCCCGCGACCAGGAACACCTTCGTCAGCACGGCGGGATCGGCGAGCGGCCGGCCCCCGGCGGCGCCCAGCCACAGGAGCAGCGCCAGGTAGCCGGCCGTCGAGGTGATCGCCATCGCGACGACCCTCTTCACGCTGATGAACGACTGGTCGGTCGTGCGGAGCAGGAGGAGCGGGAAGAGCCAGCTCCTCTCGCCTCCGCTCGCGTGGATCACGATCAGCCACACCGGGATGTCGAGCGTGAGGAAGACGAGCCCCAGGTCGACCCGGCCGGTCTTTCCCCAGAAGGCGGCGAGCGCGGCCCAGGAGAGGAGCGCGAAGCCGATCAGCAGGCCGCCGACCGAGGCGAGCTCCGCCGTCGAGACGTGGCCGAGGAGGAAGCGGTTGTGGAGGCCGAAGCCGACGACCAGGATCAGGCTCCCGACGAGCCGGTGGAGCGGGAGGCTGAAGACGTTCAGCCGGCGGACGCGCTCCCTCCGGCGGCGGTCGGCCTCGGTCGCGTCGAGCTCGATCTCCGGCGGGAGCTCGGCGGGCGCCATCGGGGCGGCGCCTACTCGCCGCGCCGCGCCAGCGCCTCGGCGGCGCTCGAGACGCGGGCCGCGCTGAACGCCTTGAGGACCGCCAGCACCCGCGGATGGGTCGAGAGGATCTCGTCGAGCGTGGGCCGGTCGAGCTCCAGGAGCTCGCACGGCGTGGCCGCGACGATGGTGGCCGTGCGCGGCTTGCCGGTCAGGATCGAGACCTCGCCGAAGAACGAGCCCTCGCTCAGCTGGCGGACGCGGCGGCTGCGGCCGCCGGCGTCGCGCACGAACGCCTTCACGGTGCCGGTCGTCACCACGAAGAGGCTGCCGCCACCGCCCGCCTCGCCCTCGCTCACCACGATGTCGCCCGGCTCGAACGTCACGAGCCGGAGCCCGCGGATGACGGCCTCGAGCTCGTCGGCCGAGAAGGAGCCGAAGAGCGGGGAGCCGGCCAGGGCGGAGCGGGGCACGGGAGTGGACGCGGTGGAGCTGAGGTCGGGCTCCAGGATCCCGCCGGGGGGCAGCTCCTTGAGCAGCGCCACCTCGGCGGTGACCTCGTCCCGGGCCGGCCCGGTGCTGGTCGTGTCCATCGGGGAGCGCCTTCCGAAGACCGTCTCGATCAGCACGTCGGCCTTCCCGTCCTCGGGGACCTCCGGCTCTGCCGGCCGGCGCGGCCGCTTCATCGAGAAGAGCTCGTCACGGCGCTCGGCGCGACGCTCGTCCTCGCGGCTCTTCAGGAGCCGGGCGAGCCGGCCGTCCTCGTCCCCTCGCGACGGGTCGAGCACCTGCACGCGCTTGAGGGTCGCGATCGCCTTGGCCGTCTGGCCCTTCTCCGCGAACGACTCCGCGAGGGCCGACAGGACGTCGGCCGCCTCGGCGACGTGACCGGAGAGCGCCAGGACGTCCGCCAGCTGCTGCTGGAGCGGGGGGTTGTCGGGCTCGCGCCACAGCTCGGCCTCGAGCGCGGCGCGGGCCGCGTCGAACTCCCGTCGCGCGACCAGGTCGAGGACGTGCGAGAAGACGTTCCCGCGATCGCTCGTTGGGGTCATGTTCGTCACGTTACCCGGTTCAGCCTACCCGGAAGGGAGGGGGCGAGCAACCCGCGGCCTACGGCCGCTGCGCGGTCACGGGCCGGAACCGCCACAGCTCGCTCCGCACCGCCACGCCCATCCCGAGGAGGCTGCCGTCGTTGCCCCACGTCGTCGGCCGCACGTCGCCGTCGTACCGCACCGGGACCCTCTCGACGAAGCCGTTCGCGAGGGTCAGCAGCGCGGGGCCGGTGAACCAGGAGTCCTTCGACGAGACCGACACGACGAGTCGGCCGTCCGGCCCGAGAGCATTGCCGGCGATCGGGTCGATCGAGAGCTGCAGGTCGTTGTAGAACGGCACCGCGGTCTCGGTCCCGGTCCCGCGATCCACCTTGGTCATCCGGACGCCGTCCCTGGTGTTCAGCTGGACGACGAGCGTGGTGCCGCCGGGGTCGACGGCGACGCCGTTCGCCGGCCGGAGCTTGCTCCGTGCCCCGGTCTCGGCGTCGATCGAGAAGAGCGTCCCGGAGTCGATGAAGTAGAGGGTCTTCCCGTCGGGCGTCGCCGCGAGGCTGCGGGACAGGACGTTGCGAGTCTCCTCGAACCTCTTGAGGATCCGGCCGTCGGCGGTGGAGGCGATGACGAGCATCGGCAGCTCCTTCGTGGAGCCCCCTCCCCAGAAGGCGACCCGGTCCTTCCCGAGCAGGACCGCGGGAGGCATCGTCTGCTCGGTGGTGCCGGCGAACGGCCGGAGCGGCTCGCCGGGCAGGGCCGCCAGGAGCCGGCGCATGCCCGCCACCTGGCTCGGCATCAGGAGGCGTCCGTCGGGCAGCTCCACCGGGTGCATGAAGATGTTCCGCGACGACGCGTTCAGACGCTCCGGGGTGCCGCCCGTCGTGGGGAACCGGAGCAGCTCGACCGGCTCCTGCAGGAGCCCGATGTAGAGACTCCCGTCGGCGGCGGGATTGAGCGCCCGGGGGCGCACGGGGAGCGACATCAGCACCTTGGCGTCCTTACCGTCGCGCGAGATCGAGAGGACCTGGTGGAGGTCGCCGCGCACGATGTCGGCGAGGACCGAACGGCCGTCGGGCGTGACCGCGAACGGTGGGCTGATCAGCACGTCGTTCAGGAACGGACGCTGCTGCCCGGTCGCGAGGTCCAGGAGGTACGGGCGTGGCAACGACGTCTTCTCGTCGGACCCCGCCGCGAGACGGGCGTACAGCAAGGCCTCCTTCCCGTCCGGGAAGGCCAGGACCTGCACGCCGGAGTCCCTCACCAGCTTCGGACCGACCGCCGCCGCCTTGCCCGTGTTCGGCGAGAAGCGCGCCAGCTGGAGCTGCCGGTCCGCGTCGACGCGGGCCACCAGGAGCGTGCCGTCGGGAAGAGGCTCCGGCGACTGTGCGTCCTCCAGGACCATCCGCTCCTCGCCGCCGATCGCCGGAATCTGAAAGACGCCCCGCGGGACCTCGGTGACCCGGTCGTACAGGAGCGTCGCGCCGTCGCGGGACCACGCCAGCCGGTTCACCGACCCGAGGTCCGAGCGCCGGGTCAGCACGATCCAGTCTCCGGAGCCGGGCTTCATCACGGAGACCTGGAGCACGCCCTTGACCGGAGTCAGGAAGGCGAGCGTCTGGCCGTCGGGCGAGATCCGTGGGGAGAAGGCGCGAGTCGAGCCGCCGAGCAGGATCTCGCCCGACCACTCCGGGGCGGACGGACCGAGCTGCATCCGGTCGAACCAGACGCCGCCGCCCGCGCCGAGCGCGAGGAGGAGGAGCCCGCCCAGCGTCGCGACGGCGATCGAGCCCGCGCGGGCCCTCGGCACGGAAGGGGGGGCCGCCCCGACCGCCTTCTCCGCGCGGGTCACCGC
>CAYLNK010000084.1:0-21571 GCA_964384675.1 uncultured Holophagales bacterium | reverse complement strand
GCGGCGCGCGACCGGCTCGCCGAGGTCGTCGCCGCCGTCCTTTCGGCGTGCCCGCCCCGGCTCCCGGAGACGGCGGACGCGCTGGTCACCGCGCTGATGCATGCGATGGGCGCGCCCCGGGGCTTCTTCCTCCTGGCCGAGCCGAACCGCCGCGTGGCGGAGGTGGTGGCGACACGGTCGTACCCCGGACACGACCTCTCGCTGGCCGCCTACGATCCCAGCCGGACGATCGTGGCCGAGGCGCTCCGGACGCTCGTGCCCGTGCGCCTGGACGATGCGGCGACGAGCGACCTGAAGGACGAGACCAGCGTCCGCGGGCACGGCCTGCGCTCGGTCCTGGCGGTACCGCTGTTGTCGGACGGGCGCGCCCTCGGCGTGGTCTACCTGGAGAACGACGCGCTCGCCGGCGCGTTCTCCGACGCCGACGCCGCGGTCGCCGTGACCGCCTCCCGGCTCGTCGTCGAGCTCCTGCGCGCCGCGCGCCTCCTGCCGTGGGCCTTCCGCAGCTCCAGCCGGCCCCTGGTCGAGGCAGGCCCGGACGTCGAGCTGCTCGGTGAGGACCCCACGATGCAGGAGCTGCGGCGTCTCCTCGCCCGGGTCGCGCCGTCGCACGCCACCGTGCTCCTCGAGGGGGAGACCGGCACCGGGAAGGAGCTCGCCGCCCGGGCGCTGCACGCGCTCTCGCCGAGGCGTGACCGTCCGTTCGTCGCGGTCAACTGCGCGGCGATCCCCGACAGCCTCCTCGAGTCGGAGCTGTTCGGACACGAGCGGGGCGCCTACACGGGGGCCACGGAACGGACCCTGGGTCGCCTCGAGCGCGCCGACGGCGGCACGGTCTTCCTGGACGAGGTGAGCGAGCTGCCGTCGCCGGTGCAGGCGAAGCTGCTGCGGTTCCTGCAGTCGGGCGAGATCGACCGCCTGGGCGGCCGGGAGACCCGGAGAGTCGACGTGCGGGTGGTCGCCGCGACGAGCCGGGGCCTCCTGGACCTGGTCGCGCAGGGGCGCTTCCACGACGCCCTCTACTACCGTCTCAACGTGATCCCCATCGTGGTGCCGCCGCTCCGGGAGCGGGGCGACGACGTGATGAGGCTTGCGGAGGCGTTCTTCGAGAGGTTCGGCTCGCTGTACGGACGACACCTCTCGGTGCAGCCGGCGGTCTTCGCCGCGCTGAGGCGGCACCCGTTTCCGGGGAACGTGCGGGAGCTCGAGAACCTGGTGCACCGGATCGTCGTCCTGGCCGCCTCCGACGTCGTGACCACCGCGGATCTTCCCCACGAGATCGCGGCGCTCGCGCAGCTCCCGCTCGACAAGGACCCGGACGGCCGTGCCCGCGATCTGCCGTCGCTCCGGCGCCGCCGCGAGCGCCTCCTCGAGTCGGTGCTCGACGAGGAGGCGGAGCTGGCGCGCCAGGCGGTGGAGGCCGCGGGCGGGAACGTGACCCGGGCGGCGAAGAGCCTGGGGCTGCACCGGGCCACGTTGCATCGCCTCCTGGCGCGTCACGCGCGACGCCCGTCGCTCTGAGCGCGACGGTGAGAGGGCTCGTCCGCCAGGCGGAGGCGCGCGTTCCGTCCCGGTGAGGGCGTCGCGGCCGGCGCGACGGTACGTCTTGTAAGTCGTTGAGCCGGCGCCGCTCCACCGTGGCACCGGACGTGAACCTCCGCGGCAGCGGAGGAACCATGCGACGAACAGCGCTCGCTCTCCTTTCGGGCCTTCTCCTCTCGACGGGCTGCTCCCAGGGGCCGCAGCTCCACGTCTCGCCGCTCCAGCTCCCGGCGGCGGGCACCGCGCTCGTGGCGTCCACGGGCCGGTCGGTGGCGATCACGGTCAAGGACGGACGCGGCGCCGAGCCGCTCCTCGCCAGCGGCTTCCTGGGGCCGGGCGGCGAGAAGGGCCAGGGGATCTACTTCGGCTACGTGGCCGCCAAGCCCGAGGAGGTCCCCGCGTACTTCGAATCGGCCGCGGCGGCGGCGCTCCCGGTGCTGGGGCTCACCAGCGGCGGGTCGACGACCCTCGAGATCACGATCGAGGCGTTCCGCATCGACCTCTACCGCTTCTCCGGCTTCTCGCCGATGAACGCGGTCGGCTACGGACGCCTGAAGACACGCCTGGTGTCGGAGGGGCGCGAGATCGGGGGCCGCGTCTTCGACGTCACGTCGTTCGAGAGCACGACGCCGGCCATGAGCATGAAGGAGGTGACGCGCGAGGCGGTCAGCCGCATCTACACGCAGGCCGCCTGGGAGGCGATCGTCGGTACGCTCGCGCCGGCCTTCTCCCTGAAGGCGGATCCCGCCAAGCTGGACGCGCTGATCGCGCGGATGGCGGCCGAGAAGAACGAGTACGCCAACCGCCGCTCGGCGTTCTGGCTCGGGCTCCTCGGGCAGGACCACGCCGGCACCGCGGCCCACCTCAAGGGAGTGATCCTCACCTCGAAGGACCCGCGCTACCGGCAGGCCGCCGCGGAGGCGGCCGGGATGCTGAAGCTCGCGGACCTGAAGCCCGACCTCGAGAAGATCCTCACGACGAAGGTGGGTGACTGGAACAACGCCGACACCGAGCAGGTCTGGTACGTGCTCAAGGCCCTCCACCAGCTCGGCGAGAAGGACCTGGCCGCCCGGATCCCGAAGACCGACCTGAAGTACCGCTCCAAGCTCGACCACCTCGTGGCGTTCCTCGCCAACGGCGAGCCCCCGCCTCTGACCGCGGAGGAGAAGAAGGGGCTCGAGGCGGCGAAGGCGAACGTGAAGCGTTGAGGCGGCCATGCGACGGCTCCTCCTGTCCGCCCTGGTGCTCCTCCTTCCGGCCCGGGCGCTCGCCGGCGAGGATCCGCCGGCACCGGCCCCCGTCCGGATCGAGTCCGATCGCCTGCTGTTCCAGCACGTCGACGCGCCTCCGCCCGCCGGAGACACGTCGACGGGTGTCGTCTGCACGACGTCGCCGGCCGCCGCGCCGGTCGCCGCGCCGGTCGCCGCGGTGGTCGCCGCCGGGGCGGAGACAACGCTCTTCGTCCCGATCGTCCTCTCGTCGGCCGGCGCGGGCGGTTCGTTCTTCTCGACCGAGCTCACCTTCGTCAACCGGGGGACCAGCGACGCGGCCGTCGAGCTCCTCTACACGTCCGCCATCGAAGGGGGCACCCACACCGCCACCGACGTCGTGCGCGCAGGGCGCCAGCGGATCGTGCCGGACGCCATCGGCTACCTTCGCGCGCTCGGCATGCCGATCCCGGAGTCCGGGAACCGCGGCGGGACGCTGCGCCTGAAGTTCACCGGGCTCTCGAGCCCGACCGACGCGGCCGTGACCGCGCGCACCACGACGCCGGTGACGGAGGGGCGCGCGGGCCTGGCCTATTCGGCCGTCGCCCAGGGGCTCACCGGGACCTCGTGGATCGTCGGGCTCCGACAGAACGACAAGGACCGCTCCAACGTCGCGGTGATGAACGCGGGCGCCGCCGCCGAAGGCAACGTAACTCTCCGGATCTCCGTCTACCCCGGCACGGCCGGCGGGAAGGCGACGGTCCTTCCGGACGTCGTCCTCACGCCCGGCGAGTTCAAGCAGTACTCCGGCATCCTCGGCGATGCCGGCTTCACCGGCGGCTACGTCAAGGTGGAGCGGATCGCGGGCACGGCCGCGTACTGGGCGTACGGCGTCGTGAACGACCAGAAGAACTCCGACGGCTCCTACGTCGCGCCGATCCCGGACGGCACGGGGCGCAGCAAGACGCGGGGGACGGTCCCGGTGGCCGTGGAGGCGGGCGCCTTCACGACCGAGCTCGTCCTCACCAACGTCACGACCTTCAGGCGGTCGCTGACCCTGCAGTTCGTGGCCGACGCGGTCACCGCGACCGGCAGCACGGCGTCGACGACCGTCTCGGTCGACGGCGGGCAGCAGCTCGTCATCCCCGACTTCGTCCAGTACCTGCGGGACCAGAAGGTCGCCGGGATCGGGCCGAAGGGCGCCACGTACGCCGGCGGCCTCTTCCTGGAAGCGTCGGGAGACCTCGAAGGGTGGCTGGTCGCGGCGCGCACGTCGGCGCCGGGGGGCGGGGGCCGTTACGGGCTCTTCTACCTCGCCACGTACGCGGGCTCGATGCTGGACGGCAACGCCTGGGTCTACAGCCTCCAGCAGGACGACGACGACCGGAGCAACCTCGCGATCGTCACCTCGAACGAGTTCACGGCCACGAACACCTACAAGATCGAGGTCTTCGACGGAGACACCGGCCAATCGGCGGGCTCGATGGAGGGGATCGTCCTTCCGACCAAGAAGTGGACCCAGATCGGCACCGTGCTCCGGGAGCTCGCTTCAGGGGTCAGGCAAGGCTACGCCAAGATCACCCGGACCGCGGGGACCTCCACGTACCTCGTCTACGGCGTCGTGAACGACGGCCCCGAGCCGAACACGAGGAGCGGAGACGGGGCGTACCTGTCGCCGGACCGGGACTGCGTCTACACGGTGACGCCGACGACCCAGGTGTTCGGATGGAAGGGCGGCAAGCTCACCGCGAGCGTGAGCACCTCCACCGGATGCCTCTGGGCCGCCGGGAGCGGCGCGGCCTGGGCCACCATCTCGAAGAACCCAACGGGGAGCGGCTTCGGCTCGCCGGAGATCACCGTGGGGGAGAACGCGAGCCCGCTCGAGCGGACCACCACCATCTCCGTCGCGGGACGGGACGTCACCGTGCGCCAGCTCGGCAACTCGCCCGGCCCGTACGACGGCACCTGGACCGGCACGACCAGCCAGAGCAAGCCGGTCTCGTTCACGATCGACCGCAACGAGCTCGAGACGATCTCGATGGGGCTCGACGTCACCATCGGCTCGTGCCGCGTCTCGGGGAGCTTCTCCGGGTCACTGACCACGCCGCTCGCCGTCGTCGACAAGGCGTTCTCGGGGAGCTTCGGCGTGGCGGCGGGCAGCGGCTCGTTCTCGATGACCTTCTCGGGCACGCTCGGCTCGAGCAGCGCCACCGGCTCGTTCAAGGTGACCACGATCCTGACGGGGTCGTCTCTCTGCTTCCTGATCTCTGGGCCGGGCTACAGCTGGACGGCGACGCGCTGAGGGGGGCGGGATCGCCTCGCCGGGCGGAAGGAGGCCGCCTCCCGTGACGTGCCCTACAGCTTCACCGTGACGGCGGGGTGGAGCGACGCGACGCGGCGAGCCGCCCCCGACGCGACCAGGGCGTCGACCACGGGATCGACCGGCTTGTACGCGCCCGGGTGCTCCTCGTACATCAGGGCGGTGTCGTCGCAGAGCACGCGGCCGCCGAGGCGGGTGCGCTCGAGCGAGGCCCGCGTGTACCGGGGGCGGAGCCGCGCGGCCGCTTCCGAGCGCACGAGGCGCCGTCCGGCCCCGTGCGCGACGGAGGCCAGGTGCTCCGGGCTGCCGAGGCCGAGCACGATCCAGCTCGGTGTCCCGCGCGTGCCGAGGACGATCGTGGGAAGACCGCTGGGCGCGGGCGCCGCCCCCTTCCGGTGGACGAAGAGATGCCGCCCGTCGATCGGCTCGCGGGACACGGTGTTGTGGACGACGTCGAACGTGCTCGCGATCGAGCCCGCCCGGGCGGCTCCCAGGGCCCGGAGCAGCCTCTCCGTCAGGACCGTCCGGTTCCGGAGCGCGAACCGGACGGCGGCCTCCAGCTCGAGGAGGTAGGGCCCGGCGTCGGCCTCGGGAAGGGCGCGTCCCGCCCAGCGGAGCGAGAGGGCCCGGCCGAGGCCGCGCGATCCGGAGTGGACGACCACGGCGGTCGCGCCGCGCGACAGCCCGAGCCGCGCGGCCTCCTCGCGGTCGACGATCTCTCCGACCCGCGACACCTCGGCGAAGTGATTCCCGCCTCCGATCGTCCCGAGGCCGCTCGCGGGCTCGCCGGGGTCCTCCTCCCACTCCCGCCGGATCCGGCGCTCCAGGTCGTCTCCCGAGGCCCGGACGCGGGACACCACCGTCACGCGCACGCCGCAGCCGGCGTCGCTCCCGACGAGGTCGGGGCGCACCACGCCGTCGAACGCGAAGGCCGCCCCGACCGGCACGCCCGGACCGGGATGCAGGTCCGGCAGCCCCACCGCCCGGACGCATCCGGCCCAGATCGCCACCCGGCGAAGCTGCTCCTCGGCCGCCGCCTCCACGACGACGCCGGGACCGCGCACGATCAGGGGCTCTCGGGACGGGAGATCGCTCATGTCCCTCCCCTTGAAAGATCCAGGCCAGGCCGGGACGCGCCCGGATCGATGCGAGTCGCATCAACTGATGGTGCAGATCGCATCGATCTGATGTAATCCGCATCAGCATGGGCCGCCTCCTCCTCACCTGGTCGGACCGCGGGGCGGAAGGGCCGACGCCCGGGCATCACGGCCCCCGTCCCGCCGCGGACGAGGGGCCCGTCCTCCGGCTCCTGTCCCAGCCGGAGAGCCGGGGCGTCTACCACGCCGTACGCCTCCTCGTCACGACCGGAGGGGTGATCCGCGCCCGCCGCCTCGCGGCCGAGATCCGCGAGCGCGGCCCGCGGGTCGACGTGTCGGCCCTCGACGTGGACGACCCGTCGGACCACGAGAGCCTCTTCTCGGCGCTCGGCCCCGTCCTCTCGACGTTGCCGCCCGGAGAGCTCGACGTCCTCCTCTCGGCCGGGACGCCGCAGATGCAGACCCTCTGGGTCGTTCTGGTCAAGGCCGGCCTCCTCCCCGCGCGGATGCTCCAGGTGATCCCGGCGGTCTTCGTGCCGCGGCTGCACCGGAGCGCGGTACGGGAGGTCTCCCTGGATTTCGAGGGCTTCCCCGAGATCCGGAGCCTCCGCGACGAGGTGGCGCGCCTCAGGGGCGAGGCGGTCGCCCGGACCGAGCTGGTGGCCGAGAGCGCCGGCATGCGCGAGGTGGTGGGGCAGATCGGACGCGTGGGGCCGACGGCGCTGCCCATCCTGGTCCAGGGCGAGACCGGCAGCGGGAAGGAGCTCGTCGCCCGCGCCCTCCATCGCGCGAGCGCGCGGGCAGCCGGGCCGTTCGTGGCCGAGAACGTCGGCGCGCTCGATCCCGGGACGCTCGCGTCGGAGCTGTTCGGGCACGAGAGGGGCGCCTACACCGGCGCGGAGGGGCGGAGGCGGGGGCTCTTCGAGCTGGCGCACGGCGGGACCCTCTTCCTGGACGAGGTGGGGGAGCTGCCGCCGCGGGTGCAGGTGAGCCTGCTGCGCGTGCTGCAGGAGGGGACGCTGCGCCGTGTCGGGGGCGAGGCGACCGTGAAGGTGGACGTGCGGATCGTCGCCGCCACGCACCGGAACCTGCGGGAGGCCGTGGCGGCGCGAGCCTTCCGGGAAGACCTCTATTACCGTCTGAACGGGGCGACGCTGCGGATCCCGCCGCTCCGGGACCGTCCCGAGGACGTCGAGCCGCTCGTTCTCCGCTTCCTGGCCGAGGCCGGCCGGCCACGCCTCCATCCGGTCCGCGAGACGTGGCGGGCGCTCCTCGAGTACCGGTGGCCGGGCAACGTGCGCGAGCTCCGCGCCGAGGTGCTCCGGTGGACCGTCTTCTGCGACACCACCGTGAAGCCGTCCGACCTCTCGCCGGAGGTCCGGCACGGGACGCCGGCCGCGGTCGGGACGCCTCCGGCCCCTCCGCCGCTCGGGCCGCTCGCGCCCGCCGTGGCCGCGCTCGAGAAGGGGCTCCTCGAGAGGGCGCTCGCCGAGAGCGGCGGGAACCTCTCCGGGGCCTCGCGGACTCTCCGGATCGACCGCAACACGCTGAAGCGAAAGATCGCCGCCCTCGGGATCCGGACGCCGCGAGGGCGTTGAGCCCTCTCAGACCCCCGGGAACCCGGGGCGCTTGACCGGTGGGTCGCCGGAGCGCCGGAAGAGGGCTCCGGCCCCCCACTTCAGGAGCGCGAAGAGGAACGCGCCGAGAGCCGCAAGCAGGAAGACCGAGCCCCCGAAGAAGATCCCGATGAACGTCTTCCGGATCGCGAGGAGGATCACGAACGTGACCCCGACGACGGTCATGAGGCCGGAGAGGCGGTCGAAGCCGGGCAGCTCGTCGAAGGAGACGTTGCGGCGCACGAGCATCAGGGTCGCGGCCATCGAGAGGATCGGCCCGAAGTGGACGAGGAGGTCCGCGTCGAGCAGGCTCTCGTGCGAGAAGAACATCTTGTACGCCGTGACGACGGCCGCTCCCATCCCGGGGATCACGACGAGGTAGACGAGGACCGAGTAGAGGTGACGCCAGGGGGCCGCCCCTCCGCGCCCCTTCCCGTGTAGCAGGCCGACGAGGAGCGCGGCGAGCGGCGGGCCGCCGGCGAGCCCGGCCAGGAGCGCGGGGTGACGGCCGACCAGCTCGAGGAGCTGGCGCGCGGTCACGGGCGAGGCTCCATCGGGGGATCATATGGCGCCGGCTGCTCCTCGAAGAGCCGCCAGACCCTCTCCAGGAGGGCCTCCCGCGTGAACGGCTTCTCGAGGAGGGCGACCCCGGGCTCGAGCACGCCGTGGTGCGCGATCGCGTTCGCGGTGTAGCCCGACATGAAGAGCACCGGCCCGATCTCGCGTTCGGCCCGGAGCCGCCTCACCAGCTCGGGTCCGGACATCCCCGGCATCACGACGTCGGTGAGGACGGCGTGGATCGGACCCTCGCGCCGCCGGGCGACCTCGAGGGCTTCGTCGGGACCGGAGGCGGAGCGCACGGTGAACCCCTCCGACGCCAGGAATCCCGTGACGAGACCCACCAGAGCCGGCTCGTCCTCCACCACGAGGAGCACCCGGCCCGCCGCCTTCCGCTCCCCGGTGACGACCGCGACGGGTCCGGTCCGCGGCGCGTTCGTCGGGGCGGGCGGCAGGTAGATCCGGAACGTCGTGCCTTTGCCGACCTCGCTGTAGAGCCAGATCCAGCCTTCGCTCTGCTTGATGATCCCGTAGACCGTGGAGAGGCCGAGGCCGGTGCCCTTCCCCTTCTCCTTCGTGGTGAAGAACGGATCGAAGACCTTCGCCTGGATCTCGTGCGGGATGCCGGCACCGGTGTCGGACACGGTCAGCATCACGTGCGGCCCGGTCCGCGCGGATTCGTGGCTGGCGGCGTACGCCTCGTCGAGGACGACGTTCGCGGTCTCGAACGTCAGGGTCCCGCCCCCTGGCATCGCGTCGCGGGCGTTGATCGCCAGGTTCAGGATGACCTGGTGCATCTGGGTCGGGTCGACGAGCACCGGTCGGAGGTCGGGCGCGAGGTCCAGCTCGACCCGGATGTCCTCGCCGATCAGGCGCCGCAGCATGCCGGACGCCTCGGTCACGGCCGCGCTGAGGTCGACGACGTCGGGCCGCAGGACCTGGCGGCGGCTGAACGCCAGGAGCTGGCGGGTCAGCTGCGCCGCGCGCTCGCCCGCGCCGAGGACCTCGTCCAGGTGGCCGGCCGCCGCGTGGCCCGCGGGCAGCTCGTCCTTGGCGAGCGCGGCGAAGCCCGAGATGACCGTGAGGAGGTTGTTGAAGTCGTGGGCCACTCCGCCCGCGAGCTGACCGACCGCCTCGACCTTCGCGGACTGGCGGAGCCGCTCCTCCATCTCCCGCTCGCGGGTCACGTCCCTCTTGACCGCCACGAACGCGACGAGCTCGCCGGCCGGGCCGCGAACGGGCGAGATGGTGGCGTCCTCCTCGAAGAAGGAGCCGTCCTTCCGGCGGTTGGTCATCCGTCCGCGGAACGTCCCGCCGGAGAGGAGCGTCGCATAGAGCGCTCGGTAGAACGCTTCGTCGTGCTCACCGCTCTTGAGGATCCTCGGGTTCTGGCCGACGACCTCGGCCGCCGCGTACCCGGTGATCCGCTCGAATGCAGGATTCACGTAGGTGATGGTGGAGGTCAGGTCGGTGATCACGATCGCGTCGGCCGACTGCTCGATGGCGCGCTCGAGGAGACGCCGGGAACGGTCGCTCTCGCGGTTCAGGACGGCCAGCCGCCTCCGCCAGACCGATCTCAGGCTCGCGGTCGTGACGAGCCCCAGCGCGGTGCCGGCGATGGCGAGGAGCCAGACCCGCTGGCGGAGCGGGGCGTCGACCTCCTCGCGGTCCATCTTCGCGATGAGGATCCACCCCGTGGGCTCGATCGGCTCGACGGCGCACAGGACCTCTGCCCCGCGGTAGTCGATCCCTTCCACGATGCCGGTCTGGCCGGTCACGGCCCGGACGGCGACAACCTCGGTCCGCGTGAGGGGGATCGTGAACGTGAGCGGCTCGCGCGCGTCGTGACGCACGTGGTTCAGATAGAGGACGCCGTCCTGCTCCCGCCTCACCAGGAGGCTCTCCGCGGTCCGGCTCGAGATGGGCCATTTCTCGATGAGGGGCAGGAGGAACGCCTCGGGGTCGATGTGCAGGACCACGGTGCCGAGGAGCGAGCCGCCGGGCCCCCTCACCGCGACCCCGACGTCCAGGTGGATCTTCCCGGCCTCGTCCCGGTAGAGTCCCGACGGCACGGCGCTGGTCGTCGTCGACGCCCGTGCCTGGAGCAGCGCCTTCACCTCCGGCGGGTGGACGTCCGCGGAGCCGGCCGACACGACGACGCGCCCGGACGGGTCGAGGAGCTCGACCGATTCGTATCGGCGCGTGCGAACGGCCGTCTCGAGGACGGCGTGGATGGCCTCGCGGGCTCCCGCGGGAGCCTCCGGGCGAGCGTCGAGCCCGCCACCCCAGAGGACGGGGCTCGACGCGAGCAGCGACGCGTCGCCGAGGCGCTCGGAGATCCAGGAGGAGACGTCCGCCGCCTTCAGGCGCGCCACCGCGGCCAGCTGCTGCTTCGCCGCGTGGTGGAGCGCGTCCCGCTCCTTCACGTAGTAGTGGCGGCAAGCGAGAACCAGCGCGACCAGGAGCAGACCGCCGACCGCGACGTACGTCGCGCGCTCCAGCCGGCCCGGTCGTTCGTCCGAGCGCCCGGGCGCCCTTGCACCTGGTCCGTCGCTCAAGCGATCCAGGTTACTCCCGATCGGGCGCCCGGCGATGATGCAGGCTCACCAGTGACCGCCCGATCGCCCGGGGAGCGGCGAGGGTATCGTGGTCGGATGGACGACACACCGCCCTCCGCGGGCGATGCCCGGATCCCGGCTCTGGCCGAGGCCGCCGAGAGGCTCGCCCACGGTCAGCGGGAAGGCCTCGCGGACCTCCACGTCACGCCGGACGACGATCCGGTAGGCCGGATCGGCTCGGCCCTGGCGGCCCTGGCCCGCAGCCTGGACGGCGAGTACGCGGAGCTGTCGCGGCTGGACGCCCTGACGGCCCGCGTGAACCAGGGGCTCCTCTTCGAGGACGTGCTGAACGGGATCTACGAGAGCTTCCGCGACGTCATCCCGTACAACCGGATCGGCTGCGCGCTCCTGGGAGACGGCGGGCGAGTCCTCACCGCGCAGTGGGCCCGCACCGACCAGCCGGTGGTGAGGCTGGGGAAGGGCTACTCGGCGCCGATGACGGGAAGCAGCCTGCAGACGATCCTGGAGACGGGCGAGCCCCGAATCCTGAGCGACCTCGTCGACTACCTGGCCAGGAAACCCTCCTCCGCCGCCACCCGGCTGATCGTGGAGGAGGGGCTGCGCGCGTCCCTCACCTGCCCGCTCGTCGCCAACGGCGTCCCGATCGGCTTCCTCTTCTTCGCGAGCGTCACCCCCGGTGCGTACGACGGAGCCCACGTGAGGGTCTTCCAGCGCATCGCCGGCCAGCTCTCGGTGCTCGTGGAGAAGGGCCGCATCGTCTCGGACCTGGCGGAGAGCAAGCGCCAGCTCGAGGCGCGCAACCGGTTCATCCGCGAGGTGTTCGGCCGGTACCTCACGGACGACGTCGTCACGAGCCTGCTCGAGACACCGCGCGGCCTCCGTCTCGGCGGCGAGAAGCGCACGGTGACGATCCTGATCTCCGATCTGCGCGGCTTCACGTCGCTCTCCGAGCGCCTCGACCCGGAGGAGGTCGTCGCGCTCCTGAACGGCTACCTGGCGGCGATGACCGACGTCATCGTCGGTCACGGCGGGACCATCGACGAGTTCCTGGGGGACGCGATCCTCGTCGTCTTCGGGGCGCCGCTCCGGTCGGAGGACCACGCCGAGCGCGCGGTCGCCTGCGGCCTCGAGATGCTCGCGGCGATGGAGGTCGTGAACGCGCGCAACCGGGCCGCCGGCCTGCCCGAGGTGGAGATGGGGATCGGCATCCACACGGGCGAGGTGGTCGTGGGCAGCATCGGCTCGGAGAAACGGGCGAAGTACGGTGTCGTCGGGAGCGCCGTGAACCTGGCGTCGCGCATCGAGTCGTACACCTTCGGCGGGCAGCTCCTCGTCTCGGCGGCGACGCGCGCCGCGGTCACGGTCCCGCTCCTCCTCGCCGGAGAGATGACGGTGGAGCCGAAGGGCGTGCCGCATCCCGTCACCCTGTTCGACGTCGTGGGCATCGAAGGGGCGCGGCCGCGTCGCCTCTCTGGCCGCGAGACGGCGACGGACGAGATCGAGGTGTCGCTCCCGGTCGGGTTCCAGATCGTCGAGGGGAAGGACACGGGCGGGAACCCGATCCGTGGCCGGCTGGTGAGTCTCTCGCGGGACGGCGCCGTCCTTCACGCGGAGCGCTCCCTGCGGCCGCTCACGAACCTCAAGATCGTGATCCTGGGATCGGAAGACCGGCCCGCCGTCGACGGCGTCTACGCCAAGACGCTTCCGGCCAGCCCGTCGGTGACGGGCCGTGGCACCGCGATCCGCTTCACGTCGGTCCCGCCGGAGGCTGCCGCGCTCTTCGAAGTGCTGCGCGGCCGGGCCTGACCGGCGCGGCACCCGCGGCACCCGCGGCTACTGCCGCGGCACCCGCGGCTACTGCCGCGGCTCCGAAGCACCTCGTCAGGAAGTGCTCGATCCCATCTCTAAGGCGTCACGCGCGTCCTGGCTGCCTCCAGGGTCTTCACGTCGGCCTCGTCCTGCGGCCTACCCGCGGCGCGCTTGGCGGTGATGAGGTCGTCCAGCGCGATGACGTTGACGATCATCGATCCCCACTCGGCGCGGCAGCGTCGCGGCCAGGCCTCCTCGAAGACGACGCCAGGGATCGATCGCAGGATGTCGATCCGAGCCGGCGGTGTGCCGAAGAACAGGAACTCCTCGACGGACATCCCTGCTGCCTGCTCGATGAGACCCGGAGGGGCGCCGAAGCGAGTCAGAGCCTGTACGGCCTTCGCCAGGTTGTCGGGTGACGTCCCGATCCAGAGGTCCAGGTCCTTGGTGTAGCGTGGTTTCGTGTGCGTCGAGACCGCCCAGCCGCCGACGACGAGGTACTCAACCCCGGAGCCTTCGAACTCCGTAAGCAAGTCGATCAAGTCGGGGGACAGGTCCACCGTGCCCTTGAACGTACCATGAGTCGCGCACGAGCTCGACGGTGGCCTGGAACCTGTCGCCGGGCGAGACGCGGCTCCAGTAGTCGAGATCTCGAGCCTCGAGCTCGGCGAAGGAAGAGACCTTGCCGTAGATCAGCGTCGCCCGGCGCGCCTCGCGTCGTTCGGCAGCCGACGAAGCGCCCGTCGTTCGGGGCGTGGGCGGAGGAGCGGCCACGGGCTCGAGGCTAGCAAAGCTAGCCATCGATGGTCCGGCGCACCGCCTCCAGCAGGCGCTCGGGTGAGAACGGCTTCTGGAGGAAGCTCTCGCCCGTCCGCAGCTCGCCCTTCCCGCCGGTCCTCTCCGCGCTGTACCCGCTCACGAAGACGACGCCGAGACGGGGGCTCTCCTCTCGCAGGCGCCGGGCGAGCTGCTCTCCGCCCACGCCTCCGGGCATGACCAGGTCCGTCACGAGAAGGGCGATCTCCTCCCGCCGGTCTCCCCAGATCCGGAGCGCCTCCGGCCCGTTCTCGGCGGTCAGGACCTGATAGCCGTGCCGCGCCAGGATCGTCTGCATGAGGTGGCGGACCGGACGCTCGTCCTCCACCAGGAGGATCGTCTCCGCTCCGCCGCGGGCGCTCGGCCGCGCCGCCGCGGGGGCCGGGGGCGAAGCGGGCGCCTCGCTGGCCGGGAGGAGGATCCGGAAGTGGGCGCCGTGCCCCGGTTCGCTCTTCACGTCGAGCCAGCCGCGATGGGTCCTCACGATCCCGAAGACCGTCGCGAGGCCCAGGCCCGTGCCCTTGCCGGGCTCCTTGGTCGAGAAGAACGGCTCGAAGATCCGGGGCAGGACGGCGGCGGGGATGCCGACACCGGTGTCGCTGACGCTCAGCCGCACGTATCTCCCGGGCAGCACGTCGGGGCGGAGGCGGGCGAACGCCTCGTCCACGTCCTCGACGGAGGTCTCGATCAGGAGCTGCCCGCCCTCGGGCATCGCGTCGCGTGCGTTCACCGCCAGGTTCATCAGCAGCTGGTCGAGCATGCCGGCGTCGGCCCGGGTCACCAGCGACGCTGGGTGGAGGCGCAGGTCCAGGCGGACGTCCTCTCCGATGATCCGCTGGAGCATCCGGGCGATGTTGCCGACGGTCTCGTTCAGGTCCAGCTCGCGCGGCTGCATGACCTGGCGCCGGCCGAAGAGGAGCAGCTGCCGGGTGAGGCCGGCGGCGCGCTCCGCGGCGGCCCGGATCTCCTCGAGGCCGCTGCGGGCAGCCTCGGGCAGATCGTCCCGCGTCGCGACGAGGTCCGCCTGCATGAGGATCACGGCGAGGATGTTGTTGAAGTCGTGCGCCACGCCGCCGGCGAGCTGTCCGATCCCTTCCAGCTTCTGGGCCCGCAGCAGCTGCTCCTCGGCGGCCCTCCGGTCGGTGATGTCGCGTGCCACGCCGACGATCCGCTCGATGGCGCCGGCCCCGTTCCGGACCGGGAACGCGAGATCGCGGATCCAGCGCACGGCCCCGCCCGGCTGGACGATCCGGTACTCCTCGTCGTAGTCCCCGCGCGCCAGCCGCGTCCCCGCCGCGTGCTGGATCCGGTGGCGATCGTCCGGGTGCACCGCGGCGAGCCAGCTCTCGGGGGACGCGTAGAGGCTGGCGCAGCTGCGCCCCCAGATGCTCTCGTACGCCTTGCTCACGTAGAGCATCTCGGTCCGGTCGGGGCTGCTGATCCAGAAGACGTCCTCGATGGTCTCCGCCAGCTCGCGGAAGCGCTCCTCGCTGGCCCGCAGCGCCTGCTCGGCGCCCCGCCGCACCTCCTCGCGCCGGTGCAGCTCCAGCCCGAACGAGACGTCCGCGGCCAGCTCCCCCAGGAGCCGCAGCTCCACCGCGTCGAAGAAGTCCGCCTCGCCGGCGTAGAGGTTGAACGTCCCGACGATCGTCTCTCCGAGCCTCAGCGGGAGGGACGCCATCGAGCGATAGCCTCGCTCCAGCGCGGCGGCCCGCCAGCTCACCGACCGCGGGTCGTGCTCGATGTCGTTGCAGACGGCGACCTCGCCCGACCCGTGCGCGTGGCGTGTCAGGGCGCAGCCGCCGTCCGGTGTCCCGTCCTCGAGGATGACCTTCACGAGCGCGATCGTGTCCGGCGTGGCGCCCGCGTGCGCCACCAGCTGAAGCCTGCCCGTCGCCGCGTCCATCAGCCCGATCCAGGCCATCCGGAACCGGCCGGCCTCCACGGCGATCCGGCAGGCCGACTCGAACAGCCCCGAAGGCGGGGAGCCGCGCACGAGAGCCTGGTTGATCTCGCTGAGCACGGCGTACACGCGGTTCAGGTGCTCGATCTGGATGGCCGCCCTCTTGCGATCCGTCACGTCCAGATGGCCGCCCAGCATGCGGACGGGCTTCCCCTCCCCGTCGCGCAGGACCTCGGCGCGCGTGTAGATCCAGCGCCACGTGCCGTCCCGGTGGCGCATCCGGAACTCGGCCTCGTGCGGAGGCTCCGGCCGGGCCAGGGAGCGCTGGATCCGATCCAGCACCGGCCCGAGGTCGTCGGGGTGGACGCGCCTCTGCCACTCCCCGAGCTCGTCGGCGATCTCGTCCTCGGCGTAGCCGAGCTGAGCCTTCCATTCTCGCGAGAAGACGACGCGGTCGGTCGTGAGGTCCCAGTCCCACAGCCCGACGTTCGAGGCCTGGACCGCGAGCCGCAGCCGTTCTTCCGCCAGGCTTCGCTCGGTGGTGTCCACGACGAGACCGACCTGTCCGAGCGACGCGTCCCCGACCTGGACCGGTGCGGTCGTCACCTCCCACCTCACGACCTTGCCGTCGGGGTGGAGGTAGCGTCCGGTGCCGGCGTAGGGCCGGCCCGCCGCGTGGCAGGCCTGCCATTCCGCCATGACCCGCTCCCGGTCGTCCGGATGGATGGCCTTGCTCCAGTTCAGGCCCATCGAGTCGTCCCACGAGAGGCCGGAGAGCCGCATGTCGGCGGGGTTCGAGTAGGTGACGAGACCCTGCGGGTCGATGAGGAAGATCCCCAGCGGCGAGGCCTCGCAGATGGCGCGGAACTTCGCTTCGCTGCGGCGCAGCGCGGCCTCCGACTCCTTGCGCTCGGTGATGTCCCGGGTGATGCCGAGGAGCGCCGTGATCGCTCCGTCGGCGTCGCGCAGAGGGCTCGCGTGGGTCTCCAGCCAGCGCCGGCTGCCCTTCAGGCCCACGATCTCGAACTCGAGGGTACCGGTCTCCCCGCGGAAGACGCGCTCCGTGAGCGCGCGAAAGGCCTCGCGGTGCTCCGGGACGACCATCGAGAAGACGCAGTGGCTCCCGACCTCCTCGAACGAGTCCGCGTCGATCATCCGCAGGCCGGCCGGGTTCATCTCGAGCAGCGAGCCGTCGGCGGCCAGCAGCTTCACGCACTCCGGCTCGGTCTCGAAGATGGCGCGGAGGCGAGCCTCTCGGGCGAGGAGCTCTCGGTTCGCCCGCTCCAGCTGCAGGGCTTTCTCCTCCAGCTCGCGAACGAGGACCTCGCTGTACTGCTCCAGCACCTTCTCCTTGCCTGTCGGCTGGTGCGGCAGCGAGGGCGCGGCGCGCGTCTGACCCGCGAGGACCTCGCGGATGCGGGCCATGAAGGGCTCGGGACCGTCCGGGTCGTGGAGGACCGCGTCGGCCCCCAGGTCGACCGCGAGCGACTCGTCCTTCGGGTCGGTGGCCGCGGCCGTGCAGACGACGAAGGGGATCTGGCGGAGACCGTCGTCGGCCTTCCAGCGCCGGAGCAGGGTGTAGCCGTCCATCACCGGCATCCGGAGGTCGGAGATCACGAGGTCGGGCGGGGACTGGCGGGCCCGGGCGAGCGCCTCGGCGCCGTGCCGCGCCTCGTCGACCTCGCAGCCCTGCCCCAGCAGGAGGTCCCGCAGGAGGGTACGGTTCTCTGGCTCGCTGTCCACGAGGAGCAAGCGCGTCACGGGGCCTCCCGCAGCGTCAGGGCCGCAAGCGACGACGATACTCCTTCCTACGGCCTCGCCCGGGTGAGCCGCGTCTCCGAGTAGATCGAGAACTCCTTGCCGGGAGCCGCCAGCTCGAAGACCTCGTTCAGCTCGGCGTCACCGACCAGACGGAGCGTCTCCCGGGCTCGCCACTTCGCCGGCAGGTTCTCGATCGCCTCCGTCGTGAAGACGACCGCGTCCCCCGCCGGGACCTCGGCGGTGTACTGGTTCACGAAGCCCTCGCCGTGGAACTGGCGGAGCACCAGAAGCCGGCGCTGCTTGTCGTAGCTGTAGACGCCCCAGTCCTGGTGGATCTCGCCCTTCGGGTTCTTCTCCTGGGGCGGGTACGTGGAGACCTGGCGGGCGTGCAGGAACTTCTTCCCGAGGACGAGCTCGTACGTGCGCTCGACGGTGGAGCGGCCCGGCTCGCCCTGACCCGCCCCGCGCCACGAGCCTTCGAGCCGGCGCAGGAAGGCCCAGGGATCCGTCGCCGCCGCCGGACCGGGAGACGGCCTCGTTTCCTGGGCGAGCGATCCCGAGGCGACGAGCGTGAGACAGAGGGCCGCGACGATCTTCATGACAGTGAACTCTACCGCTAGACTTCCCGGCATGAGACGAGCGCTCCGTCCCGTGTCGGCTCTCCTCCTGGCTTTGGCGCCCTTCGCCGCCCGAGGGGCCGGTCCGGTGGGCGACACCTTGTGGAAGGTCGCGACCGGCGGTTGAGTCTTCTCCACCCCCACGGTCGTGGGGGAGCTGGTCCTCATCGGTTCGTGCGCCGGCGCGTTCCACGCCTTCGACAAGGGGAGCGGCAAGCCGGTCTGGTCGTACGACGTCACGGCGGACGGCGCCGGCCAGTTCCACGGAGACCCGCTCCTGAAGGACGACGTCGTCTACATCGGCACCGACGGCACGACGAGCCTCGTCTACGCGTTCGACCGGGACACGGGGAGCGTGCGATGGAAGACGCGTGCGGACCAGGTCTCTCCCGGGATCTCGGGATTCCCGACGGACATCCTCCCGCTGGCGGAGAACCTCTACACGGTCGGCGTCGGCGACCACGTCGTGGCGCTCGGTCGCCGCGACGGCTCGGTGAAGTGGACGTTTCACGGCGCGGGCTCGCCGGACCAGAGACGCTACCCGGCCGCGGCCGCGCTCGCCGGCGGACGGCTGCTTTTCGCCGGAGTCGACGGAACGGTGCACGCCCTGGATCCGGCCACCGGCTCGGTCCTCTGGAAGCGTTCCTTCGGCTCGCCGTTCACGACGTCGGTGGTCCCGGCGGAGGGCGACGTGATCGTGGGCGCGGCCGACAAGCAGCTGTACAGGCTGCGGCCCGCCGACGGCAGCACCGTCGCGCGGATCGAGCTGGGTCAGGCGCCGGGCTACACACCCGTCGTCCATGGCGACGTGGTGTACGTCTCGACGGGCAGCGAGCTGCTCGCGATCCGGACCTCCCTCGCGAAGGTCCTGTGGAGCCGGACGGCGGCCAAGGAGTGGTCGACGCCCCGGCCGCGAATCTGGAACGGTCTCGTCGTCGCGGGAGACGGCGGGGACCTACGGGCTCTCGACGCGGGAACGGGGGAGGAGCGCTGGAAGGAGTCCTTCGAGGGAACCATACGAGGCATCGGCAGCGAGGGAGGCATCCTCTACATCGGGACCCTGAAGGGGAACGTCTACGCCTTCCGGCCCGTGCCCCGGACCGAGCCGAAGGGGAGCCCCGGACGCCCCGCGCCGGGCTCGCCCGTACCGAAGCCGTGAGCCGGGAGACGAGCCTGGAGGTGCTATCGTCGTCCCGTGCTGAGACGGGTTCTCGTGCTGCTCTGCGCGGTCGTCCTGATGCAGGAGACGAACCTCGGATCGCTGCTCCTCGGCGCCGAGTGCCTCGAGACCTGCCCGTCCGACACCGCACCGGGGCACTGCTCCCCGGCCTGCGCCAGCTGCTCGTGCGGGACGCACGCGAACCCCGTGGCGCCGCGGCCGACGCGCCTGCCGGCGCCCGCCTCCCTGGACGGCCCGCGGCGCGCGGAGATGCCGCTCGCGCCGAGCGACGGCCACCTCTCGGACATCCGGCACGTCCCGAAGCCGCTCGTCGCGTAGGAACGGCGCGGGGGCAAGGGCGGTCCCGTAACGGCTGAGCACGTTACGGCTCTGCTGAAAGGCCCTCTGCGCTCTGCGTCGTCCGCCGGCTCCGCCTCGGGAGGCGAGCCCTGACCGAACCGCGAACGAGCGGCGCGCGAGCGACCGGACCTCCGACGCCAGCCCTTCCCTGCGGGGCAACGGGCTCTCGGGTGACCACGCGCCGGCTCTCTCGCCCGCCAGGAGAGATGAATGGGAACCACCAATCGCCGCCGCACGCGGCTCGCCGTCGTCGTCCTGTGCGGCGCCGCCGGAGCCCGCGCCGACGACGCGCTCCGGATCGACGCGTACGTCGAGACCGTCCTGCGGTCGCACCCGGCGTCGCAGGTCGCTCGCGCGGAGGAGGACGCCGGCGAGGCCGAGCGCCTCGGGGCACGGCTCCTCCCGGATCCGACGCTCGAGCTGAGCCTCGGCCGAGGCCGGTCCGCCGCCGATTCCTCCGTGCGCGCCACGGAGATCGGCGTCGTGCTCTCACAGGTCGTACCGTGGCTTCCGGCGCGGGCGGCCAGCATCGAGGCGGCGGACCACGCCGCCGAGGCTCGCCGGGCCGAAGGCGCTGCGGTTCGCTGGGGCCTCGCGATCGACGCGCGCCTCACCTTCTTTCGCCTCCTCGAGGCCCGCGGCCTCGTCGAGGTCGCCCGCGACACGGAGGGGGACGCGCGGTCGCTCCTCGACCTCGTGAGCCGCCGGGCCTCGCTCGGCGAGACGAGGGAGGTCGACCGGATCAAGGCCCGTGTCGAGTGGCTGAAACAGCAGCGCGAGCTGCGCTCCGCGGAACGCGAGTCGGCGGCTGCCGAGGCGGCCCTGCGGACGCTCGCGGCGAGCCCGCTCCCGGAGCCGCTCGTCCTCGCCGGTGAGCTTCCCCGACCGGCCGACGCCGCGGAGCCGCTCCGGGAGGCGCTGCCTTCGCGGCTGGAGCGGAGCCCCGAGGTGCTCCGCGCCCGGGCAGAGGCGGCGAGGGCCGCGTCGCTCCTCACGGCCGCGCGCCGATCGCGCGTCCCGGACCTGGGCCTCTCCCTCTTCCACGCCGAGGAGCTGGACCGCGAGGCGTTCGGCGCTTCGCTCGGCGTCTCGCTCCCGCTCTGGAACGCGCGCCGCGGCGACGTCGCGCGCGCGGGCGCCGAGTCGCGCCTTCGCGCCGCGGAGCTCTCCCGTACCCGGCTGACGCGGCTGACCGAGGTCGAGACGCGGAGGCGGGACGTCGACACGTCGGCGGCGCAGGTCGCCACCCTCGTGGGCGACCTCGTGCCCTCGGCGGCGGAGAGCCTCCGCCTGGCGCGTCTCCTCTTCGAGGAGGGGGAGACCTCGCTCCTCGACCTCCTCGACGCGCAACGGACCGCCCGTGACGCCCAGCGCGAGGAGATCCAGGCGCGCTTCGAGCTGGCCGTGGCCCTCGCCGAGCTCCAGCGGCTCATCGGACCCGACGACGCCCCAGGGAGGAAGGACCCGTGAACCGTACGAGCACCAACCAGGTCGCCGGACTCGCCCTCTCTGCCGCGCTCGCCCTTCCCGGGTGCGGCAGGGGCCGCCCGGCAGGACCGGCGGCGGAGAGCCGTGCGGTGGAGGTGGAGAGGGCCGGCGAGGCCGCGACCCCCCAGCGCGTGAGCCTCACCGCCGCGGCGATCGCCGAGGCCGGCATCACCACGTGGAAGGTCCAGGTCGTCGACCTCTCGCACCTCCTGGCGCTGACCGGCAGCGTGGGGTACGACGAGAACCGGCTCCTCCAGGTCGCCGCGAACGTCAAGGGTCGCGTGGCGTCGATCCCGGTGGACCTCGGCGCCCGCGTGAAGCGCGGCGACCCCCTCCTCGTGATCGAGAGCGTCGACCTCGGGCGGGCGCGCGAGGAGCTCCTGAAGGAGCTGTCGAGCCTCAGCGTGTCGGCCAACGCCTACGAGCGGGCCCGGAGGCTCGTCGAGGCGAGGGCGATGAGCGCCGGGGAGCTCCAGGCTCGCGAAGGCGACTACCTCGCCAGGAGGGCCGCCGTCGCCTCGGCCGAGCGGACGTTGCACCTGTACGGAGACTCCGAGGAAGCGGTCGCACGCCTGCGGGCGACCGCCGGCGACCACGCGCACACCGGGACCGACGGTGCCACGCTCACGCTCCGGGCCCCGTTCTCGGGGCGCGTCATCGACCGGAGGGTGACGCCCGGCGGTCTCTTCGAGGCGCTGCAGCCGCTCATGACCGTGGCGGACCTCGGGTCCGTCTGGG
>CAYLNK010000083.1:0-21724 GCA_964384675.1 uncultured Holophagales bacterium | reverse complement strand
GGCACGGGCTGGCGCCCCGCGCGACCGCGTGGCCCACCGTGGCGCTCTGCGGAGGTGCCCTGGCGGTCCAGCTCGTCGCGACGTGGGGCGCGGCGCGCGGCCTCGTCCCGTCCGCCCTGGCGGTCGCCCTCAACGCCGTCTGCGCCTACCTCCAGTTCACGGTCGCGCACGACGCCGCGCACCGGGCCGCGTCCCGGATCGGCTGGTTGAACGAGCTCCTCGGGCACGTCGCGGTGCTCGTCCTGTTCGCCCCGTTCGCCGCCTTCCGGCGACTCCACCTGCACCACCACGCGCACACGAACGACCCGGCCGAGGATCCCGATTTCTGGGTCGTCGGAGGAAGCTGGCCATCCACCTTGCTGCGCTTCGCGACGACCTGGACGCACTACTACCGCGTCTACTTCGGGCGGCTCGTGGCGTGGGACGGCGTGCTCCTCCAGGCGGCGGGCGGCGTCGCGGTCCTTCTCGCCGCGGCCGGGCTCGCGTGGCGCACGGGACACCTCGGACACCTGCTCCTCTACTGGTTCCTCCCCGCGCAGCTCGCGGTGACGCTCCTCGCCTTCCTCTTCGACTACCTTCCGCACCGGCCTCACACCGAGCGGGGACGGCTGCGGGATACGGCTTCGATCGTCTGGGCGGGAGGCGCGGTGGGATCGAGGCTCCTGGACGCCTCCTTCCTCAACCAGAATCTCCACTCCCTGCACCACCTCTTCCCGACGATCCCGTGGTACCGCTACCGGGCGGCGTACGACGAGATCGAGCCGGGGATCCGGGCGGGCGGAGGGCCGGTCCGGTCGCTCGGGGAGGCGGGACGGCTGCTGCGCCCCTCCCTCTCCCGCGGCCTGCGGTGGGGAAGGGCGCTACGGTCCTGATCAGGCCCGGGCGGGCGGAGGGGTGAGGGGAACCCGGCGCCCGGGTTCCCCTGGACCAGGTCGGCTTCAGCCTTCCAGCTGCTGCGCCAGGTAGTTCTCGTAGCCCGCTTCCTGGATGACGTGGATCTGGGCCTCGAGCCAGTCGATGTGCTCCTCCTCGCTCCGGAGGATCCCTTCCAGGATGGCGCGGCTGCCGTTGTCGGCCGCCTTGGTCGCGACCTCGATCCCGTCGTTGAGGCGCTTGACGGCGTCGTACTCCACCGCCACGTCGAACTCCATCTGCTGGCGGACGTTCTGGCCGACGTTGATCTTGAAGTACTTCTGCATGTTCGGGACGCCCTCGAGGTACAGGATCCGCTCGATCACCTCCTGGGCATGCTTCATCTCGCCGATCGACTCCTTGCGGAGGTAGTCGGCCAGCTTCCGGTAGCCCCAGTTGCGGCACATCATCGAGTGGACGAAGTACTGGTTCACCGCCGTCAGCTCGGCGCAGAGGACTTCGTTGAGAACCTGGATCACCTGATCGTTACCCTTCATGCGGGCCTCCGGTTTCGTGATGACGGCATCGTATCAGCCGTCCCGCGGGGCGGATCGGCTCGCCGATTGGTGCGCCTGCATCATGTTGAGACTCAGTCTCGGGCGTTCTAGAATCGCCTCGTGAGCGCGAACCCCCTCCCCACGCTTCCGGCGCGCCCCCGCTCCGTCCCGCCCCCGATGACCCGCTGCGAGTGCGCCGGCGTGACGTTCGTGGAGGTCGCCTACCGGATGCAGTACGAGGGACAGACCCTTCCCGAGGTGATGGAGCGGACCGGCTGCGGCCAGACGTGCACCGCCTGCCTGCCGGACCTCCGTTCCTTCCTCAGGGAGAAGGGGCTGCTGTAGGCGCCTTCCGGGTCATCCAGGCATAGACCGGAAGCCCGAGCGCCAGGATCCCGAGCCCCGCCAGGCTCTCCTTCGGCTGCTCCACGAGCGTCGAGCCGAGGACCAGCAGCAGGGCTGCCACGTAGAGCCCCGGGACCACGGGGTAGCCCCAGCAGCGGTACGGCCGCGGCAGGTCGGGGAGCCTCCTGCGGAAGAGGAAGAGCGCGACGGCGCCGGCCACGTAGCCGAGCAGGGTGGCGAAGATCGCGTACGTGTAGAGCTGGTCGTAGCGTCCCGAGAGGCAGAGGAGAGCTGTCCAGACCGCCTGCAGGCCGATCCCGAACGAGGGCGTGTGGTAGCCCGGATGCACGCGTCCGAACGGCGCCGGGAAGAGCCCGTCTCCGGCCATCGCGTAGGCGATCCGCGGACCGGGGGTCAGCGTGGCGCCGGTGCAGCCGAACGTGGCCGCGACGATGGCGGCGGTGATCAGAACGCCCGCGAACGGGCCGATGAGCCGCTCCGCGGCGAGCTGGGCTGGGCGCGCCACGCCGGCCATCTCGGAGGCGGGGATCGCCTTGAGGTACGCCGCGTTGAGCGCGACGTAGATCAGCATCACGAGGCCGGTTCCGCCGACGAGACCGAGCGGCAGGTTGCGCTGGGGACGCGCCACCTCGCCCGCGGCCGCGGCGATGAAGTTGCCGCCGTCGTACGACCAGAGCACGGCGACGAGGGCCGTCACGTAGGCGAGCCATGGGATCGGGGGGGCGGGGGGCGCGGCAGCCGGCACCGAGGCGCCCGACGCGGCTCCCCCGGCGATCAGTCCCAGCATCGCCAGGAGCGCCAGGAACGTGAACGACGCCTGGAGGCGGGTGCCGAACGTGACGCCGCGGTACTGGGCGGCGGAGTGGACCAGCACGGCCGCGACCGCCACGAGCTGGCCCGCGCTGATCGCCACCGGTCCGAGCGTCAAGAGGACGTGCTTCGTGCCGAGCGCGGGGAAGAAGACGCCGACGTACTCCGCGCAGCCGGTCGCGATCGCCGCGACGCCGCCGCACATCACCACGAGGTACGTCACCCAGCCGTAGAGGAAGGCGGGCAGCGGACCGTAGGCGTCACGGATGAAGACGTACGAGCCCCCGACCTTCGGCATCATGGCGCCGAGCTCGGCGAAGACGAGGCTCCCCGCGAGCGCGATGAGGCCGCCCACGATCCAGAGGGCCAGGATCGCGCCGGCGGCCGGGAGACCCTTCGCGATCGACGCCGGCGTCAGGAAGATGCCGCTCCCGACGATGAGGCCCATCACCAGGAGCGTGGTGTCGAAGCCGTTGAGGCCCCGGACCAGCCCCGGCGCGCTTCCCGGCGGCCCTTCGTCCTGTCGTGTCACGAGGCCCGCAGCATAGCCTCGACCGCTATCATCGCGGCGTCCGATGGAGAGACGCCCGCTTGCCGTCGACGCGTCGCTCGCCGCCGCGTCGACCCTGCCGTCCTGGTGCTACGCCGACCCGGCGGTCGCCGCGGCCGAGGCGACCCGGGTCTTCGCGCGGACGTGGCAGCTCGTCGGCACCGCGGCCTCGCTCGCCGAGCCCGGCTCCTACCGGGTGACCGAGATCGCGGGCGAGCCGGTGCTCGTCGTCCGGGGGAAGGACGGCGTCCTGCGGGCCCTCTCGAACGTCTGCCGGCACCGCGCGGGGCCGGTCGCGAGCGGCTCGGGGACCTGCGCGACGCTCCGTTGCGGCTACCACGGCTGGAGCTACGGGCTCGACGGGGCGCTCGCCGGCACGCCGGAATTCGACGGGGTCGAGGGGTTCGACCGGGGCTCGACCCGCCTGCCCGTGTTCCGCGTGGAGACGTGGATCGGGCTCGTCTTCGTCTGCCTGACCGGGGTCGAGGACGGGGGCCCGCCGCCGCTCGCCGAGGTGCTCGGGGAGCTGCACGGGCGGCTCGAGGCGCGCGGCCTGGCGCGCCTCTCCCTGGCGTTCCGCCGCGACTGGGAGATCGCCTGCGACTGGAAGGTGTACGTCGACAACTACCTCGAGGGGTACCACATCCCGGTCGTCCATCCCGGCCTGATGAAGGAGCTCGACTACCGGGCGTACCGGACCGAGACCCATGGGAGGTGGTCGATCCAGCACGCCCCGATCGTGTCGGCCGGCGGGCGCCTCCGGCGCCGGGAGGATGACTCCGAGGCGGCGTACTACTGGGTCTTCCCGAACCTGATGCTCAACGTCTACCCGGACAACTACTCGACCAACCTGATCCTGCCGCTCGGGCCCGGCCGGACGCTGACGGTGTTCGAGTGGTACGTGGCCGACCCGGAGAGCCCGGCCGTGCGCCGCGTCGTCGAGGAGACGGTGGCGTTCAGCGACGAGGTGCAGCACGAGGACATCGCCATCTGCGAGGCCGTGCAGCGGGGGCTCCGGTCCCGAACCTATTCGGCAGGCCGGTTTTCGGTGCGTCGGGAGAACGGCGTCCACCATTTCCATCGCCTCTACGCGGACGCGATGGCCGGAGTGTCTCTATGATCACGGCAGGAGGCTCGCGGTGAGCTGTCAGGAGACGAGCGGATTCCTCTTCGCCCACGGCTGCGACCAGCCGGCCATGGGCAGCTGCGGCACCTGCGGCAAGCAGGTCTGCCTCCTCCACACGCGCCTCTACCCCGAGGGGACGACGTGCGTCAGCTGCGCGCGATCGCGCCCGCCGAGCTACTCGGCGGACGAGAAGACCACGCAGGACCCCGACGATCCGCACCTCTACCAGTCGGCCGACGGCTACGACCCGTACGCCTTCGACGACTATGCGGCGTTCGACCCGAAGAAGGCCGCGAAGGCGTCGCTGCTGCGGGAGGAAGAGCTGGAGCACGACCGCTTCGGGACGTAGCCCGGCGTGGCGCTCGACCTGTTCGCCGAGGCGACCGGGGTCTTCGCCGCCCTCGAGAGCGCCGGGGTCGACTACGCGATCTGCGGGGCGCTGGCGCTCGCGGTCCACGGCGTCAGCCGCGCCACGACGGACATCGACCTGCTCGTCCCGCCGGCGTCGCTCGATCCGGCCGCCACCACGGCACGGAGCCGCGGGTTCGACGTCGAGGCGCTCCCGATGCGGTTCGCCGACGGCCTGGAGATCCGGCGCCTGACCAAGGTCGACGGCGGTGACTCCCTGACGCTGGATCTCCTGGTGGTCAACGAGGCGCTCGGCGACGTGTTCGCCTCGAGAGAGCGGCGCGCGGTCGGGGATATCCCCGTCTGGTGCGTCTCGCGGGAGGGGCTCGTGCGGATGAAGGCGTGGGCGAATCGGCCTCGCGACCTGGACGACATCGAGCGTCTCCGGGAAACGGATCGATGAGCGTCTCGTACGCTCCCGCGGACGTCG
This sequence comes from uncultured Holophagales bacterium, assembly GCA_964384675.1. Lineage (GTDB taxonomy): Bacteria > Acidobacteriota > Thermoanaerobaculia > UBA5066 > UBA5066 > CAYLNK01. Next base: position 16,625 of record CAYLNK010000083.1, on the reverse strand, counting down.
AGGCCCGTTTCCGCCGCGTCTCGGCCCTTGCCGACCTGACGACCGGGCGGAGGCTCGAGGCGAAGACCGACATGAGCCCGGAGGCCATCGCCCGGCGCCTCCGGCAGGTCGCGGCGCTCCGGGATCTCTGCGTGCGCCTCGGGGACTCGACGAAGGGGTCGCGCGCGAGCCGCTCGGCCCGGGACGGCGGGTAGGACGCGACCCGGCTCTCCGGCAGGCGCCACGCCGCGAGCCCCGACCTACTACGCGCTCGGCGGCGGACACGGGCACGCGCTGCGCGGGCTGGCGGTTCTGCGACGCGTCGGCCGCGGGACGCTGCTCCTGCCCGAGCGGCTCTCCGGGTGGGCCGCCGCGCTCGGCGTCCACCACGTGGCGATCCCGGAGGAGCGCCTGGAGCACGTGGTCCCGGTGCTCCCGCCGTTCGACCTCCTCGTCGGCGACGTCTTCCCGCGCGGGCTCCTCCGCGAGCTGCCGCCGCCCGCGATCCTCGTGGCCCGCTGGGTGCCGCCCCGCTTCTACCTCGACCCCGCCGTGCGCCGGACGATCGAGGGTCGCGTCGAGCTCCTCGTCTGGGGTGAAGAGGCGCCGGAGGAGCTCGCGGCGCTCGCGGTCCCATCGGTGCGCGTCGGCCCGATCCTCCTCGCCGAGCCTCCCCTGTCGCGCGCCGAGGGTCGAGCCCGGCTCGGCGTGCCGGACGACGCGCGCCTGATCCTGGCGCTCCCGTCGGGCGACGCGACCGAGCAGGCGCGGCTGGTGGGGCTCCTCGTGAAGGTCGCGGCCCGGCTCGGCGCGACCCTGGTCGCCGTCAGCGACGTCCTTCCGCCGGTCCCCCCCGTGGCTCCCTTCTTCCCGGCCGCGCGGCTGCTCCCGGCGGCGGACACGGTCGTCAGCGCGGCGGGCTACCACGCGTTCCACGAGATCGCGCTGTCGGGCGTGCCGGCCGTCTTCCTGCCGGAGCCGCGCCGCTACGACGACCAGGCTCGCCGGGCCGCCGGCTGGCCGATCGCCCGGAGCCCGCGCGAGCTCGAGGCGTTGCTAGGCGCCGGCCTCGAGCGCGGGAGACGCCAGACCGTCGTCCTCCCCGACGGCGCCGCCGCGGTCGCCCGCCTGATCGAGCGCCGCGTGGAGCGCGGCGTTCTCCTTCAGGAAGAGGTCGCAGCGGTGGCACGGGGCGAGGTGGTTCCCTGAGGAGAACTCCTCGCGGATCCGGCGGTACCCCTCGCCATGGAACACGTCGCCGACCCTCGTCGACGCGACGTTCCCGAGCGGCTCCATCCGCCCGTTCGTCATGCAGCAGAGGTAGACGTCGCCGTTCCAGGCGATGAACGTGTGGAGCCAGGGCGCCAGGCACGCCTTCCGCTCGAACGTGCCGCGCGCGTAGAGCCCCTTGGCGCTGTAGCGGACCTCTTCCTCGGTGACACCGAACGGGTAGACGAGCGCCGGGTGCGTGGAGAAGCCGTACTTCTGCCGCAGCTCGACGACCTCGGGCGCGATCTCCCGGTTGTACCGACGGATCTGCGCCTTGGTGAGCCGGTTGCGGATCACCTTCTTCTCGTCGACCGGCATCGGGAGGAGCTCCTCGGCGCCCAGCTCGCCGGCGAGAGTGACCATCTCCGGCAGTCGCTTGTAGTTCCCTCGCATCACGACGAAGTTGATCCGCACCTTCAGCTTCTTGGAAAGCGACTCGACCCGGTCGAGTCGCTGATCGCGTTTCAGCCACTTGATCGTCTGCACCGAGCGGTCGAACGCGTAGGCCCGGCCGCGCACGGCGTTGTGGGCCTCGTCGTCGGGGCCGTCCAGCGAGATCGACACGCTGTTCACGCCCATCTTCGCCATGCGGCGCGCGGCCTCGCGGTCCACCAGCGTGCCGTTGGTCGTCATGTTGACCTTCATCCCGCACGCGATGGCGTCCTCGACGAGGTCGAGGAAGTCCTTCCGCAGGAACACCTCGCCGCCGGAGAAGTGGATCTTCTTGCAGCCCAGCTCGGCCATCTCGCGGAACACCGCGCGCCAGCGGTCGGACGAGAGGGTCTCCTCCGACGTCGTCTGCCAGTACTTGCACATGACGCAGCGGAGGTTGCAGCGGGAGGTGATCTTGATCTTGGCGCAGCGGAGGACCGGCGGCGCGCCGTGGCCGGCGAGGCTCTCGCCCAGCTCCTCGAGGAAGGTCTCGTCGCGGATCAGCTCGCCGACGTTGTACATGGCCCTGGTCTCATCCTACGCCCAGGCGCGAAAGGGCGCCCGCCACGTTCGCGCGGAAGCCGTCCGCCCCGAAGCGGGCGAGCGCGATCTCGCGGGCCTTCGCGCCGAGCGCCTCCCGCTCGGCGGGGTGGGCGAGCATCCAGCGGAGCGCGGCCGAGAGCGCGTGCGGGCTGCCGGGCTCCACGAGGAGCGCCGTGACGCCGTCCTCCACGATCTCCTCGACCGGTGCGATCCGCGTGGAGACGATCGGGCGCCCGGCGGCCATGTACTCGAGGAGCTTGATCGGGCAGCAGCCCTGGACGGCGTTGCGCGGGTCGCGCGGGAGCGGCGCGAGCCCGACGTGCGCGGTGCGCAGCACGGGCGGCAGGTCCGCCTGCGCCATCGAGCCGGAGAGGTGGACGAGGTGGTGGACGCGCAGCGCCCGCGCCTGGCGCCGGATCTCCGCCCGCCACAGGCCGCGGTACGGGCCGATGACGTGCAGCTCGACCGGCACGTTGCGGAGCGGGACGAGCGCCTCCAGAACCGTCGACAGGCCTTGCCACGGGGCGAGCGTTCCTTCGTAGAGGAGGCGGTACGGCGGCTCGTCCGGCGGGACGGGGCCGGGCGAGAAGAGGTCCGTGTCGACGGCGTTCGGGATCACGTCGATCCGCTCCCGCGGGACGCCGAGGCGCAGCAGGTAGAGCGAGCCGGTGCGCGACGGCGTGACGACGCGGTCGGCGCCGGTCAGGAGGCGCCGCTCCTCGTCGATGATCTTCGCGAGGAGCGTTCCCTCCCCGGCCAGGTTCGGGAAGTGGTACGGCAGCTCGATCGACGGGAAGCCGTGCGCCTCGTAGACGGCCCTCGCGCCCAACCGGCGCGCGGCGGCCAGAGCCGGGATCCCCTCCCAGATCCCGCGGAACTGGACGAGGTCGGCCTGCCGGCCGTCCAGCCACCGGGCGGCGTCACGCCGGAACGCCATCATCCGCGTGAGGAAGTTCTCCTCCTCGGTGAGGGCCGGCGTGAAGAGCTCGACCTCGTGGCCGAGCGCTCGGAGGGTCTCGACCGTGCGGGTGATCCGCACCGACGCCCCTTTCGGCGCCGGGACGGGGTCGGGGGCGAGGTAGAGGATCTTCATCGGGAGGAGAGCACCGCGAGCAGCGCGTCGCGCTCGGCCTCCGGACGGAAGCGCGTGGCGACGGTCTCTCGCGCGGCGCGGCCGACCCGGGCGCGCTCGTCCGCCGGCAGACCGGCGACGCGGAGGGCCTCGGCGGCGAACGTGTCGAGCCGGGACGGGGCGATCAGGAATCCGTTCACGCCGTGCTCGAGCACCTCGGGGATCGCGCCGACCGCGCTCGCCAGGACCGGCCGCGCGAGCGCCATCCCTTCGAGCAGAGCGTTCGGGAGGCCGTCCCAGAGCGACGGGAAGACGAGGAGGTCCATCGCGCGGAGCGTCGTGGCCAGCTCGGCGCGGTCGCGCGTGTAGCGGATCTCCACGAGACGCGTCGAGGCGGCGGGATGAGCCCGGCGCCATGCCTCGACGCCGTCCCGCTCCTCGACGCGCACGCCGCCGATCGCGAAGATCGTCCCGGGATCCCCGGCCGCGAGCCGCTCGGCCAGCTCCAGCAGCACCGGCAGGCCCTTCTTCAGGCGCAGCTCGCCGGGGAAGCCGAGGAACGGCCGCGCGGCGACGAGGTCGGCCACCCCGCCTTCCGGATCGAGCGCGGCCACGTCGACGCCGTTCGGCACCAGGTGGAGCCCCGCGGTGCGCCCGGTCAGCGCCGTCACTTTCGCGAGGATCTCGCCGGAGACGCCGACGATCGAGTCGGCGCGCTCGAGCGCATGGAGGAGGAGCGGCAAGCGCGGGCCGTGGAACATGGCGCGGTCGACGTCGTTCCCGCGGAGGCTCACGATCGACCGGATCCCGCACCGTCGCGCGACCGTCACCGCCACGTACCCGGCGGGGACCGCGAAGAAGCCGAGCACCGCGTCGTGCGACGCGGCCCCGACGAGGTGGACGGCCGTCTCGTGGAGGATCTGGAGCGATTCCTCGGGGGTCGCGGCGCGCCCGGCCCGGTAGAGCGTCCAGCCTTCGCGCGATTCGGAGGCGACGCGCCCGGGCGGCAGGTCGTCCGCCAGCCGGAGGACGTCGAGCCGCGCCAGGTGCGGGGCGAGGGCCGCCACCTGCCGTCCGGCCGATTGCGAGACGCCCCCGCGATCGGGGGGGAAACGCTCGGGGAGGAAGAGGAGCCGCACCGGTGGACTATAGGGGGTTCGCCGCGGAAACCCGGCCGGGGCCTGTCGCGTACCATCGCTCCGGAGGCCCTCATGCGTCTTCTGCTCGCTTTGCTCGCCGTCGCCTCGACGGCGTCCGCCGCCCCCGCCCCGGCTCCCGGCGGGTGGCGCGTCCCGGTCTCGGTGAAGAAGATGCCGAACGGGCTGACCGTCGTCGTCTCCGAGGACCGCTCCGCTCCCACGTTCGGTCTCAGCGTCGCGTACCGGATCGGCTTCCGGCTCGAGCCGAAGGGGCGGACCGGATTCGCCCACCTCTTCGAGCACCTGATGTTCGAGGGGACCCCGGTCGCCCCGAAGGGGACGTTCGACCGCGTCATCGAGGGGGGCGGCGGCTTCAACAACGGCTCCACGCGCCCGGACTACACGAACTACATCGCCTCCGCCCCGATCTCGGCCCTCGACGCCATCCTCTGGCTCGAGGCGGACCGGATGAAGACGCTCGACTTCTCCGAGAAGAACCTCGCCAACCAGCGCGAGGTCGTCAAGGAGGAGATCCGGGTCAACGTGCTGAACCGGCCGTACGGGCTCTTCTTCTGGACCGACCTCTGGGGGAAGGCGTTCGACAAGTGGGAGAACGCCCACGACGGCTACGGCTCGTTCGCGGACCTCGACGCCGCGAAGCTCGAGGACGCGCGAGCGTTCTACGGTTCGTTCTACGGGCCGAACAACGCCGTCCTCGCGGTCGCCGGCGACGTCACACCTGCCGAAGTCTTCGCCAAGGTCGAGACGTACTTCAAGGACGTCGCCGCGCGCCCCACCCCGAACCCGCCCGACGTCACCGAGGGCTCGAACAAGGCCGAGCGGACGGCGGTCCAGACCGACGCCCTCGCCGAGGTGCCGGCGGTCGCGATCGCCTGGAAGCTGCCGGGCCGGGTGAAGGACCACATCGCGGCGGCCGTGCTGGGCGACCTACTGGCCGGCAGCGGCGAGGCGTCGCGCCTCTTCCAGTCGCTCGTGAAGGGGAAGGGGACGCTCCTGAACGTCGACGGCGGCTACAACTTCCCGATCGGCAGCCCGTGGGAGGTGAACGGCCCCACCGTGATCGGCCTCTTCGCGCTCTACAAGCCGAACACGAACGCCAAGGCCGTGACGGCGGCGGTGCAGGCCGAGATCGACGCGATCGCGAAGAAGGGAGTGCCGGCCGACGAGCTGGAACGCACGAAGACGAAGCTGAAGTCCGGCTTCTACTCGGGCCTCGAGATGCCGATCGACCGGGCCAACGCGCTCGCGCTCCAGCAGCTCTTCACCGGCGACGCCGCCGCGCTGAACGACGTGCCGGCGGCGATCGACGCCGTCACCTCGGAGGACGTCGCCCGCGTGGCGCGCACCTACCTGACGGTCGCCAACCGCACGGTGATCGACAGGAAGCCGGCCCCCGCCGGCAAGGACGAGAAGGCCGGGAAGAAGGCCGAGGTGACGAAGTGAGCGCCATGAAGTCGAGCCGCCTGGCTTTCTCCGCATTCGCCGCTTTCGCCACGCTGGCCGGGGCCGCTCCCGCCCTCGCGTCGTCGGAGAAGCCGCTCCCGAAGGACCTCCCGCCGTTCGGCGCGGACAAGCCGCTTCCGGCCCTCGACGTCACCAAGTCGACGCTGCCCGAGGGCCTGACGCTCTGGATCGTGAAGCGGCCCGGCCTGCCGAAGGTGACGCTGGCGTTCGTGGCGCGCGGCGGCACGGCCGCCGACCCGCAGGGGCTCGAGGGCACGGCCGAGGTGCTGGCCGAGGCGCTCAAGGGGGGCACGGCAACGCGCACGTCGAAGGCGATCGCCCAGGACCTGCAGTCGGTCGGCGGGAGCCTCTCCACGGGCGCCACCGACGACGCGCTGACGATCACCGTCGACGGGCTGTCGTCCGGCACGTCGAAGCTGATCGAGGTCGTGGCCGACGTCGCCCGCAACGCCTCGTTCCCGGCGGCAGAGGTGGCCCTCGCGAAGGAGAACGCCCTGCAGGGTCTCCTCGTGCGGGCGTCCACGCCCGAGTACCTGGCCGAGAAGGCGTTCGGCAAGGCGATCTACGGCGACCACCCGTACCACATCACCGGCCCGTCGAAGGAGGGCCTCGAGGCGGTCACGCCCGAGATCCTGAAGCGGGAGCGCGACAGCCGCGTCCGGCCGGAGCGCTCGCTCCTCGTCGTCGCCGGGGACCTCGATCCGGCCGCCGTCGCGAAGTCGGTCGGCGCCGCGTTCGCGGGCTGGAAGGCCACCGGCGAGCCCGCCCCCCTCACCCCGCTCGCCCCCGGGCTGAAACCGCGGCAGATCCAGATGGTGAACCGGCCCGGCTCGGTGCAGGCGCTGCTGATGGTCGGCCGTCCGGCGGTGCTCGCGACCGACCCCGACTTCTTCCCGCTCTCGGTCGCCAACACGCTCTTCGGCGGCTCGTTCTCGAGCCGGCTCGTCGCGAACGTCCGCGAGGAGAAGGGCTACAGCTACTCGCCCGGATCGAGCCTCTACCGTTACCAGAGGGGCGGCCTCCTCCGCGTGAGGGCCGACGTGAGGAACGAGGTGACGGCCGCGTCGCTCCTCGAGATCGGCTACGAGATGGACCGGATGGCGGCGACGAAGCCGACGGACGAGGAGCTGGCCCGGGCCAAGCGGTACCAGTCGGGCACCTACCTCCTGGGCTCGCAGGTCCAGGGAGGCGTCGTGAGCCAGCTGGTCCGCGCGTGGGTGCTCGGCCTCCCCGCCGAGTCGCTGAACGACTTCGTCCCGAAGGTGAACGCGGTCACGGCCGCTGACGTCCAGCGGGTCGGCCGAACGTACTTCCCCTTCCGCCTCCAGACGATCGTCGTCGTGGGCGACGAGGCGAAGATCCGCTCCGAGGTCGAGCTCACCGGCCCCGCCACCACCGTCACCCCGTAGAGGACAGGGTCATCCCGTCGGGGGATAGGGGTCAGGTCTCGCCTTTCTACTATGGCTAGCCATAGTAGAAAGGCGAGACCTGACCCCAGGAGAGTTGCTTTGTCGCTTGAAGGGCTTTAGGATTCCGGGAATGTCCGCGCCCCGACCCGTCTCGCTCAGGGACCATGCCGCCGACAACCTCCGGTACATCCGGCGGACGATGGAGGAGGCGGGCTCCTTCACGGCCGTACCGGGCTGGGGAGGCGTGGCGATGGGTGCGACGGCGCTGGCGGCGGGCGTGGTCGCCGGCACGCAGGACACGGCCGACGCCTGGCTCGCGACGTGGCTGGTGGAGGCGGCGATCGCGATCCTGATCGGCGCCGTGACGATGGCGCTCAAGGCGCGCGACGCGGCGACGCCGCTGGTGACGGGCCCCGGACGGCGCTTCGCTCTCAACCTGGCGCCGGCGCTGGTGGTCGGCGCGCTCCTCACCCTGGCCCTCCACCGGGCCGGCCACCCGACGCTTCTCCCCGGGGTCTGGCTGCTGATGTACGGGATCGGCGTGACCGCGGGAGGCGCGTTCTCGGTTCCCGTCGTACCGCTCATGGGCCTCGCGTTCCTGGTGCTGGGCGCCGTCGCGCTCTTCACCCCGGTGGCCTGGGCCGACGCGCTCCTGATGACGGGCTTCGGCGGGTTCCAGATCGCCGGCGGCCTGGTGATCGCGCGGAGGTACGGTGGCTAGCCGGCGCAAGCAGGCCGTGGCCGAGGCGCAGCCCGCGCGGACGCCGCTCGTCCTGCCGGCCGGCGGCGCACCGGACCTGGACCGCATCATCCACGAGCGTCTGCGGCTCGGCATCGTGAGCGCGCTCGCGGTGAACGAGTCGCTCACGTTCGTGGAGCTGAAGAAGATCCTCGGCACCTCGGACGGGAACCTGAGCGTCCACGCACGGAAGCTGGAGGATGCCGGCTACGTCTCGATGACGAAGTCGTTCGAGGGGCGGATGCCGAAGACGGTCTTCCGCCTCACGCCCGACGGACGGCAGGCCCTGGAGAGGTACCTGGGGCATCTCGAGGCGCTGATCCAGACGCTGCGACAGGGCTGACCGCGCCGTTTTGCGGGGCGCTGGTCTGCTGATAAGTTGGGCGCTCCGGCCGGGTCCCCGGCCGATCGAGAGGAACCCATGGCCACACTGACCCGCACGTCGTCCCTCCTCGACAAGCTGCAGCTGACCGATCGCAACCCCGGCGCCTGCCACGGCCCGGACGGCTGGATCACCGACCCGGCGGGCAAGGAGCTGGTGTCGTACAACCCCGCCACGGGCGAGCCGATCGCGAGCGTGGTGCAGGCCACCGCGGCGTCGTACGAGACGGTGCTGCAGGCGGCGGCGAACGCGTTCGAGACGTGGCGGATGGTGCCGGCGCCCAAGCGCGGCGAGGTGGTGCGCGACCTGGGCAACGCGCTGCGGGAGATGAAGGAGCCCCTGGGCGACCTGGTCAGCCTGGAGATGGGGAAGATCCGCGCCGAGGGTCACGGCGAGGTCCAGGAGATGATCGACATCTGCGACTTCGCGGTCGGGCTGTCGCGCCAGCTCTACGGCCTGACGATGGGCTCCGAGCGTCCCGCGCACCGGATGATGGAGCAGTGGCACCCGCTCGGCGTCGTCGGCGTGATCACGGCGTTCAACTTCCCGGTCGCGGTGTGGGCCTGGAACTCCGCGCTGGCGGCGGTGTGCGGCGACCCGGTCGTCTGGAAGCCGGCCGCGCCGGTACCGCTCTGTGGCGTGGCCGTGCAGCGGATCGCCAACCGCGTCATGGCGGATCACGGTCTCACCGGCGTCTTCACGCTGACGATCGGACCCGGGAGCGCCATCGGCGAACGGATGCTGAACGACCCCCGCATCCCGCTCGTCTCGTTCACCGGCTCGACCCAGGTGGGGAAGCGCGTGGCGGCACAGGTCGCCCAGCGCTTCGGCCGGACCATCCTGGAGCTGGGCGGCAACAACGCGATCGTGGTGGCCGAGGACGCCAACCTCGACCTCGCGACCCGCGCCATCGTCTTCGGCGCGGTCGGCACGGCGGGCCAGCGCTGCACGTCGACGCGGCGGATCATCGCGCACCGGAGCGTGGCTCCCGAGCTGACCCGGCGCCTGGCGCAGGCGTATGCGCAGGTGCGGATCGGCGACCCGCTCGAGGCCTCCACCCTGATGGGCCCGCTGGTCACCCCCGAGGCGCTCGAGGACATGGACAAGGCGATCGTGCAGGCGCGGGCCGAGGGAGGCGAGGTGCTGCACGGCGGGCGCCGCCGTCCCGACCTGGGGCCGCAGTTCGTCGAGCCGACCCTGATCCGGATGCCGGCCCAGAGCGAGATCGTCAAGCAGGAGACGTTCGCGCCGATCCTCTACCTCCTCGAGTACGACGACTTCCAGGACGCCCTGCGCCTCCACAACGACGTGCCCCAGGGGCTCTCCTCGGCCATCTTCACGGAGAGCGGCCGCAAGGCCGAGGAGTTCGTCTCGCCGAAGGGCTCCGACTGCGGCATCGCGAACGTCAACATCGGGACGTCCGGGGCGGAGATCGGCGGCGCGTTCGGCGGCGAGAAGGAGACCGGCGGCGGACGCGAGTCGGGCTCCGACTCGTGGAAGGTGTACATGCGCCGCCAGACCAACACGGTGAACTGGTCGCTCGCGCTGCCGCTGGCGCAGGGGATCCGCTTCGGGGACTAGCCGCGTTGGTCTAACCTCCAAGGCGGGAGGTCCGCATGCGAAAGCTCGCCACCCTCATCGCCCTGTCCGCGCTCGTCGCGGCTCCGGTCTTCGCGGCTTCGGCCGCGCCGCGCGAGGTCAGGAAGAGCGTGCCGCTCGACGCGGGCGGCACGCTGACCATCGACACGTACAAGGGGAGCATCACGGTGACCGCCGCCGACGGCGCGCAGGTGGAGATCACCGCGCGCATCGAGGCCGACGGGGCCGAAGCCGGCTCCGCGGCGAAGGTGGACCAGACCGAGGTGCGGATCGGGGGCTCCGGCTCCGCCGTCACCGTGGAGACGGACTACAGCGGCCTGAAGAAGCAGGCGGCCAGCTGGTTCGGCGGCTTCGTGGGGGACAACGAGAGCGGCGCCTTGCCGTTCGTCCACTACACCGTGCGCCTGCCGAAGGGCGCCGCCCTGAAGATCAGCGACTACAAGTCGACGATCGACGTCTCCGGGGTCGGCGGAGACCTCGACCTCGAGACGTACAAGGGCACCGCGACGTTGAAGGGGCTCTCGGCCGGCGTGCGCGTGAACACCTACAAGGGGAACGTGCGCGCCGAGATCGCGCGTCTCGCCAAGGACGCCCGCCTCGAGACGTACAAGGGCGAGGTGGACATCCGTCTCCCCGCGGCCGCGGCCTTCACGCTCGACGCCGACACCGGGAAGGGGAGCGTCACCAGCGCGTTCGACGCGGGCGGCAAGTCCGGGATCCTCTCGGGCGGACGGGTCGGCGGCAAGGTGAACGGGGGCGGCCCGGCCGTCCGGCTCACCACGCACAAGGGGACGTTCCGTCTCCAGAAGATGTAGGGTTCAGCCCGTCCAGGGCTCGCGGACCGTCACGGGGCTCCGCTCCCGCGCGTGCCGGGAGAGCGTGACCACGCCGTAGACGATCCTCGTCGCCCTCTCGGCGGTGAGGGCCTCCCGCATCGTCGTGACGTCCTCGCCGCCAGAGGAGCGAAGCTCGAGGAACTCCGCGACGGGCCTCTCGCGGACGGGGGCGATCGTCACGTCGAAGAGCGGCGAGGAGCTGCCGAGCCAGGAGCGGAGGCGACGCCCGAGCGGGCGCGACGCGGTGTCGAGCCCCACGCAGACGAGCCGTGCCGTGCCCCCGGGGGCGAGGTGGCGAGGCAGCGCCCGCACGATCCGGCGCGTGAGCGCCTCGCCCGTCGCGCCGCCGTCCTGCGCCGGCATCGGGTCGCCGGGGACGTAGGGCGGGTGCGCGGCGATCACGTCGAACGTCCGGCCCGCCACCGGCGCCAGCAGGTCGCCGGGACGCGTGTCGACGGTGAGCCCGTTCAGCAACGCGTTGAACCGGGCGACGTGTACCGCGCGCGGGTTGATCTCCGTCGCGACGGTCCTCATCCCGGCACGGGCGAGCGACAACGCCGCGACCCCGGTGCCCGTACCGACGTCGAGCGCGCGCGGAGCCCGTCGTCCCACGCGCGCCGGGAGCACCCCCCGCAGGGCCGAGAGATAGAGGAGCGTGCTCGAGTCGATCGCGGGGAAGACCGACGCGGGGTCGGGCGGCAGCGGGTCGCCGCCGATGCCGAGCACCCGGTCGGACGCGACGAGGAGCCCGTCCACCGGGTAGACCCACATCGTGGCGTGGCACAGATCGCCCCAGCCGTTCGTGGTGAGGAGATCGAGCGCCCGGAGCGACTCCAGAAGGGGTCCGCCGAGCACGCCCGCCGCCTCCTCCATCGTGCGCTGCTGCCCGAGGAGAAGGAGGCGCACCAGGAGGCGGAGGCGCGCGTCGAGCGGGGCGACGTCTACCAGGCCTGGCGTCACCTCGCCGAGGTCGGAGAGGTCCCCGAGGCCGAGCGCCGGAAGGAGCCGTTCCTCGACGAAGCCCGCCTCGCGCAGCCCGGTCGCCGCGCGGGCGGCGGCCACCGGGTCGTCCAGGCGAAGCGGGTAGCGGGGGCCGGCCGGTACGGGCGTCGCATCGGTCTCCGGCTCGGCGCGGCGGAGGGGCATCAGCCGCGCCCGCGGCCGCCCCTCCGCCTCGGCGATCTCGATCCGGTAGCCGTTCCGCGTGAGGTGCGAGATCCGGTACGGGAAGAACGGCGTGAACGGACCGAGGTCGAGGCCCTTGGCCTCGTGCAGGAACGGCGGACGGCTCCCCAGGAGGAGGAGGTCGCCGGGGTGCCAGACGAAGCCCGTCGCCGGCCGCCGCCGCCATCCGACGATGGGATCCGCCGTCAGGTCGGAGGGCGGGTAGAGGACCTCGTACGTCTCGACGAGGGCCTCGAACCAGGCCGGTCGCTTCCTTCGCGCCATCGCCCGATTCTGCCGGAGCGGGCGTGGGGGCAGGATTCGGAGTAGAACGGAGGCATGTCGATGAGGCTCCCCACGATCGAGGGCGTCATCCGGAGGCGGCTGCTCCTGAACTTCCGCGTCGATCCGGAGGTCATGGCGCGACAGCTGCCGACGCCGTTCGCGCCGAAGCTGCACGAGGGCCACGCGATCGCCGGCATCTGTTTGATCCGGCTGGAGGCGATCCGTCCACTCGGCTTCCCGAGCGCCGTCGGGGTCTCCAGCGAGAACGCGGCCCACCGCGTCGCCGTGCGGTGGGTCTCGGAGGGCGAATCGCGTGAGGGCGTCTTCATCCCACGCCGTGACACCGACTCGCTCCTCAACCAGGTCGCCGGGGGTCGCGTCTTCCCGGGCGAGCATCACGCGGCGGACTTCGAGGTCGAGGAGACCCCGGAATCCGTGTCTCTTCGCATGGCCGCGAGAGACGGCGGCGCCGCGGTCGAGGTCTCCGCCTCGGTCGCGCCGGGCCTTCCGGCCGGCTCCTGCTTCTCGTCGGTCGAGGACGCCTTGCTTTCTTCGAGCCCGGGTCCCTGGGCTACTCGGCGACGCGCGATCCCCACAAACTCCACGGTGTCGTGCTGCGTACGCGCTCCTGGCTCGTCGAGCCCCTCGACGTGCGGACGGTCCGATCCAGCTACTTCGCCGACGAGGCTCGCTTTCCCCCGGGCTCGGTGGCCTTCGACCACGGCCTGCTCATGAGGAACATCGAGCACGAGTGGCACGGCGCGCCGGACCTCGTCGTGGAGCGCCCGGCCGCCCTCTCCTAGGAGAGCTTCTTCAGCTCGTCCTTCGCCCCTTTGTGCTCGGGGTCGAGCCTCAACGCGACCTCGTGCTCGGCCTTCGCCTCCGCCTTCTTCCCGAGCCTCGCGAGGATCTGGCCCTTTCGCCAGTGCGCGTCGGCCCAGGTCGGGCGCTCCGTGGGCGGCTCGCCCGACAGGAACCGGTCGAGCGCGGCGGCTCCCCGCTCCAGCTCCCTGCCGGAGAGGGCCGCGAGACGGCCCACCTGGTACTGGAGGAGCCGCGAGTCCGGGTCGGCCTCCTGGGCCGTCCGGCAGACTCCGAAGGCGTCGTCGAACCGGTCGTGGCCGACGTAGAAGCCGATCAGCGCGGACTGGGCCCGCCCGTCCTTCGGAGCCTCCGTGAACGCGCGCCTCAGCTCCTGCTCCGCGCGCACGGCGTCCTTGGACCCGTCGTAGACCAGCCCCGTGGCGATCGCGCCGCGCACGGTGTCGAGCTTCGCGATCTCTCCCGCCTGGGCGAGCGCCTTGTCCTTCCCGCCCCCGACGATTCCCGGGGCGCGCAGGTAGTACTGCATCAGGTCCCAGCGCGCCTCCACGTTCGTCCCGTCCAGCTCGACGGACTTCTCGAACGCCGTCCGGCACTTCTTGGCGAGGCCCATCTGGGAGAAGACGGACGCCTTCATCGCCTTCTGACCGTAGGCGCGCCCGAGCCAGAGGTGGGCGTCCGCGCTCTTCGGGTCGAGGGAGACGGCCTTCTCGCCGGCCGTGGCCGCGGCGTCGAGGTCGCCCTTCTTCATGGCGTCCTTGACGGCCTCCACCTGCCGGGCCGACTCCTCCGAGCCGGAGGCCGGGAGGGCGCCGAGGAGGAAGGCGACGAGGGCGGCGGGGACGTGGGTCGAGAGACGCATCGGACCTCCTGAACGGAGCCTCCCATACGCAGGCGGCGTGCCGCGGGTTACTCTCGCCGCCGTCCGATGGAGGGGACGGTGGCGCGCGACGGCGTCGACGGAGGCCCTTCCCGGAGCTGACGGAACGATGGCCAAGAAGCCCGATGCGGGCCGGATCCTCGAGGAGTGGACGGAGCGCGACCTGACCGCCGAGGCGCGAGCGGGGGAGCTGCCGCGCGCCTACGACGTCGAGGAGACGCTGGAGCGCGTCGTCGACCTGCTCGCGTCCGGGAAGCTCCCGATCCTGACCGGCGAGTCCGGCGTCGGGAAGAGCGCCGTGGTCTTCGAGCTGGTGAGACGGACCGTGGCCGGGGGCGGTCCCCCGGTCCTCTCGGGCAAACGCGTCCTCCAGCTGTCGTTCCGGCACCGGGCGGCGGGACTGAAGGAGGCCTCGGCCCTCCGGCCCGAGATGCAGAAGCTCGTCGAGGCGCTCCACGAGAAGCGCTCCGACGTCTTCCCGTTCTTCCGCGACATCCACCTCGCCGAGGCGTTCGGCGTGGAGCCTCAGCTGCAGGCTCTCGGGTACCGGCTCCCGGGCGGGGTGCTCGCCGAGGGGGATCGGCTGGGCGTCGCGGAGCTCCTCGAGTCGGCGCAGCAGCTGGACGAGGCCTGGGTGGCGCTGCCGCTGGAGGAACCGGGTCTCGACCGGATGGCGGGCCTCCTCTCCGCGTGGGCGGCCGACGCCGCGAGACGCTCGGGCAAGAGCGTGGCTGAGGAGGCGCTCGAGGAGGCGCTCCATCTGGCGCACCGTTTCCTGCCCCGGAGCCGCTTCCCGAGGAAGGCGCTCGACCTCCTCGGCGCGGTGGTCTCCCTCGCGCCCGCCGGCAGCACGGTCCTTCGGGCCGACGTCGTGGACCGTTTCGCCCGGGCGCACCGCGTTCCGCGCCTGCTCCTCGACCCGGCGGTGCCGGTCGACCTCGGCGAGGTCCGGCGGCGGTTCTCGCGCGAGGTGCTCGGCCAGGCGGAGGCCGTCGAGGCGGTCGTCCGGATGATCGGCCTCATCAAGTCGGGGCTCTCCGACATGCGGCGCCCGTTCGGGGTCTTCCTCTTCGTCGGTCCGACCGGCGTCGGGAAGACGCACGTCGCCCAGCTCCTGGCGGAGTTCCTCTTCGGGGCGCGGGACCGGCTCATCCGGCTCAACATGGCGGACTACCAGAGCAAGGGGAGCGCCGACGTCCTGTTCGGCGACGTCTACGACACCAGGCTCTCGCACCGCCGGGGGGTGCTGACCCAGCGGGTCGCCGGCCAGCCGTTCGGGGTCCTCCTGCTCGACGAGTTCGAGAAGGCGACCGAGGAGGTGCACGACCGCTTCCTCCAGCTGTTCGACGAGGGTGCCTTCCTCAACGGCGCGTCCGAGACCGTGTCGTGCCGGTCGATGATCCTGATCGCCACGTCGAACGCCGGCGCCGACGTCTACCAGGGCCGTCCCCTCGGCTTCTTTCGCGGGGCCGATCTGGCGGCTCTCTCTCGCGAGCTGCTCCGGAAAGTGACGCAGCGGTTCCGGCCCGAGTTCCTGAACCGCTTCGACCAGGTCGTCCAGTTCCGGCCGCTGACGCGCGAGGAGGTGCGGGCGATCGCGCAGCGGGAGCTCTCCGCGCTCAAGGAGCGTCCCGGTCTGGCGCGGCGGCAGCTCGCGCTCGAGGTGGACGAGTCGGTCGTCGACTGGCTCGCCGTGCACGGCTACGACCCGCACTTCGGCGCGCGATTCCTGAGGAGGACGCTGGAGCGGCACGTGACGAGCGCGATCGCCGAGGCGATGGTCGGCGGCCCTCTGCCGCCGGGCGCGCACCTCCACCTGACGACTCGCGGCGGTCGTGTGGAAGCGCGCGTCGTGCGAAAGGCCGCGTCGGCCGCCCGGCCGATCACGTCGTCCGCGGGCCGCGCCTCCCGGTCCGACCTCGAGACGCTCCGGGAACGGGCGCGTGCCGTGCGCCGCGCCGTCGAGCCGCGCCTGGGCGCGCTCGGGGAGAAGCGGGAGGCGGCCCGCGCCCTCCTCTGCGAGATGAACGAGCCGGGCTTCTGGGAGCGCGGGCCGGAGAGCCGCGAGCGGCTGCTGCGGTATCGCGAGCTCGACGTCGACGTCCAGATCGAGACGCGCCTCGCCGCCGCGATCGAGCCGCTCGAGCGGACCCTCGCGGAGCCGGAGCAGACGGTCGACCGCCGCCGGCTCGCCCTCGAGCTCGAGGGGGCCGAGCGCGCGAGGCGGGAGTGGGACGCCCGCCTCGCCGAGGCGGGCCCCCGCGCGGTGTGGCTCCTCCTCGAACGGGCCGATCCGCTCCAGCCGGCCTCGCCGTGGATCGCCGAGCTCGTGGCGATGGAGCTGGCGTGGTGCGAGCGCCTCGACCTCTCGGCCCGCGTCGTGGCCTGCGAGATCGCCGACGAGGAGCTGGCGCGGGCCGTGATCGAGGTCGACGGGCCCGGCGCCGGGACGGCGCTCGCGATGGAGGAGGGCCTCCACCGCCTCCACCGTAAGCAGGGGCCCGACCTGAAGGCGCGGATCGAGTCCGTGGGGCGCGGCGCCGGATCGGACCGCGCGGGCGCCGCCGTCGAGCCGCTCCGCCCGCGCAAC
>CAYLNK010000082.1:0-21755 GCA_964384675.1 uncultured Holophagales bacterium | reverse complement strand
GCCGCCTGGAGGTCCCCGGCGTCGGGCTCGCCGTGGACCTGCAGGGCCCCGAGGCGGAGCCGCTCGCGGAGCTGATCCCCGACCTGGCCGCCGCGCGCGAGCGCTCCCCCGGGACCCTCCCCGCCACGGCGCGGGTCTACGGGCAGGGGGGCGTCGGCGCGCGCGACCCGAGAACGGGAGCGATCGTCGTGAGGTTCCGCGACGCGCTGAAGGGCGAGCTGGATCCTCTCCTCGCCGCGTGGCGCGAGCGGGACCTCTCGCCGCCGGCCGCGGGGTAATCTCGCCGGCGAGCTGATGAAGGAGACGGTCGCGGAGTTCACGGCGCGGACCGGCCTGGCCTACGCGCCGGACGAGGAGCTCCTCGTCTGGGGCCGCCCGCTCGCGATCGACGAGGAGTGCCCCACGCTCTTCCGCTACCCCGGCCCGTGCGGGGTGCGCGACGCCCTCACGGGGCGTGGGGGAGCGCTCGGGGCGCCCGCCAGCCGGGTCGTCTGGCTGTCGCGCGATCCCGTCCCGCCCGAGGCGCCGAGCGCCGCCCGCTTCGGCACGCTCGCGGTCCTCCAGCCGCTCCGGCTCGGACCGGTCGCCTCGGACCAGCCGGGTGTCTACGTGGCGTGGAACGTCGTGGCCGACGAGGTGATCTGGGTCCCCCCGGCGGATTTCGCCCTCGACTGGAACCCGATCGCGACCGCGGACGCCGCCCGCGGGGCGCTGCCGGGCTGGGAGGCCGCCCGTGACGCGGTCCTCGCCGAGCTCGACGTCTACGACGACGAGGTGCGCCGTCTCCACGAGGCGGGCGGCGAGCACCCCGACGTGAAATGGGCCGAGGTGCCGCCCCCCGCGCGACGCCTCCTCCTCGCCAGGCTCGGCGTCGAGCCTCTCTGGAGCGCGACCGCTTGAGCGTCTGGGAGGTGCTCGGGGCGGTCTTCGGCCTGGCGTCCGTGGTCTTCACGGTGAAGCAGCACATCTGGACGTGGCCGACCAGCATCCTGACGGTCTCGTTCTACGCGGTGACGTTCTTCCAGAGCCGGCTGTACGCCGACGTCGGGCTGCAAGTCGTCTTCTTCGTCCTCTCGATCTACGGCTGGTACCACTGGCTCCACCCCGGCGAGAAGAAGGCCGAGCTGCCGGTGACCCGCATCCGCCCGCGCGAGGCGCTCGCGCTCACGGCGCTGGGGGCGGCGGCGGTCGCGGCGCTCGGGACGTTCCTCGCCAGGAAGACGAACGCGTCGTTCCCGTACCTCGACACGACCACGACCGTCATGAGCCTGATCGCGCAGTGGCTCCTGGCCCGAAAGGTGCTGGAGAACTGGGTCCTCTGGATCGTCGCCGACGTGCTGATGATCGGCATCTACTGGGCGAAGGACCTCCACCTCACCTCGGGGCTCTACGTCGTCTACCTCGCGCTCTGCGTGGCGGGGTGGCGCGCGTGGCGCCGGGAGATGCCGGTACTGCCAGCGTGAGGGGGCTCGTCCTCGGGAAGTTCCTGCCGCCGCACTCCGGACACGTGCACCTGGTGGAGACGGCGGCGGCTCGCGTCGACGAGCTGGTCGTGCTCGTCTGCTCGCTCGCGGCGGAGCCGATCCCCGGCGCCCTCCGGCACGCCTGGATGAGTGAGCTCGTGCCGCGCGGGACGCGGGTGCTCCACGTGACGGACGAGAACCCGTCGTTCCCCGAGGAGCACCCGGCGTTCTGGGAGATCTGGACGGCGACGGTGCGGCGCGCGTGCCCGGAGCCGATCGACGTCGTCTTCACGTCGGAAGCGTACGGCGACGAGCTGGCGCGGCGACTCGGCGCCCGGCACGTCTCCGTGGATCCCGAGCGGCGGGCATTCCCGGTCTCGGGGGCCGCGCTCCGGGCGGACCCGATGGCTCACTGGGCGTTCCTGCCGGAATGTGTGAGGCCGTGGTACGTGAGGCGCGTCGTGGTCACCGGCCCCGAGTCGGTCGGGAAGACGACGCTCGCGCGCGAGCTCGCCGGGCGGCTCGACACGGCCCAGGTGCCCGAGTACGGGCGGAGATACGTCGACGCGCGGCCCGCCGGCCTGGACGGACTCTCGGAGGCGGACTTCCGGGAGATCACGCGCGGTCAGATCGAAGCCGAGGAGGCGGGCGCCCGCCGGGCGAACCGGGTCCTCGTGTGTGACACCGACCTCGGCCTGACGTGCCTCTACGCCGAGCGGTACCTCGGGGCGTGCCCCGAATGGCTCGCGCAGGAGGCCGTGCGCCGCCGCTACGCGCTTCATCTGCTGCTCGCTCCCGACATCCCGTGGGTGCCGGACCCCCAGCGCGATTCCCCGCTGGCGCGCGAACGCGACTTCGAGCTTCTCCGCTCGCGGCTCGTGTCAGGCGGGAGGCCATTCGTGGAGGTGCGAGGGGACCGGGGCGCGCGGCTCGCGATCGCGCTCGAGGCCGTGGCGACCGTCGCGCGCTAGCAGCTCGACTTGCTCCGCGCCCGCTCCGACGCGACGAGCGCGAGGAAGCCGGTGATCAGGAGGACGCTGTACTCCATCCCGTTCCGGCCGCCCCCGACGACGAACCACCCCTCCTTCGCATGGACCAGGACGATCCCGGCCGCGAGCTCGAGGGCGAGGCCGATCGAGGCGGGGATCACGAGCCGTCCCGCCAAGAGGGCCGTCGCGGCCCCGATCTCGAAGAGCGTGATCCCCCAGGCGAGCGCGACGCCGAACGGGAAGCCCCAGGCCGTCAACGCTCCGCCGAAGCCGGCGACGTGCCCCGCGCCGAGCGCGCGGTAGAGGCCGTGGATCGCGATCAGGATCGCGAGCGTGATGCGGAGCAGGGTGATCCCGGGGTCGGCCGGCCGGAGAGCGCGTGTCATCGCGCGATCATCGGCCGGAGGACCCCGGCTGTCACCCCTTCGTCACCTGGTCACTTCACCCGTCTGCAGGTCGATCGTGAACGTGAACGACTGGTTCCGGTACGTGTAGGTGCCCGTCGCGTAGCGGGTGCCGTTGAACGTCACCGTGACCGTGATTCCGTTCGACGTCACCGAGATCGTCCCGGACGAGGGATACGAGCCGGGTGTCTTGGGCACGACGAGGTTCGAGATCTGGACCGCGGCGCTCACGCCCTGGTACGTCGCGCTGCCGGAGCCGTTCGCGGTGACGCTCGCGACCCCCTGCTTGACGCCGGTCAGGATGAGGTCGAAGGAGAGGAAGCCCTGCAGCCCGGCGGCCTCGCCGCGGCTGGTGATGGTGTTGGTCGTGAGCGGGTTGAAGAGCTTCTGCACGGTCCCCGCGGCGTCCTTGAACTGGATCGCCAGCGTGGCGCTCTGTCCCGAGGGGAGCGACAGGTGGACCGTCCAGAACCCCGTGGCGGCGTCGTACGTCGCGTCGAACGGCGGATCCGCCAGCGCCGTCCGTCCGCCGACCCCGCCCAGCTGCGGCGCGATCTCCACGGTCTTCTGCACCACCGAGGCGGTGGTCGCCGTCGTGCTGGCGGCGACGTTCTCCGAGGAGCTCGCGGTGTTCTCGGCGAGGAGGCCGTCCTTGAAGCTCATCTCGAAGCCCGCCGAGTCCTGCGAGCCGTTCGCGATCTGGGTGCCGTACAGGACGAGCTTGCCGGAGCCCGACACGACCGCGATCTCGAGCCGGCCGTTCGTGGTGCCGGGCGCCCCGAGGTCGCCGACGTTCACCTGCCGGGCCTCGTAGGCGGCCAGGGTGTAGTCCTTGGTGGCGAGGCCGACGCCGTTCGGGCCGCGCAGCGTGACGCGCGCCGTGGCCGTCTGCCCGGCGACCTCGACGAAGCCGAAGTTGTACCGGTAGTCCTCGCTCGCTCCCTGGGTCACTCCCTGCAGCTGGGTCGACTCCCCGAGCCCGATCGCGAAGCTCACCGGCACGGCGCCGAGGAAGAGCCCCTTCACGTCCTTCAGGTCGGCGCCGGCCGGCAGGTCGTAGGTGCGGGAGGAGGCCAGGATCTTCCCGTCGGCCACCAGCCGGATGGCGCCGGACGACTCGGTCAGGCCGAACACCGTCTGCACCACGTTGTCGTGGCGCCTCGTCTCGCCCGGGGTGAGCGTCTCGGTCACGCTCTTCGGGGTCGGGTTCGCCTGCCCCTGGAGGAGCAGGCTCATCGTCACCTTCACCGACGAGGCGCTCGACGGGTTGGTGACCCAGAGGGTCGAGTAGAACTGCGCCGGCGACTGTCCGGCCCGCCGCGCCACCGCGGGGATGACGAGGTCGTTCCCCGAGAAGCCCGCGCGGGCTGGGCCCGGAAAGACAGCCAGGAGGGCGGCGACGGCGAAGACGGGAGCGTGACGACGCGACATGGAATCCTCCGTGCGCAGAGACGGACGCGACGCCGGCCCGGTTACACGCGTATACACGGGTCGTGACGCCGCCGCGGTCGGGAGCCTATCGCCAACGACGGCTCGCCGTGCGGCTCGGCGCCGCCGCGCTCGCGGTGGCCGCTCTCCTGCTGACCGCCCGGGCCTGCTGGACGGAGCCCCGCACCTTCGTCCTCCGCGAGGCGGCCGTGCCGCTGGCCGGCTGGCCAGCCCCCCTCGACGGTCTCGTCGTCGCCGCGCTCGCCGACGTCCACACCGGCTCGCCGCACACCCCCGTCGCCAAGCTGAGGCTCGCGGTCGACGCCATCAATGCGCGCCGGCCCGACCTCGTCGTCCTCCTCGGCGACTACGTGATCCAGGGCGTCCTGGGCGGGCGCTTCGTCTCGCCCGAGGTGACCGCGGCCGAGCTGGGCCGCCTGAAGGCGCCGCTCGGCGTGGTGGCCGTGCTGGGCAACCACGACTGGTGGCTCGACGGCAAGCGGGTCCGGGCGGCGTTCGAGCGCTCCGGGATCACCGTCCTGGAGAACGAGGCGCTCGAGCGCCGCCTCCGCGGCCAGCCGGTCTGGATCGCCGGGCTCGCCGACCTCTGGACCCGTCGGCCGGACCTCGAGAAGACGCTCGTCTCCGTGCCTCCGGGCGCGGCGCTCCTCCTCCTGACGCACTCTCCCGACGTCTTCCCGCGCGTCCCGGCCTCGGTCTCGCTCACCCTCGCGGGCCATACCCACGGCGGGCAGGTGTCGATCCCGTTCCTGGGGCCGCCGCTCGTCCCGTCGCGGTACGGCCAGCGCTACGCGAGCGGGCTGGTCGTGGAGGAGGGCCGGCCCCTCTTCGTAACGACGGGCCTCGGCACGAGCATCGTTCCGGTGCGGTTTCGTGTGCCTCCCGAGGCCGCGATCCTGACGCTCCGGTCGCTCAGCCGATGACCGCCGCGGCGCCGCCGAGGACGAGCGCGCCCGCCACCAACCACGTGGCCGAGACGCGCGTGGCGAGGAGGATCGAGGCCGCGACGAGGAGGACGAGCGCCGTCGGGACGTCGGTCACCGAGCCGCGGCCGAGGATCCAGGCGACGCTCGCCATCAGACCCACCGAGGCGACGTTGACGCCGTCCAGGAACGCGCCGGCCGGCCCCGCGAGGAGATAGCCGACGAACGTGGCGGTCGAGAAGACGGGGCCGGGCGTCACCTGTCCGGCCGCGACCGCGTCGAGGAGCTGCGCGCCCGTCAACCAACCGCGCCGCTCGACGAGCTCCGACTGCAGGAACGCCAGGAGCACGTAGCCGCTCCCGAAGAGGACCGAGCCGATCTTCAGGAAGACGAGGAAGAGACCGCTCGCGGTGGGAGCCGGCGCGCCCGCGGCGCTCCAGGGGAGGAGCGCGAGCGCGGGGAGCGGCCTCGCCTCGCGGCGCAAGGAAGGCAGCGCCGCCACGAGGCCGGCAACGGCGAGGACGACCAGCTCGTGGACGCCCAGCAGCGCGGCGGCGAGGGACGCGAGCCCCACCGTCGCCAGGAGCGGGCTCCGGATCGCGGATCGGGAGAGGCGGACGAGCGCCTGCCCCACGATCGCGACGATCGCCGGCTTCACGAAACGAAGGAACGGGACGAGGTGCGGCGAGGTCCCGAAGCGCACGTAGGCCAGGCGAGTGCTCCCGTGAGGAGCGCGGCGGGGAGGATGAAGCAGGCGCCGGCGACGAGGAGTCCGAGCCAACCCGCGCGGAGGCGACCGAGGTGGATCGCCATCTCGGTGGAGTTGGGACCGGGGAGCAGGTTCGTCGCGCCGACGAGGTCGAGCAACTCCTGGCGCGAGAGCCAGCCTCGCCGCCGCACGACCTCCTCCTCCATCAGCGCCATGTGCGCGGCCGGGCCGCCGAAGCCGAGGAGGCCGAGCTTCAGGAAGAGGCCGGCGACCTCGGCGAGCCGGGAGGACCCCGCCGTCACTTCGCCGTCTTCTGGAACCGGGCGATCGCGAGACCGATGATGAGGACGGTGAAGGCGAAGAGGAGCGCCACCGGCTCCCACAGCTCGCGGATCCCGGCCCCTCGGAGAACGATGCCGCGCACCACCTGGATGAAGTACTTCGCGGGGATCACGTGCGTCATCAGCTGGAAGATCACCGGCATCCCGTCGATCGGGAAGACGTAGCCCGAGAGGAAGACGAACGGCAGCAGGAAGAACATCGACATCTGCGTCGCCTGCATCTGCGTCTGGGCGAGGGTCGAGATCAGCATCCCGAGGCCGAGGACGGCGGCTATGAAGAGGAAGCCGGCGAGGTACAGCTCGAGGATCGAGCCCTGGATGACGATGCCGAAGAGGTAGCGCATCAGAAGGATCGTCAGCGTCAGCTGCACGAAGCCGATCAGGAGGAACGGCAGGATCTTCCCGAGGATCAGCTCGATCCGCGTCACCGGCGTCACCTGGAGCTGCTCCAGCGTGCCCCGCTCCCGCTCCCTCACGATGGCGATCGCCGTGAACTGGATGAGCGTAAACGTCAGGATGATCGCGATCAGCCCCGGGATGATGAACGTCGCGGTCTTGAGGTCGGGGTTGTACCAGGGGCGCACACGGAGGTCGACGGGGAGCGTCTTCTCGGCCCAGCCGGCGCGGCGCGCGAGGAGCTGGATGGAGAGGGTGTTGGCGATCCCGGCCCCGATCGACATCGCCTGGGTGGCCGTCGTCGTGTCGGAGGCGTTGACGATCAGGAACGCGCGCGCGGGCCGGCCGCGATGGAGGTTCTTGCCGAAGTTCCGGTCGATCACGATGCCGACCGAGGCGCGCGCCGAGTCGATGGCGAAGCCAATCTCCTCCAGCGACGCCGCGTACCCGACCACCTCGAAGTACTCGCTGGCGGTCAGCTTCGCCACCAGCTCGCGGCTGTCGGCGGTGCGGCACTCGTCCAGGACGATAGTCTTCAGGTGCTTGACGTCGTAGTTGATCGCGTAGCCGAAGATCAGAGTCTGAATCACCGGGACCATGAAGATCATCCGGATCGTCAGCCGGTCCCGCTTCAGCTGGAGGAACTCCTTGACGGTGAGGGCGAGTAGGCGGCTCACGCCGTCACCGTTGGGCGGGAGCCGCATGGGAGCGTGCCAGCGACACGAACACGTCCTCGAGCGACGGCGCGGCCGGCTCGGGGACGCCGAGCGTGGTGAGTAGCAGCCGCGCGGCGTTCCCCTGGCCGGGCCGCGCGACGACGCGGAGGCGCACGCCGAAGAGGTAGGCGTCCTCGAGCGCGGCGTCGTCGCGGATGGAGGCGAGGGCCGCGAACGGGTCGTCCCCGACGGCTAGCTCCAGGAGCCGGCCGTCGAGACCTCGCTTCAGGTCGTGCGGCGGGCCGAACGCGATGAGGGCGCCGTTCAGGATGAACGCGAGCCGATCGCACTGCTCCGCCTCGTCCATGTAGTGCGTGGTGACGAGCACGGTCATCCCGCGGTCGGCGGCGAGCTCGTAGATGAGGTCCCAGAAGAGGCGCCGCCCCTTCGGGTCGACGCCCGCCGTCGGCTCGTCCAGGAAGAGGAGCTCCGGCTCGTGGAGGAGCGCGGCCGCTAGCGCGACCCGCTGACGGAGCCCCGTCGAGAGCGACTCGGTCATGGTCTGGAGGACCTTCGTGAACCGGAGGCGCGTCGAGAGCGCCTCGATCCGCTCCGCGAGGCGGGCCGGCGGAAGGCCGTAGATCGAGCCGAAGAAGCGGAGGTTCTCGAGCGCCGTGAGGTCGAGGTAGAGCGAGAACTTCTGGCTCATGTAGCCGAGGCGGCTCTTCCATGCTTCGGTGTCCTTCGCGACGTCGAGCCCGCCGAACCCGCGCACCGTGCCGCCCGAGGGGGCGAGGAGGCCCGTCAGCATCCGGATCGTCGTCGACTTGCCGGAGCCGTTCGGGCCGAGGAAGCCGAGCACCTTCCCGCGGGCCACGTCGAACGAGACGCCGTCGACCGCGGTGAACGCGCCGAAGCGCCGGCTGAGGTCTCGCACCTCGAGGAGGGCACCCGTCTCGCTCAAGCCGCTTCGTCCTCCTCCGAGAGGAGCACGAAGACGTCCTCGAGTGATGGTTCAAGCGGGCGGATCGACTCCGGCTCGACGAGCCCGGCCAGTTCGCGGCGCACGTCGTCGACCAGCCCGCGGCCGGCCCCCGCCGCCCCGCGCACGTGGAGGCGGGTCCCGAAGAGGGAGACGTCGTCGACCGTCCGTAGCGCCGCGAGCCGCGCCCGCACGGCGACGCGCTCGGCCGTGCGCACCTCCAGCAGCGGGCGCGGGTACGACGCCAGCACCTCGGATCGCGTCCCGAGGGCGACGAGGCGGCCTCGGTCGAGAAAGCCGAGGCGCGAGGCGTACTCCGCCTCGTCCATGTACGGTGTGGAGACGACGATGGTGAGCCCCTCGTGGTGGAGCTGGTTGAGGACGGCCCAGAACTCGCGGCGCGAGACCGGGTCGACGCCCGTCGTCGGCTCGTCCAGGAGGAGGAGCGCGGGACGGGTCAGGAGCGCGGCGACGAGCGCCAGCTTCTGCTTCATGCCGCCCGAGAGGGCACCGGCCAGGCGCGCACCGAAGCGGGACATCCCGACCCGGGAGAGCAACTCGGCGGAGCGCTCGCGGGCGGCATCCCGGGGGACCGAGTAGAGCCGGGCGCGCAGGTCGAGGTTCTCGTCGACGGTGAGGTCCTCGTACAGGGAGAAGCGCTGCGGCACCATCCCGAACGACACGCTCCCGTCGCGGGTCACGCCGCCCACGCTCGCGGCGAGGAGGCCCGCCACGATCCGGAAGAACGTCGTCTTCCCGGCGCCGTCGGGGCCGATCAGCGCGAAGAGCTCGCCGCGGGAGATCGTGAGGTCGACGGAACGCAGCGCCGCCACCTTGCCGAACGAGCGCCCGAGGCCGGCCGCGACGATCACTTCGCCGCGGGCCCCTCCGCCCCGCCCAGCTCCACGGTCACCTCGGCCGGCTGGCCGGGCACCAGCGGCACGTTCCAGCCGCCGTCCAGGTCCACCTTGGCGGCGTAGACCAGGTTCACCCGCTCGCTCTTCGTCTCGACCGGCTTCGGCGTGAACTCGGCGTCGGGGGAGATCTCCGCGACGCGCGCGGGGAACGTCTTCCTCGGGAACGCGTCGACGGAGACCGTCGCCCGCATCCCCGGCCTCACCGCCCCGAGCCGCGTCTCCGGCACGTAGGTCCGCACGTAGAGCCGCCCGGCGAACGCCATCGTCAGTCCGTTCTGCCCCGGCCCGAGGAGGAGTCCCGGCTCGGCGATCCGGTGAAGGATCACGCCGTCGGCCGGCGCGCGCAGCTCCGACTCCTTCACGAGCGTCTCCGACTGCTTCAGCACCGTCCCGGCGCGCGCCCGGTCGGAGCGCGCCTGCTCGGTCTGGGACTTCCGGAAGCCCTCGCGGAGGAGGACCAGCCGCTCCTCGGACGCCCTCACCGTCGCCTGCGCCCGCTCCACCTCGGTCCGTGCGCGGTCGAAGTCGCGTTCCGTGCCGACCCTCTTCGCGAGGAGCGACTGCTGGCGGGCCAGCTCTCTTCGTGAGAGCTCGAGAGCCGCGCGGCGATCCGAGAGCTCCGCCTCGGCCGCCTTGACCTCGGCGCTCCGGCTACCCGACTCCATGTCCTTGAGGCGCGCGTCGGCGGATTCGAGCCCGTGCCGATCCCGCTCGACCGTGAGCGCCGTCTCCCCGAGGTCGAGCCGAACGAGGACGTCGCCGGCCTTCACCCGGTCTCCTTCCCGTACGAGGACCTCGGTGACGCGCCCCGAGATCTTCGGGGCGAGGTCGACGGTCGGCGCCTCGATCCGGCCGCTCAGGCGGATCCGGGTCGGGTCGGACTTCGGGGCGCAGGCGGGGAGGGCGGCGAGGAGGAGGAACGGGACGAGCGGGACGAGCGGGACGAGCGGGAGGAGCGGGACGAGCGGGAGGAGCGGGACGAGCGGGAGGAGCGGGAGGAGCGGGAGACGTCGTCGCATCGCGTGGGCATTGTCGCCTGCCCGGCCGGGCTACGATGCGGCCCCGTGAGGGTCGAGAACGGACGGCAGGAGGCGCGCCTCCGGGTGTGGCTCCTGGTCGCGACGGCGCTCCTCCTTTCGTACACCGTCTTCCGGGCGTCGCGGCGGGCGCTCTGGCACGACGAGCTCTGCACGCTCTACCTCGCGACGCTCCCCACCCTGGGCGACGTCTGGCGAGTCGTGAGGAGCGGGATGGACCAGCTTCCGCCATACCCGTACGTGCTGGTACGAGCGCTCCTGGGTCTCACCGGCCGGCCCGAGATCGACCTGCGTCTGCCGCCCACGCTGGCGTTCGCCGTGTCGGCGTGGGCCGTCTTCGCATTCCTTCGGCGGATCGCGCCGCCCCTCTACGCGGTGGCGGGCGCCGCGCTCCTCCTCGTCACGCCGGCCTATGCGATGTACGCGACGGACGGCCGGCCGTACGGCCTGATGTGTGCGTGCTCGGCGCTCGCGCTCCTGGCGTGGCAACGCACGGATGCGCCGCGACGGTCCCTGGCGCTCGGCACGCTCGCGCTGTCTCTGTCGCTCGCTCTCGCGAGCCACACCTACGCCGTCTTCCTCCTGCTACCGCTCCTGGCCGGAGAGGTGGTAAGGGCCCGGGAGCGGGGCCGTGCGGACGTCCCCGTGGCCGTAGCGCTCTCCGTGCCGCTCGTGGTGCTCGTCCCCACCCTGCAGATCCTGATGGAGGGGGCGCGGGCGAAGTACCTCGAGCACTTCTGGGCGAAGGCCCACCTGATGCAGGCCCCGGGCACGTACGCGGCCTTCTTCGCCTGGCTCCCGGCGGCCCTCGCGCCGCTCGTGGTGGTGACGCTGGTCCGCGCGGCGAAGGGGAGCCCGTCGTCGTGGCGGCCCTCGGCGCTCCCGGCGGGCGAGCGGACGATGCTCCTCGCCGGCGCGGCGCTCCCGGTCGTCGTCGTCGTCGCCGCGCGCTTCACGACGGGGATCTTCACGCCCCGCTACGTCTCCCCGGCGATCCTCCCGGTCGTCCTCCTCGTCGCGTGGGGCGCGTGCCGCGTCTCGCAGGGCTCACGGCGCGGCGCGCTTCTGGTTCTCGCCGGGACGGGGGCCGTGTTCCTCCATCAGGAGCGTGAGTTCCTGAGGAGCAACCACGGACCCGCACCCGTTCCGACGCCGGCGCTGGCCTCGGGCGCACGCGCCGGCCTCCCGATCCTGCTTCTCGAGCCGAACCGTTTCCTCGACACGCTCCACTACGCCGAGCCCGATCTGCGGTCCCGCCTGGTATTCGCGGCAGATCCCGCGGGAGCGTTGCGGGAGACCGGAACGGACACCGCCGACCTCGTCTTCCTCGACATGCGCCGCTTCTTCCCGCTCCGCGTCGTGGAGCACGAGCGGTTCGTGGAAAACAAATCCTCCTTCCTGATCTGGGGACTCTCCCCCACGCACACGGTTGAGCGCCTGCGACGTGAAGGCTGGCGGCTCGAGCTCCTCGGCGTCGAAACGGGCCGGCCCCTCCTCCTGGCGTCCCGCCCGTAGACTCGCGGAGCCATGCCCGACGCACAGGTCTTCAAGTCCATCCGAAATAAATCCCCTCGATTCTCAGCGTCCACAGGACCACCGCCATCAGGATGAAGACTCGAGCCGGACGCGATCAGTCGATTGCTCGATGCCAACATTGCGTGAGCTACGGAGGCTCGGCGAATATGCCGCTATCCATGCCAGCTTCGTTCTCGAGGGCGAGGATAAGCTCGTGGCGGAGGCGGAGAAACTCTGGCCGCAACTCCCAATCGCGAGGACCCAGGCCGCGCCTGTCAATCGAAAACTCGGCGGCCCCCCTGGCTACGCCTATGCGAACGCGATGGCCAACGATCAGTGCCTCCTCAATATCGTGGGTGACGAACACGGCCGCGAATCGGCCATGAATGTGCTCACAATAGAAGCCTTGGAGCCGTCTTCGAGTGATCGCGTCCAGGGCGCCGAACGGCTCGTCGAGGAGAAGCAGCTTAGGCTGAGCCGCGATAGCAGAAGCCAGTGCGACTCGCTGACGTTGACCGCCTGAGATTCGTCGACCCTCCTCCGCCGCAATACCGTCGATGCCGAACTCCCTGAGGAGCAGCAACACGCGAGCCCGGACCGCGGAGCGAGACAGCCGGGTTGACCAGCCTCCAACCGCGATGTTCTCTGCGACCGTGAGCCGGCCGAAAACCGGGGCCTCCTGCAGCACGATTCCCACCCCACCCGCAGGGTTAAGGACGCTACCTCCCCCGAGAACCACACTTCCCGAAACCGTAAAATCGTCCTCCTCCAGGCGCGCCAGAGCCCTGAGGAGGGTCGTCTTTCCGCAGCCGGACGGACCAACTATGCAAAGCGTCTCGCCCGGATTCACACTCAATGAGACTCTATCCACGACGGTCTTCTCGCCATACCATGCCGAGAGGTCCGACACCTCAATAGAGGGCGCGTCCGAACTCCACCATGTGAGAGGCAGAGGCGAACCCATTGAGCTGGCCACTAGAGCGCGCGCGTGCTCACGACGTAGCTTCGCTAGGAATCGCCCGCCTGCGCCCCAAACAGCACCAAAAAGCTTGTCTCCCAGAATTCCGAGACATGTAAACGAAAAAATTGCTGCTAGCAAGAGGTCAGTTCGCGCCTGATCGAGAGACCGGAACATCCGGTATCCAAGTCCCTCGCTCCACCAGAAGCCCGACGAGCGCTCGTAGACTCCGCTCATCTCCGCGACCGCAACGACAATGAGGGCCAAGCTCAGGCTCGTGCGCAAAGACGAGAAGATCGCAGGCGAGAGCTCAGGCAGGAGAATGCGAGCAAACCAGCGAGCGCCTGGTACGGCCAAGCTAAGAGCGCGCCAGCGGTGATGCGCGGGCAGTCCCTGGGCGCCCTCGTGCACGATCACCCAGCAGACCGATGCGGCGGCCCAAGACACGAGAAAGACCTTCCCCTGCTCTCCAAGACCGAAAAAAAGCATGGAGAGCGGAACTAGGCAAATAAAGGGAACTGCACGGAGGACTACGAACAGACCTTCGAGAAACTGACGGGCGACCGCCAGCCGCCCGGTCAGAAGACCAAGTAGTATCCCGACAGGGGACCCGACAGCCCAACCGACAAGCCACCTCGCACCCGAGACCTGTGAGTCGTGCGCAAGCGAGCCAGTTCGCCACATCGCGAGAAGGCCCTCCACCAAGGAGCCGACCCCCGGAAGGCCGCTCACAGCAGCAAGAGTCTCGATCAGTACCAAAAACAGCGTGAGCCCGAGAGCCAGTCGGAGGGCAGGTGAGCCAGGGGGGCGCAGCCAGGTGAGCCTCGCTCGTGGTCCGGTAGAATCGGCCACGCGCCGACCGGCGTTCCGCATGTTCAAAGCTACTGGTCGAAGACGACCCGGCTTGGATCAACGGAGGCGAGGACCGACTGATCCACGTACGAGCTAAGGTCGTCCGGAACCTGTGTCGAGGGTTGGCGGGAACGCAGCCACTCAAGTTCCCCGCGCAGATCGGCAATCACCTGTTTTGAATCGAGATGGACCCGGAAGGAGGTGGTGTCGACAAAGTACTTCAGGTCCCCGGATTCCAAACCCAGCCAAACCTCCAGCTCGCGCTGCGCTTGCGCTCGATTGGACTCAATGGCATCACCGGCTTTCACGCAAGCACTCAAGAAGCGGACGAGATCCGCCCTTCGCGCAGTCACAGTTGGCCGCATTGAAACCAGGAAGAAGGTGAGCTTGTACAGGCCCGTCTCGACGAATACTCGCGGCGGGAGGCCTCGGTTGGCAGTGGCTGCTGCCCTCGCCACTTGGGCAATGAAGGGATCCCATAGGACGGCGGCGTCGAGGTCACCGCGAAGCAGAAGCGCCTTGAGGTCCGCTGGGCGTGCGTTCACCCCCTTTATGTCGGATTCAGTCATGCCGACTTTAGCCAGGAGGCGTGAAAGGTAAATCTCGCCGACGGTGCTGCCGACGAACCCAACGCGCTTTCCGCGGAGGCTCGTGGGATCGGCGGAAATCCCCGATGTCCCAAGTGCTACGAGTCGGACCTGTGCGGGGGAGGCAATCAGAGTGGCGAGAACCACAGGCCGATCCCCGGCTCCGATCATCACGGCCACGGGGGTGGTCGCAATGCTGCCGAGATCTACGCTTGCACTTCCGGTCACGCGAAGTGCGTTGATGAGATCAGGTCCAGCCGGTACTGAGTGGACCCTGTACTGCAGGCCCTCGCGGATTACAAAGCCCATAGTCCTGGCCAAGTGCGTCACAGCGGAATAGGAGATCGGTAGCTCCACCGCTCTGAGCTCGGACGCCGGTTGCCCTACGGGAGGCGTCGCGCGGTCCCGCTTGAAACGTGTCATAAGGAGTGCAGTAGAAATCGTCAGAAGAAGAGCGGCGGAAACGGCAAGCACCGTCTTGGAGATCTTCATCGATTAGCCCCCGCTGCTGTAGGCATTGCTTAAAGCCAGCGTTGCGGACCAGACTACAAGGCCCAGCAGCACGTAGCCGAGAAGTCCAGCTAGACACAAGCACAAGAGTTCGAGAGCCAAGGGGTCCTTCGGAAGCGTACCGCTGCCGAACAACCAAGCGAGGATCTCCACAGTCGCCTCACGCAGTGTACAACCCCGCGCAAAACGAAGAGTGAGGGTATCGGCCGCGACAACAGCGAAGAGGGCCACCAGCGGCTTGAAGAGAGCTTCACCGATATCGCGAAGTTGACGGAAGAAGACTGAGAGAGAAACCTTTCTAACAGTTGCCATTGCAAGTCAGCTTGGATCTAGTGCGTTGTGACATTGACTCCCTCCATCAGCTCAGTCTGTGAGAGTGGTCGAAGCGCTCCCGCCGAGGTTTGCGCGCCGCAATCCCAAGTCGTACTTCAGCAGAACATCGTTGAGTGGCAGCCCTGTCGCCAGATCGGCTTCGACTGCAGGCGAACGGGCGACAAGTCTCTCGAAGGCCAAGTGCAGCACGATGCTCTCATCGAGGAGGAACGAAGCGATCTTCTTAATGAGGGATTTTCTGTGCTCCCGAGCTGCTGGCAACTCAGCGAACCTGTGTATACGCTGCCCCCCTGAGATCGGAATGCGCAACTGGTCGACCAAGTTCTCGGCGATAACAACGCCATCGAATGGGCGACGTCGCGCTAGGAGTCGTCGTTTTGTCCACTCCAGACGAGGGGGAAGGCGGTAGAGTCGGAGGTGCCCCCGTTCGTGAGCAGTGTCCAAGAGCCTCCGAACAGCCGCGTCTTCGCTAGCGAGCACCACGCAGCAGCTTACGGTGGGGGCTCCACCAGAGTGCAGGGACTCGAGGAACGCCGATGTGTCTGCCAGATGCACCGGCTGCTCGATGAGATACAGGCGTGCAACGGGATAGTCGGGACCGAAGCGGACGTCCCCAAGGGTCTGCTTTCGCAATTCGGCTCGTGGGTTCTGGACAAACGTGCTCCACCCATCATGCCCGCTGCATTTCCAGGCGTGGTTGGCAGGATTCCCGCCGACGAGCAGGAGCGTTTGGTCAAGAAGGACTGTGCACAACGGCGGGTCCGCCGGACCGTCCCCGCCCTCACCGATAAGCGCTGGGAGGGTCTCGCGGCACCATTCCTCAAAAGAGCACGTACGGGTGACTGGCTGGTCGGAGGTCGTCGAAGCTGATTGTGCGGTGGGATCGACAGCAGCATAGAGAACCGGCAGGCGACAGAATGGCGCCGTCATCGAGCCAGGGCTCCCGAGGGCCTGCCACGCTTGCAAGGCATCCCGAAGTCTGGCAGCAAGAGGGCTGGGTGAGGTGGGCGCGGTGTGTGATGGCAAGGTGTAAAAGAGTTCGGCCTTGTTCACGATCAAGGCGTTGAGGAGGGACACTCGCTCCGCGGGCCATGGGACGGTAGAGCGGGCACCGAGTATCGTCCTTAGAGCTAGACG
The DNA here is from genome assembly GCA_964384675.1 of uncultured Holophagales bacterium. GTDB lineage: Bacteria > Acidobacteriota > Thermoanaerobaculia > UBA5066 > UBA5066 > CAYLNK01. Next base: position 5,597 of record CAYLNK010000082.1, on the reverse strand, counting down.
GCTGTCTTCGTCAGCGAAGTGTGAAACAACGCCAAAACAGATCTCCGGAAAACTTGTGGCACATACAAAAAAGCGGAGGGCGCTAGGAGCCTTGGCGAGGTCCCACGCAGCCTGCTCGCCTCCCCAAAGTCCATGAACGATGCCCTCAAAAGTGCGCGCAAAGTCCCCACCCTTTGCAACAGATCGCCTCGCCGCCTCAAGCGCCGGGCGTAGTTCCGGAGGGACATCGCCAGGTGGCAATTGGCAGGTTAGGGAGAGTCGCGAGAGGAGATCGTTGGCAAAAGCCGGGAAGTCAGCGGCGGCTCGCAGCCCAATGGAGAGCTCCGCGAGCAACCGCCGGATCGGGCGTTTGAACGTTCGCAGCGCTCGATCCATTGCCCGGAGGCCTGGGCTCGCGTTCTTGAGAAAGCGCCGATAGTGAGACTGGGCCATCACGGTGCCACACCACGGTGTCAGCGCGAGGTCGAACAAGACAAGATCAGGCTTTGGGGTATCACCCAAAAGGCGTAGCCAAAGAGCGTATGGACTGAGGGGGACGGACCCGTCGTCCGCGGTATAGACCAATCGAATGCGACTATCGGACATGAGGCAGACGTCGAGAACAGCCCTGTCGTAGGCGTTGTTTTCTACGAGTACTATTTCGAGAATATCAGGTTGTTTGGTCATGCGGAGGCTCGCCGCAAAGTGTGCAGGCCATGGCCGCGCCACCTACCACGCCAGTCCTCAAGCACGCACGCCAAGCCATCACCAAATGCTTCGGCAAGTGCAAGACGCGCCTCGGGGCCGACGCCTACTTCTGCCGTGGTCACGAATACCGGTAGGTCAAGGCGCCCCTCCGTCCAAAGAGTCCAAACCAGTTGTAGGCTCAGAAGGCAACGAGGGCCTGGGTTGCGACCGGCGTGAAGGTCGAGGAGGTCGGGGAGATCGGAGTTGTGGGGGACCCACGGTGAGCCGGTTCGTGAGAGTATCGCAGGCTGGCCAAGGAACGCGTTGACGACAAGGGCCGCTGGGCGTGAGCCGTGCCCCGTACGAGTGTACGCCTGAATCTGTTCAAGAAGGTCCTCGAACGAGGTTCCTGTGAGGACCGGTATTGAAAAGACCGGGAGAGCGAGGCGCAGCGCGATGTTGGCGGCGTTCGCCGTTTCTGTGGCCGAGTCTGCGCGGGCTAGGTAGATGGCAGAAGGTCGACCGCTAGTCATACGCCGACTCGCAGGGAAGGTAGAACTCGATCGAGGTTCCCTCCGCAAGGGGTTGCGCTTTGCCGCGTGTGTGGTTGGGAGCTCCCGCGCGGTCCCAGAGGGAGGCGAGATAGAGACTGAAACGAGCGAGGCCGCTTCCCTCGTGGTCATCCTCCATCTCCGTTTCCGGGAATGGACGTGAGTGAGGACCAAGTCCACTTCCCTTGTCACGCGACCAGGAATTCGGCGCCGCCGTGAGGATGCCGTTAAGCCAAAGCAGGTCGTCAGCCGTGATCGGATCGCCAGCGTTCTGGACCTTGAGGGTGGCAATCGCTCCGTTGACCGAGACAGAGATCTGGATTTTGGAGAGTGTCCTTCTTGCGCGGGCCACGATGCCACCATGCCGGAAGGCGTTGTCGATGAGGTTCCAAAGATGAAAAAAGAGAAGGCTCCGGTTCATTCGAATCATCGCGCGTGGTCTGTGATCAACTGGCAGCACTTCGCAACCGAGATTGGTCGCTACGGAATCGCGGTTGGGCCGGTCGAGCTGGCCGGCCAAAAGGAACTCCTTGATTGCGTCGAAGTGGGCCTTCAAATCATCGCACGCGGCGAATAGGTCTAGCGGTGAATCAACTTCGTCGTTATCGGGGGTCTCGGGCTCAGTCCCTCCAGCGTGAGGGGTCCGGCCGTCGTCACGATGGGGCGCGAGTGCCGCTAGATCGGCTTGACCTTTGGCCAAGAGAAACAACAGAGCATTGGCGTCGCGTTGAGCGACCCCGGAGGCTCCTGACGGTGGCATTGCCATGAGGATCTTCCCGGCGAAGTACTGGGCAGGCTGAAACACTGCCTTTGGCATCGCGTGGCTGAGTACGCGGCGGAGTTCAGTCTCCCGCGCGTCTAGCTGTTGGTGGTGAAGAAGGTCAGAGACGCGCTCAACGATCAGTCCTCCAAAGAGTGTGGTTACGATGTTGCGCCACCCGAGGAGTTCGCTTCGGCTCAGTCGCTTCCGCATCGCGAGGAAAGCAACGAATAGATGGCGGCCGAAGCTGATGGGGAGAATGTACTGATGATGGGAGTGCAGGAAGCGCTCGAAGAGCGCCAGGTGCTGGAGCAGCACATAGGCTGGCGCTGAGTCGAGACTAATGCGCAGCGCTTGACCGAGGGAGGCTCGAGCAGGCTCCAGGTCAGGAGGCGGCCGAAGTGCCAAGCGGTGCCACGCTCTCAGCAGCCGCTGCGACGGTTTCAAGCCCGCGGCCAATTCAAGTGCGGCGTGCTCTGTGAGTTCCCGTTCCACTGCGTGCCAAATGGCGTGTGTCCATTGTGAAAGGCAGACGAACGATCGGATCTCCAGCGCGCCCGGATGAGTGGAAGTGAGGAACTCTCCAGGGGGTTGAAACACGACCTCGATATCGTCGACCGGGGATGGGAAGTCGCCGGGCTTGGAGTCGAGGTAGCGGAGAAACTCAGCCTTCACGTGATCAACGATGGTGGGCATGCCGTCCTGTTGAAATTTGATAGCGCTGGGAACGAAGAGTGACTCCCAGAGATTGAAGAGGAACAGCCGAGGCTGAATGAGGTCCGGCGCGAGCAACCCACTGTCGCCGGAGGGTCTCGACCCAAGGACGACTTCGCCTTGCGGATACCCGAGAGGCGGCTGGAGGAAATCTCTACCTGATACCACGTGGTTGCCGGCTTCGAGGAGCTGGCGACTAGGTTCAAAGAGATCGACCATGGCGGCGAGATCTGCGGTTAGGACGACCTGGAGGACCCGCCCGTCAAGGGGAGTCTCGGGTGCTGCGGGGTTCCAGTAGTTCCATCCGGCCCACATCAGGGCGTTGCCGGTTAGCTCCTTGTACCGCTCGTATAGCGCTGCAAGGCGATCTGCACTTGCTTTCCACTCGGGGTTTCGACGCAGGAGTCGCCGCGCGTCACCGTGGGAGAGGTTTCCGCAATGGCCCCAGGCCATTGCCGGCGCCAGAGGACTCAGTGCGTTCGGGAGGAGCGTGTTTCCGGCCAGGCTTGGATTGGCCCGCACGGCAGCGAATAGGGGAGACAAGTGTGAGTAGATGGCGGCGATCTCGGCGAGGATATCGGCAGGCAGATCAATCATCGTATTCGTCGTCACTCTGCTGCTGGTATCTTTGAGTGCAGGGTTGACCATGAGAGGTCCATTAGGGTGTAGGGTCGTGCGGCGGCGCCGTTCGGTTGGCCCAGCCGTGTGGCAGTGTCGGTGGGGCGATCGAAGGCGAGCCACGCCGCGCCGTCGCGAAGGTGCATCGGAACGAGTGGTCCTGGATCGAGCGCACGGGGTGCGTCCGCGCGACTGCCCACGGCAGCAGCTCGGAGCCCGGGCAACTCCTCAGCCGACTGGGGGTGTAGCGGTTCCCGGGGCGCACTTCGTGCGTCGGAGACTGGTTCGAGATTCGATGTGGGGAGTTGGCGCGTGGACCTTGGAAAGGGGTGATGGCTCTCGCGCAATCCCGTGACCCTCTTTCGAATCGCACCGCTGTGTGGAGTCCGAGGCACCGGGCCGCCAGCTGAGTGTCACACCCGCCCCGGAATACTTCGAGAGCCAACGTGTGGGGCCTGCGATCGAGTGTGGAGATGGGCATAGGCAGATCGGCTATGGCCCAGGCGGGGGCGACTCGCAGGCCGACCGGAAGCGCCGGCTCGTACGCTCCGGAAAGCCACGCGTGAAGAGGGGGAGTCAAACACCGGGAATAGATGGCACTTGCCTCGCAACTGGGGGATCGTACTCCCGAGTGACGCGACTCGGGGACGGGTCGCTTCTGAGTTAGCCCAAGGGAGGCGCAGTCGAGGTGCCTTCGGCTCATGTGAAACCACGTGCGCCACGCCCTTCCGGGGTTGAGTCGCATGAGCGGGGAGCAGCGGGGGATTCTCGTGATGGACGCGCGAGGCGCCGACGACCGCGGGTGAGTCGTGCTGCAGGCTCTGCTCAGGAGCAGGGGGGAAAGAGGCGGGTCGAGGGGCGAAGGCGTGAATCCGCCGGAGTGCCCGATCCGGAAGGGGCGGCGATCCACCGCGTAGGTGATGACCCGGACTTCGCTATGGTCAGAGCTCATCGTTGTGCAGCGTCCAATCAGCGGGAGCCAGACGAGATGAAGCCTACGATAGTCCACTCTTCACCTCTCCTCCTAGATAGTCCCGCAGGAAGGGTGAATGTGGCCCCCAGCCGGCGAACGGATTGGAAGAAACCGCCGGGAGCGGGTCCGGACATAAGTGTTGCTGTCGGCGTCCCGCCCGTAGACTCCGGGGGTCATGCTCGACTCCGACGCCGACGGCTTCGCCCCGATCCCGGTCCACGTCCTCTCCGGCTTCCTCGGCGCCGGCAAGACGACGGCCATCCGCGAGCTCCTCGCCCGGCGCGGCGAGGCGGAGCGGATCGCGGTGGTCGTGAACGAGTTCGGCGAGCTGGGCGTGGACGGCGCGCTCCTCTCCGACTGCGCGAGCTGCATCCTGAAGGAGGTGCCGGGAGGCTGCGTCTGCTGCACCGCGATGGCCGACCTGGAGGCCTCGGTGGAGGAGATCCTCCCGATCGTGGCGCCCACCCGCTTCGTGATCGAGCCGACGGGGCTGGCGCGCCCCTCCGAGATCGTCGACCTCTTCCGGCGGGAGCGGTTCGCGGGGCGCTTCGAGATCCGCCCGGTGATCACCCTCCTCGACCCGCAGCAGGACTACCGCAAGGCGTACGCCGAGGGCGGGCTCTTCAAGGACCAGGTCGACGTGGGCGACGTCCTCGTCGTCAACCGCTGCGACCTCGCCAGCGAGGCCGAGATCCGCGCGGCCGAGGAGTGGGTCGGCTCGCTTCACCCGCCCAAGATGCTCGTCGTGCGCGCCGCGCGCGGCGTCCTGCCCGACGCCGCCTGGGACACGCCCCTCGCCGGGCGCGACGTGGAGCGCGCCGAGCGGGAGCACCCGTCTCTCCTGCCGGCGCTCGGGGGCGACGCTCACGCCCACGGCCCGTCGGCGGAGGACGAGGGGTACGAGGGGCACGGCTTCGGGCGCGGGCCTGAGCGCCTCTTCGACGCCGACCGCCTGGAGCGGTTCGTGTCGCGGCTCGCGGGCGGAACGCTCGGCCTCTCGGGGACCGTCGTCCGCGCCAAGGGGATCTTCCGCTCGTCGACCGGCTGGCGCGTCCACGAGATCGCGGGCGGGCGGGTCGCGACCGACGCGACCGCGTACCGGAGGGACAGCCGCTTCGACGTGATCCTCCGCCACCGGGGCCCCTCGGACTTCGAGACGGTCGACGCCGCGCTCGAGGAGGCGCTCGTGCCGGACGGCGCGGCGCTCCTCTCGGTCGAGACGGGGAGCGAGCTGGTGCGCGCGTTCGACCTGCGGGCGCTCGGCGAGCGGTTCCCGTCCGGCGCCGCGCCGCTCGGCGCGCTGCTGGAGTCCGCG
>CAYLNK010000081.1:0-21791 GCA_964384675.1 uncultured Holophagales bacterium | reverse complement strand
AGCACCGGACGGCCCGTCGCGTGGAGGCGCGCGATCTCGGCGACGACGGCCCGCTCCTTGTCTGCGCGCCGCGCGTAGACGGCGTCGGCCCGGTCCAGGCGCGCCCGCGGCCGGTTCGGCGGCACGACCACCACCTCGAGGCCGTAGATCGAGCGGAGCTCCTCGGCCTGGGTCGCGGCCGTACCCGTCATCCCGCACAGCCTGGGGTAGAGGGCCGCGAACGACTGCAGCGTGATCGAGCCGAGGACGCGCCCCTCGCGGGTCAGCGGCAGCCCCTCCTTCGCCTCGAGCGCCGTGTGGATGCCGTCCGGCCAGCGCCGGCGGTCGGCGATCCGTCCCTTCAGCTCGTCGACGAGGTGGATCGCGCCGTCCTTGACGACGTAGTCGACGTCCCTCTTCAGGAGGACGCGCGCGTGGAGGGCGACGTTGGCGGCGGCGAGGAGCGGCGTGTTCTCGGCCTCGTAGAGGTTCCCGGAGCCGAGCGCCACCTCCAGCTGGGCGATGCCGGCGTCGGTCAGGCGGACGACGCGGCCGTCGGCGTCGGCGTGGAAGTGAGCCCCGGCCGTGAGCGTCTCGACGACGGAGGCGAGACGCACGGCGGTCTCGTCGGGGACCCCGGTGCCGCCGGCGATCACGAGCGGGATTCGCGCCTCGTCGATCAGGATCGAGTCGGCCTCGTCCACGAGCGCGAGGTGATACGGGCGCTGGACGGCGTCCTCCGTCCGCCGGGCGAGCCGGTCGCGGAGCAGGTCGAAGCCGGCCTCGTTCGCGGGGAGGTACGTCACGTCGGCGGCGTACGCGGCCCGCCGCTCGTCCGGGGTCGAGCGCTGGCCAATCGCGGCCACGGTGAGGCCGAGCGCTCGATAGAGCGGTCTCATCCACGCCGCGTCGCGGCGCGCCAGGTAGTCGTTCGCGGTGAGAACGTGGACGCCGCGTCCCTCGAGCGCGGCGAGGCTGGCGGGGAGGACCGCCACCAGCGTCTTCCCCTCGCCTGTCTCCATCTCCACGATCCGGCCGGCGTGGAGCGCGGCCGCGCCGACGATCTGCACGTCGAACGGCCGCAGCCCGAGCACGCGGTGCGCGGTCTCGCGTGCCAGCGCGAACCACGGCACGACGACCTCGTCCGGAGAGCCCTCGCGGCGCACGCGCTCGCGCAGGTCGGCCGCGCGCGCCGAGAGCTCGGCGAGGGAAAGGGCACGCAGCTCGTCCGCCTGGGCGCCGACGGCCTCGACGACGGGCCCGCCGTCGTCGGCGGGCGCGACGAGCGTCTCGCCGCGCAGCCGGCCGAGGAAGCGGCGGAGCGTCCCCGTGCTCATCGGTTCGATTCTCGCCCGGCCGCGCTCACACCGTTTCAAACCGTCAGGAGCGCGAAAAATTCCGGCAAGGCCCGGCCGCGGCCTCCCGGACTACGAGCGCGTCTCTACTTCAGCTCCACCGCGATCTTGCAGGTGTTGTTCCCTTCGTCCGACTCGGCGACGGCTCCCTCGGAGTCGACCGTCGCCGTGATCAGCACGGAGGCCGGACCCGAAGCGGTGACCTTCATCCGCGGCGTCGTGTAGCTCTTGCCGGCGTCGAACGCGGGGAACGCCGCCGGAGGCTTGCTCTCCTTGAACTCCTTGGAGCTCACGGTCAGGACGTAGTCGTACCGCACCTTGAAGGCGGCCGCGGCGCCCCCGCCGTTCCGCACCGTCAGCGCGTACTCGAGCCCCCGTTGGCCGTTCGCTTCGGGGATCCCGGGGACGCTCCCGCCGTCGGCGACCTCCCGGTTACGCACGCCCCACGCCTGGAGGGAGCAGGCGAGATCGGCCTTCTGCTCGGCGGCGGTCGCGGAAAGCGGGGCGACGACGGCGGACGCGAGGACCCAGACGACCAGGGAGCTCCGACGGACGCTTTTGCTCATTGCGCGAGTATAGGACGCCCGAGGGCCTCGCTCCTCGCTCACACCGTTTCAAACCGTTACGAGGGCGAAAGACTCCGGCAAGGCGCGGGAGACACATTCACGTCCGGGAGGTCCGGATGCGGAAGCGGGTCGCGTGGATGGCGGTCGGTACGGTCGTCGTCGCCGCGGTGGTGGGCCTGGCGCGGGCGTCGTCGACGAGGAACGGGGTCGTCGCCGCGGGCGGCTCCCGGGAGCGAGCCGAACGGCGGGACCTCGCGACGTACGTGAAGGCGACGGGTGTCATCCGGCCGATGGTCGGCGCCGAGGTGCGGGTCGGGTCACGCGTCTCGGGCGTCGTGAGCCGTCTCTTCGTGCGGATCGGCGATCCGGTGTCGCGCGGACAGCTCCTCGCCGATCTGGACGGGCGAGAGCTCGGCGCCCGTCGGGCTCAGACCGTGGCGGCGCTGGAGTCCGCGCGGGCCAGCCTCCGCTACGCGCGTGCCGACCTCGAACGGAAGAGGCGGCTCGCGCGCGAGAGCCTCCTTCCCGCGAGCGATCTCGACCTCGCGGAGCGCGCCGCCGCCGTCGCGGCGACGCAGGCGGCCGAGGCGGAGGCGAACCTCGACGGCGCGACGACGCAGCTCGACTACACGCGTATCCGCGCGCCGATCGCCGGCCTGGTCGCGTCGATCTCGACGCAGGAGGGGGAGACCGTGGCCGCCAGCTTCGCGTCCCCGACGTTCGTGACGCTCCTCGACCTCGACCGGCTCGAGCTCCGGACCTACGTGGACGAGACCGACATCGGGCGAATCCGGGCCGGGCAGGAGGCGCGCTTCACCGTCGACACGTATCCCGGACACGAGTTCGAGGGGCGCGTGGCGACCGTCTACCCGCAGGCGGAGATCCGGGACAACGTCGTCAACTACGTCACGGTCGTGAGGTTCGAGCCGCCGCGCGACCACCAGCTCCGCCCCGAGATGACGGCCACGGTACGTATCGCGCTCGAGACGCGGACCGGGGTCCTCGCGCTGCCGCGGAGGGCGGTGCGGCGGGACGGGGCGCGCTCGTTCGTCCTCCTGCCTGGAGGCGGAGGCGGCGTGCGCCGCTTCGTGACGACCGGGGCTCGGGACGAGACGCACGTCGAGATCCGCGATGGGCTTCGCGAGGGCGACGAGGTGCTCGCCGCCGAGATCGCCTCGGGTGGGGCGGACGCGAGATGAGGCGAGGGCCGGTGACGTCAGCGCCGTTTCCAGCGCACGAGGAGCCAGAGCGACGTGACCGCGAGGACCGCGAAGTAGCGCAGGGGAATGAGCCACCATCTCTCGGGCGGTATCGCGACCGGCGGCACGGCGAACGAGACGGGTGTGAAGACGAGGGCGAAGGCCCACGCGTAGCGCGGCCTGAGGAGATCGCGGCCCGAACGCACTCCGCGGAGGCAAACGAGGAGGGCGGCAGCACCCCAGGAGAGGAACGTCAGGGTGAGCGACGTGCTGACCAGGTCGCGCCCGACGTACGAGCGGTGCGGGGCGGACGGGTTCACGAAGAGCCTGATCGGTGGCTCCGCCGCGGAGGGGGGCGACCTCACTCCCACGTCGCGGCGATACGGGGCTCCGTCGACGCGGTACTCGTAGGTGTAGCTCCAGGACCGTCTGCGGCCCTTGAGGATCCGCTCCGCGCGGACGAACGTTCCCTCCACCTCGGTGGTCGCGCACACGAGCCGCACGGTGGACACCGCGAAGACGACGGGCGGGGCGACGAGGGTCGCGAGCAGGAAGAGGACGATGCAGGCGACCTGGAGCGGGTGGTCGCGCAGGTCCTCCCGGGTCAGGAGCCGCCAGAGCGGACGGGGCGCGGCGACGGGATCGGAAGGCGTCGGCCCACCGTGCTCGCTCCCCGGTCGGCGCTGCTGCCGCGGTCGTCGCCCCAACGTCCGGTCCCCCTGCCGGGGAGCTTATTCGACGGGAACGCGAGCTGAAGGAGGGAAGCCAGGTGATCGAGCTTCACGGGATCGGCAAGACGTACACGCGTCCGGGGGGCAGCGCCGTGCGGGCGCTCGACGGCGTGAGCCTCACGATCGGGCGGGGCGAGCTGGTGGCGATCGTCGGCTCGTCGGGGTCGGGGAAGTCGACGCTCCTCAACGTGCTCGGCCTCCTGGACCGCCCGGACCAGGGCCGGTACCTGCTGGACGGACGGGACGTCTCGGGCCTCGACGTGAACGAGCAGGCGCGCGTCCGGAACCGGAAGATCGGCTTCGTCTTCCAGGCGTTCCACCTCCTGCCCCGGACGAGCGCGCTCGCCAACGTGGAGCTGCCGCTCCTCTACTCGGACCGCGCGTCGCTCCACGGGCTCGGCCTCGCGGCGCTCCAGGCCGTCGGCCTCGCGGATCGCGTCACCCACAGCCCCTCCGAGCTGTCGGGCGGCCAGCAGCAGCGCGTGGCGATCGCCCGGGCGCTGGTGAACGAGCCGGACGTCATCCTCGCGGACGAGCCGACGGGGAACCTCGACGCGCGGACGGGCGGCGAGATCCTGGCGCTCCTCGCGGCCCTGAACGCGGGAGGCCGCACGATCGTCGTCGTCACGCACGACCCCGGCGTGGCCGCCTCCTGCGGGCGCGTCGCGCGTCTGGAGGAGGGCCGGATCGTCTCGGACGAGACGCTCGAGCCGGCGGGGCGGCTGGCGGAGGTGTCGCGATGAGGACGTCCCGCCTCCTCGGCTCGAGCCTCGCCGCGATGACGCGCTGGAAGCTCCGGACCGCGTTCCTGATCCTCGGCAGCCTGGTGGGCGTCGCCGCGCTCACGCTCGTGGTCTCGATCGGCCAGGGCGCCGAGCGTCGCGTGCTCGGCACCGTGAAGCAGCTCTTCGGCGAGACGTCGCTCATCGTGCAGGCCGGGGGCGCGACCTTGATGGGCCCGCGCGGCGAGGCGGCGCGTCTCACCCTCGACGACCTCGCGGCCGTGGCGCGGGAGATCCCGGAGATCGAGGTCTGGGACGCGCAGCAGGAGCCGCCGCGGGTGCCCGCGAGACGTTCCGGGGCGGAGCCGGGGTCCGGCGGCACCTCCACGCCGCGCGTCCTGGGGCAGACGGAGCGCTGGCCCCGCGTCTGGAGCCGGGGCGTGACGCGAGGGGAGTCGTTCGACGCCGCGGCCGTCGCCGGCTCGGCCCGCGTCGCCGTGATCGGAGAGACCGTGGCGCGCCGGCTCTTCGGGGACGAGGACCCGATCGGCGCCGACATCCAGGTCGGCTCCGTCTCGCTCCGGGTGATCGGCGTCCTCGAGCCGTTCGGCACGGACCTCCACGGCATGGACCGCGACGACGAGGTGATCGTTCCCTTGACGACGGCGATGCGCCGGCTGATGAACGTCGACACCGTGCTGGCGGCAAAGCTCCTGGTGCAGGACGCCGGGCAGGTGGAGCGGGTGGCGCTCGAGGTGAAGCGGATCCTGCGGGAGCGGCACGGCCTCGCCGCCGGGCAGCGCAGCGACTTCAGCCTCATCACCGCGGTGCAGGTGCGGAAGATGGTCGGGACCGTGCAGCGCGTGCTGTTCGTCTTCCTGCCGCTCGTGGCCGGGGTCTCGCTGCTGGCGGGCGGGGCCGCGTCCGCCGCCGTGATGCTGGCGTCGGTCAGCGCGCGGGTCGCCGAGATCGGCCTCCGGCGCGCGGTCGGCGCGCGGCCCGCGGACATCCGGCTCCAGTTCCTGATGGAGACCGCGGTCACGGCGGTGACCGGAGGAGCGCTCGGGATCGGCGTCGGCTATGCGCTCGCGCGCATGGCCGCCCGGCGGATCGGCCTCGACGGCGCCTGGTCATGGACGGGGGTGCTGGTCGGGATCGCGGTCTCGATCGTGACCGGTCTCCTCGCGGGCGTCCTCCCGGCGCGGCGCGCCGCGGCGCTCGACCCGGCCACCGCGCTCCGATGAGGCTCGGCCGCGGCCTCGTCCTCTCGGCCCGCGCGCTCCTGGCCCATCGGCTGCGCGTCACCCTCGCGGTCGCGAGCGTGGCGATCGGCGTGGCCTCGGTCGTCGTGACGGGCGCCGTCGGGGCAGGGGCGCGCGGAGCGGTGCTGAAGGGGCTCGAGTCGATGGGGACCGGCTTCCTGGTGGTCCGTCCGGCCGAGGTGAAGCGGATCGTCTCGCGCCGGGCGGTGCGCGGCCTCGTGACGACGCTCACCCTCGCGGACGCGGAGGCGATCGCCTCGCTCTCTCCCTCGCTCGCCGTCGCGCCGACGGCGGACGCCCGGGCGGTGGTGAAGGGGCGCGGGACGTCGATGGTCACCATGCTGCTCGGGACCTCGCCCGCCTACCCGGCGGTGCGGCGCTTCGGTGTCGCGTCCGGGCGATTCCTCGACGACGACGACGACCGCGCCGCGCGCCGCGTGGCCGTGCTGGGAGCCCGGGTCGCGGCGAGCCTCTTCGGAGCGGAGGATCCGGTGGGCGAGGAGCTGCGGGTGCGAGGCGTTCCGTACGAGGTGATCGGCGTCCTTTCGCCGCGCGGCGCGGGGATTTCCGGCGCCGACGAGGACGGCCAGGTGGTGATCCCGATCCGCACCGCGCTCCGCCGCGTGGTGAACGCCACGTGGCTGAGCGGCGTCTCGGTCGGCACGCCCGAACCCGACGCGATGGACGGGGTGGAGCGCGACATCCGCGAGCTGCTTCGCGACCGGCACCGCCTGACCGAGCGCGGGCGGCCCGACGACTTCGCGATCCAGAACCAGCGGCGCGTGCTGCGGCTCCAGCGGGAGACCGCCCGCTCCCTGGCCCTGGCCACGCTGGGCCTCTGTGCGGCGGCGCTCCTCGTCGGTGGGGCCGGGATCCTGGCCCTGATGCTCCTCTCGGTGAAGGAGCGGACGCCGGAGATCGGGCTCCGCCTGGCGGTCGGGGCGCGCCCGCGCGACGTGCTCGTGCAGTTCCTCGCCGAGTCCGTGCTGCTGACCCTGTCGGGCTGGGCCTCCGGGATCGTGCTGGGCGGGATCGCCGCCTGGGCGGTCGCCGCGACGACGGGCTGGAGCGTCGCCGTCCCGGCCCTGGCGGTGCTCGCCTCGCTCGGGATGGCGCTCGCGGCCGGCCTCGGGTTCGGCGCCGTCCCGGCGTGGACCGCGTCGCGTGTCCCGCCGATCCGAGCGCTCGGATCGACCGGGTGAGGGGCGCCGGTCCATGATCGGCCCGGCCATGACCGCGCGACCGTACGCAGCTCGCATCCTTCTCGTCGACGACGACGAGGCGCTCGGAGCTCTCCTGGTGGAGTACCTCGGGCGCTTCGGGCTCGCCGTCACCGCGGTGGGGCATCCGGACGACGCCCTGCGCGCGCTGAAGGCCGATCCGCCCGACCTCCTCGTGCTGGACGTGATGCTGCCCGGGATGGACGGGCTGACGCTCTGCCGGAAGGTGCGCGAGACGAGCCGCGTGCCGATCGTGATGCTGACGGCGCGCGGCGACGTGACCGACCGCGTCGTAGGCCTCGAGCTGGGTGCCGACGACTACGTGCCGAAGCCGTTCGAGCCCCGCGAGCTGGCGGCGCGCATCCAGGCCGTCCTCCGGCGGGGGAGCCCCCGGCCGCCCGGCGACGACGAGAGCGTACGGGCCGGCGCGCTCGAGGTGAGCTTCGCCACGCGCTCGGCGCGGCTCCATGGCCGACCGCTGCCGCTCACGACGGCCGAGCTCGAGATCCTCTCGATCTTCATCCGGCATCCGGGACGGGTGCTGACGCGGGAGCGCCTCCTCGACGAGACCCGGGGCCTGGACTTCGAGGCGTTCGACCGCTCGATCGACGTCCTCGTCAGCCGGCTCCGCCAGAAGCTCGGCGACGACCCGCGCCAGCCGGAGTTCATCCGCACCGTCCGGGGAACGGGCTATTGCTTCATCGGGGGGCGCGATGAGCGGTCCTGAGCCCTTTCGGTCGTCGGTCTTCGCGCGGCTCGTCGCGGTGATGGTGGGTGTCGCGCTGGCTCTGCTGGTCATCGTGGCGACCGCCTTCTGGCTCCTCGTCGGACCGGTGTTCGGGACGACCGTGGTGCGGCTCGTCAAGGACTACGCGGTGGCGCTCGCCGCGACGTCGCCCGGGCCGGAGCACGCGCGCCAGGTGGCGGCGCGGCTCGACCTGGGGATCCGCTACGAGGGCCCGGCGGGCCGCTGGTCGACGGCGCCGGATCTCCCGTCGATCGAGGCGATCGCCAAGGCGGTCGCCCTCGGCGGCGACGCCGGCTCGGCGGCCCGGCACGACTACTTCATCACCCCGGCTCCCGACGGTGGGCGCTATCTCTTCGCGTGGGGGCACCTCCACCGGATGCGCGACGCGCACGAGACCCTGCTGTGGATCACGTTCGGTCTCGTGGGGGTCGTCTGCGTCGTCGCGCACGCGTTCATCAGCCGCTCCTTGCGGCCGCTCCGCACCCTCCACGCCGGCGTGGCCCGTCTGGCGAAGGGCGAGCTCGACGTCACGCTCCCGGGCGGCGCGCACGACGAGTTCGGTGTCCTCATCGACGCGTTCAACCGGATGGCGCGCAGCGTGCGTGAGCGCGTCGAGGCCCGCGACCAGCTGCTCCTCGACGTGAGCCACGAGCTGCGCTCCCCGCTCACCCGGATGAAGGTGGCGCTCGCGCTCCTTCCGGACGGCGAGAAGAAGGCCCGGATGACCGCCGACGTCGCGGAGATGGAGACGATGGTGACCGAGCTGCTGGAGCTGGAGCGCCTGCGCGACGGCCGGGGCCTGCGCGTCGCGCGCTGTGACCTCGGCTCGATCCTGCGCGACGCCGCCGAGGCGTTCGCCGGCGTACCGCCCGGCGTGCGCCTCGCGCCGCTCCCGGAGCTCGCGATCGACGCCGACGCGGAGAAGCTCCGGACCGTCCTCCGGAATCTCCTCGAGAACGCGGCGAAGTACGCGCTGCCCGACAGCGCCCCTGTCGAGGTCTCGGCCGCGCGGGAGGGAGACACGGTGGTCGTCCGGCTCCGCGACGACGGCCCCGGGATCCCCGAGGAGGACCTGGCCGGTGTCTTCGAGCCGTTCTTCCGAGTGGACCGCTCGCGATCGCGAAAGACGGGCGGCTACGGTCTCGGCCTGAGCATCTGCAAGAGGATCCTGGAGGCGCACGGGGGCGGCATCGCGGTCGCGAGGAATCTCGGGCGCGGGGTCACGTTCACGCTGACGATCCCGGGCTGACGGCCGTCAGCCCTCCCGCGCCGTGGGCCGCTCAGTACTCCACCCTGGTGAGGATTTCGCCCCTCGCCACCTGGCCCAGAGAGTCGGTCGCCGTGACGGTCACGGTGTACGGTCCCGGTGCGACCTGCATTCCGTTGTCGCCGCGCCCATCCCAGGTGGCGGTCACGCGCCCAGGAGCAACATCCCGAAGCTCGATCCGCCGCAGGGCCGAACGGGTCTCCTGGTTGACGAACGTGAGGATGGCGGAGAGACGCTCACGCGGGAAGCTCGAGATATTGAAGGCAACCTCCTGCCGCCCGACGAAGGGCAGATAGGCGGAGGGGCTGACCGTCACCGCGCTGATCCGCGGGGCACCGTGGTGGACGACGATGGCGTTCGCTGAGAGCTGCTCGTGATGCGAGATCACGAAGACGGCGTGTATGTCGGGCCGAAAGGCCCCGGAGTCGTCAACGCCGGCCCACTCGTAGCTGAAGTCTCCGGATGGCTGGTATCCATCGAGGAACCTGCAGAAGAACTTCGGCGGATCGCACTTCAGCGTCACGTAGTACGTGTCGCGCGAGAAGACGAGGACGATCTCGCCAGGGCGGTCGAAGGTGTGACTGAAGCTGAGCGGCACGTTGTCGAAGGGACTCCAGTTCGGGTACTCGGGATGGGACTTCACTTCGGAATCGCCATCGAGCTCGTGCGAGCGGTCGATCGTGATCGAGCTCAGGCCGTCCTCGAGGGTCGCGACCCAGCGGTACTGACCGTCCTGGAGGCGCGCACCGATGTCGCTTCTGCCGTCCCAAGCGTCTTCGTAGGAACCCGGATCCCGGCAGCGGTCGACCAGCCTCCGCACCACCACATCGTTCAGGTCCTTGATGACGATCGTCTCTCGCGCCGAAACGGAGAGCAGGGTTGTCAGCTTGACGGGCTCTCCCGCCTGCAGGTCGAGCTCGCGGCTGCTCGCTTCGACCGTGCTCAGGCAGATGACCGAGGACTCCGTCGGCCCGCAGCCGGCCGGGAAGTACGCGGCCGACGCGGTGGGCGAGCGCGCTCCGGCGCGCAGGCCAGGTGACTCGGCAACCGTCAAGGCGAGGAGCGAGCCGAGAAGGAGCCTCCAGGCTCGGCCCTGCATGGGCACGCGAGCAGGGGGCGTCGTGCGCGAGGCGTCGTGCGCTTCCCCTTGGATTTCATCCCCCGTCCGAGGCCCGTGCACGTCGTTCCCCTCGTGGTTCATGATAGCGAGGCGTGACGGGCCTGCCATGAGAGTCCGTCCGGCAAGAGGCTTCAGATGAGAGGCTGGACGCTCCTGACGACTCTCGGTTTCGCCTGGCTCCTGTCGTCTCACATCGGTGCGGCGTCCGACGCCCCATCACCCGTGATCACCTCTCCCAACGACGGCGCCGTCTTCCCCCGTGATTTCGCCCCGCCGCTCTTCCGATGGAACGACACGAGTCCGGCGACGCGGTGGACGGTGAGAGTCGATGTCGGCGACAAGACGGCCGCGATCACGGGCGAGTCCGAAAAGCCGGAATGGCGGCCCAGCGTCGTTCAGTGGGAGGCAGTGAAGGCGAAGAGCCTTGGCCGCAGTGCCCGATTTACCGTCGCAGCCATACCAGGGGCGGGAAGTGACGACTCCGCTGGCCGTGCTTCGGCCCAGGTTTCCTTCCAGACCTCCCCAGACCCGGTCGGCGCTTCGATCTTCTACCGTGAGGTACCCCTCCCCGTCGCCTTCGCCATGGATAACAAGCGGTTGATCACGTGGAAGGTCGGGGACGTCTCGTCCGGACAGTCCCCCCGCACCGTCCTCGCGGGAATGGGGACCTGCGGCAACTGCCACTCCTTCTCGCGAGACGGCAAGACCCTCGGGATGGACATCGACTTCGGCTCCGACAAGAGCACCTATGCGATAGCCGACGTCGGCCAGAAGGTCGCCATCGGGCCTGAACAGCTCATCGCCTGGAACGACTTCCGGCGAGAGGATGGGGAGCCGACGCTCGGGTTCCTGTCTGCCCTCTCGCCGAGCGGCGATTTCGTCGTCAGCACCGTCAAGGAGACGATCGCCCTCCACTTCCTGCCCGACCCCTTCATGTCGCAGATCTTCTTCCCGGTGCGCGGCATCCTCGCCGTCTACGATCGAAAGGCACGGAAGTTCGGACCCCTGCGAGGTGCCGACGATCCGGGCTTCGTCCAGACAAACTCGACGTTCAGCCCGGATGGCATCCGGTTGGTCTTCGCGCGGGCGAAGGCCCCGGACCTGCCGCGCCAGGGGACCGCGATAGACCCGGAGAGGCAGCTGGCGATCGCCGCGGACTTCGAGGAGGGGCGGAAGAAGATCCAGTTCGACCTCTACCGTCTCCCTTTCAATGAGGGCCGCGGCGGGGCGCCCGAACCCATACCGGGGGCGGCTTCGAACGGCAAGAGCAACTACTTCCCGCGCTTCTCTCCCGACGGCAAGTGGATCGTCTTCTGCCAGGCCGACAGCATGATGCTCAACCGTCCCGATAGCGCCCTCTACATCCTGCCGGCCGCCGGAGGCACCCCGCGCCGCATGCGCTGCAACGCGCCCGGCCGGATGAACTCCTGGCATAGCTTCTCCCCGAACGGCCGATGGCTCGTCTACGCGTCGAAGGCGGCCGGGCCGCTCACCCAGATGTGGCTGACGCACATCGATTCCAACGGCAACGACTCGCCACCCGTCGTCCTCGACGGCTTCATCGCCCCGGACCGCGCCGCGAACCTCCCGGAGTTCGTCAGCCTCGCGCCGGGCCAGCTCGAGGCGGTTGTCGTCGCCGACGGGATCAAGAGTCCCGATTCCAACCTCCCGAGTCGGCCCCGGTAGTCCAGCTCCTCGGAAGCGGTGTCTGGTCCCGGGGGCGCCGAGGAGACTCAACCTCACTCGATGCACCTGCACTAGAGGTCGGGGGCGGCGTTAGGCCTACTGTAACCAGGTGACTGCGCCGTGGTCGCCCCACCGCGATGGAAGTCAGGGGCCACGGACCACGGACGGCCCATTCGCCGTACGCCTCCTCCCGTCGCCAAACGGAGCAACTTGACGGATGCGCACGGAGATGAGAATCTCTCAACGTCGCCAGGGTGCCTTCCGCGCTCGGGCTCGCTCCGTCCGGAGGTCGCACGCGATGCCCCTCCGCCCAACACAAAGGTCACTCTGATGAGCCTCTCGAACTCCCTCGGTCGTTCCCGGAAGGCAGCGCTCTGGTCGGCCATGCTGTCGAGCGGCCTCGCCATGGCTGCCGCGCCTCTCCACGATGCGTCCGTCGCGCCTGCGTTCTTCAACCCCACGCTCGGCCAGACGGCGACGATCTCCTGTACGACCGGCGCTGCCGGAACCCTGACCGTCGAGATCCTCGACCGTGACGGCTTCGTGATCCGCACCATTCCGGCGAGAGAGGTCAAGGCCGGGCGGGTCGACCTCAACTGGGATGGAAGGGACGACTCTGGGGCGATCGTCGCCGACGAGGCGTTTACAACCCGACTGGCCCTCAAGCACGCCGGGGGAACCGCTACCCTCGATCCCCTTGCCGCCTTCAAGCACCAGCAGGCGGAGATCCAGCCGGTCACCTTCTCGGCGGTCGACGGCACCTTCTCCTACCGCCTCCTCTGGCCGGCCCGCCTCCACATGCAGGTGGGGCAAGCGGTCCTCAACAAGAAGACCGGCCGCAACGAGGGGCCCGTGCTCAAGACGATCGTCGATCGGGAGCCCCGTGCTGCCGGGTCGGTCGTCGAGCGCTGGAACGGCTTCGACGAGAGCGCCACGATTCGGGTCGCCGAGCTCCCTCACTTCGTCGTCTCCGTCTTCGCGACGCACCTCCCGGAACCGGCCCTGATCACGACCGGGAACCGATCCGAGACCTACCGGGCCTACGCACTTCGGCGGCGGCCGGCATCTGCGGCGCCGAGGAAGGTGGAGGGGGAGCACCAGCACCACGCGGGGCTCACGGTCTTCGAGGATCAGACGCCCACCCTCCGGATCGACGCCGCGGCAAGCAGGGACCAGGCGACCGGCCTCCCGGTCGTGGACCGGGACCTCGCGTGGACCGCGACCCTGGCGCCGGCCAACGCGGCGTACTTCCTCGCGAAGCCGGCTGACCTCTGCGTCTTCGTCGACGAGAAGAAGGTCGGCTGCCGAGTGGAAGCGAAGAGCCCCGCCACCGTCACGATCCCACGCGCGGCGCTCAGCCCCGGCGAGCACCGCATCGCCCTCAACTGGATTTCCGGCTCCGGCCCGACCGCAGTACAGGCCGTCCGCGTTCTCGCCCGCTGAGGCGGGCCGATTCGCCCGATGACCGCGTTCCTCGCTCCCTCGCCCGAAGACGCCGGCGGTCCCCTCCGGGCCAGCGGCTTGAACCTGGGAAGGCATCACAACCGGAGGAACTCGAGGTGCTCGAAGTGAATCAGAAGGTACGACTCGCCCTCGTCCTGGCGGTGCTCGGTCTGGCCGGTCGCAGCGATGCCACGAACGTCAGCGGCACGATCGCGTCCAACACGACCTGGACCTTGGCGGCAAGCCCCTACGTCGTCACTTCGACCGTCACCGTCAACTCCGCTGCCACCCTGACGATTGAGGCCGGCGCGACCGTGACGTTCAACGCGGGCACGCAGCTCGTCCTCAACGGCAAGCTGACCGCGATAGGGACCTCGAATAGCCCCATCCTCTTCACGTCATCCTCCGGGAGCCCGACACCGGGGAGCTGGGGCAACATCTTCTTCAACTCGGGGGCCGTTTCAGGCAGCCAGATCTCCTACGCAACGATTTCCTACGGCGGCAATCACGGGACGGATAACGGCGCACTCGTCGTCGTGGGTGGGAATCCGACCTTCGGCAACGTCACGGTCAGCGGCTCGTCGAGTCACGGCTTCAACATGGGCGGTAGCTCCGCGACGATCCAGAACTGCACGTCCACCGGAAACGCGTGGTACGGACTCTCGGTCTGGTACGGCGCGGCCACCGTCACGAATTCGACCTTCAGCGGGAACGGTGACCGGGGTATCGGCGTCTTCAACACCTCGACGGCATCCCTCTCGAATGTCACGATCTCGGGGAACGGCAACTTCGCCATCCAGATGGACGCCACGGCGCAGCTCACCTCACTCTCCGGGATCACGGCGACCGGCAACGGCGGAGGCTCCAAGAACCTGATCGCGGTGAGTCCGGGGAGCACGCCGGTTGGTGCCGCCTGGCACCCAGGCCTGCCCTACCAGGTCCAGGGGACGAACGCCGTGGTCACCGTTCCCAGCGGACGAACACTGACGATCGACCCTGGTGTGACCGTGCAGTTCCCTTCGGGCGGGCAGCTGAGCGTCTTCGGAAAGCTGGTCGCGGCCGGAACCGCACCGAACCCCATTTTCTTCACGTCCTCGGGCGGCAGCCCGGCTCCGGGCGCCTGGGGCAACATCTACTTCCAGGCGGGATCGTCGACGACGAGCCAGATCTCGTACGCTACCGTGTCCTATGGCGGCGGAAGTGGCTTCTATGGCGCGGTCCGGGTCAACGGCGGCTCGCCGACCTTCGATCACGTGACGGTAAGCTCTTCCGGTTCTCACGGTTTCGACCTCCCCGGGGGTGCAGGCTCGTTCACGAGCTGCACCTCGAGCGGGAACACCTGGGACGGCCTGGCGGTGTGGCAAGCCACCGCGACGGTGAGCGACACCACACTGACCGGCAACTCCGGCTTCGGACTCAACGTACTCAACTCCTCGAGCGCGGCGCTGAGCAATGTAACGATCACGAACAACGGGGGCTATGCGATCCAGATGGCCGCGTCGGCGCAGATCACCTCCATGGCGGGCGTCACGGCGACCGGCAACGGTGGCGGCGTGAAGAACCAGATCGCGGTGGTTGCGGGTACGACGCCGTCGACCGTCACCTGGCGGGCAGGCCTACCCTACGTGATGTCGGCAGCGAACAGCATCGTCACCGTACCCGGCAACGGCACGATGACGATCGAGCCGGGCGCCACGATCCTCTTCACGTCAGGGAGCCAGCTGAGCGTGGGCGGCAGGCTTCTGGCCGTAGGAACGGCGGGCAGTCCGATCACCTTCACGTCCTCCGCAGCGAGCCCGACACCGGGGAGCTGGAGAAATATCTACTTCAGCTCCTCGACGCCAGGAAGCCAGCTCTCGTACGCCACGATTTCGTACGCGGGAAGCTCGGACTACGGGGCGCTCGTCGTGAACGCGGGGACACCGACGCTCGATCACGTGACAGTAACCGCCTCCGGGAACAACGGGATCAACGTAACCGGAGGAGCCGCAACCATCCAGAATTCGACCGTGAGCGGCAGTGCCGCGACAGGCATCAGCGTCTGGAACTCGGCTGCATCGGCAGCGGTTTCGAACACCACCCTGAGCGGGAACGCCGCTCGGGGATTGAACGCCGCCAACTTCGCGAGCGCATCGCTGTCGAACGTGGCGATTACGAACAATGGAGACTTCGCGCTCGGGATCGACGCGAACGGGCGGCTGACCTCGCTCACGGGAGTCACCGCGTCGGGTAACGGGGGGGGCGCGAAGGACGTCATCGGCGTCGATACGGCACTTCCACAGAGCATCCCAAGCCAGACGTGGCACCCGGGCCTTCCGTACCGGCTCTCCTCAACGGACGCTTCGCTTTCGGTCAACGGGACCTTGACGATCGACCCAGGAGTGACCGTGCAGTTCCCTTCGGGCGGAAGGCTGAGCATCAGCGGCAAGCTCCTCGCCGTAGGAACGGCGTTGAATCCGATCACCTTCACGTCGTCCTCGGCGAACCCGACGGCAGGGAGCTGGAGGAACATCTACTTCAATACCGCGACACCTGGAAGCCAGATTTCGTACGCTTCGGTCTCGTACGCCGGCAGCACGGACTCCGGGGCGATCGTCCACAACGGAGGGGTGTCGACGCTCGACCACGTCACTGTGACCGGCTCTGCGAGCAACGGGATTTACGTGAGCGGAGGAGCCGCGCTCATCCAGAATTCGACGGTAGCTGGCAGCGCGGCGGGCGGCATCAGCGTCTGGAACTCGAATGCCTCGGCGACGGTGTCGGACACGGCACTGACAGGGAACACGGGCCGAGGCCTGAACGCGGCGAACTATGCAAGCGCGGCGCTGTCGAACGTGGCGATAACGAACAACGGCGACTTCGCGATGGGCATCGACGCGAACGGCCGGCTGACTTCGCTCACGGGAGTCACGGCGTCCGGGAACGCAGGTGGCACGAAGGACGTCATCGGGGTGGACACGGGCCCGACAATGACGATCACGAACCAGGTGTGGCACCCCGGATTCCCGTACCGGCTCTCGGCGACGGATGCCACGCTTAACGCAGGTGGTGTTCTGACGATCGATCCGGGCGTGGTCGTCCAGTTTCCGTCGGGCGGGCGGCTGAACGTGGTAGGGAAGTTGCTCGCGCTCGGAACGGCAGAGAATCCCATCAGCTTCACGTCGTCCTCGGCGAGCCCGGCTCCGGGGAGCTGGAAGAACATCTACTTCAACAGCGTGACACCTGGAAGCCAGATCTCGTATGCCACGGTCTCGTACGCCGGTAGCACGGACTACGGGGCAATCGTCCACAATTTAGGGGTGTCGACGCTCGACCACGTCGCGGTGACCGGCTCTGCGAGCAACGGCATCAACGTGACCGGGGGGACGCTGGCGTTGACCGGCTCGGCTTTGAGCGGAAACGCGGGCGTTGGCCTGAACATCGCGAACAGCGCGAATACGTATGTGGCCACAACCTCGTTCACGGGGAACGCTGGCGGCGGCGTCTCGAAGGGATCGGGGACGAGCATCGCGGCCGCGGCCGTGAACTACTGGGGTGCGGCGGATGGGCCCTCCGGGGTCGGGCCGGGCAGTGGACAGTCCGTCACGCTCGGGGCGCCCTTCGACCCATGGCTCGTGTCGG
Source organism: uncultured Holophagales bacterium (assembly GCA_964384675.1). Taxonomy (GTDB): domain Bacteria; phylum Acidobacteriota; class Thermoanaerobaculia; order UBA5066; family UBA5066; genus CAYLNK01. Next base: position 4,872 of record CAYLNK010000081.1, on the reverse strand, counting down.
CCTCGAGTCCGACCTACGAGATCACGTCCACCACCTTCAACAGGCGCTTCAACCCGGACGCCGGAGACACGGCGACCTGGGGTGTGGCCGCGACCTCGACAGGCAACTGGCAGATCGCAATCAAGAACGGACAGGGCACGACCATTCGAACGCTGACGGGTTCCGGGGCCACCACGACGTTGACTTGGGACGGCAAGGACGGGAACGGTGTCGCCCAGCCGGACGGCTCCTACAGCTACCTGCTCGACGTGACCTCGGCGGGCGGAACGGCCGCGACCCAGGCACGCGGGAATGCCGTGATCGACCGGACACTTGCCGTCGCCATTACCAGCCCGACGGGTCCAGTCGTCTCTAACGTCTACTCCAACGGAGCCACAGACATCCCGATTGTGGGATCGGCGTCCGCCAGCGGGATCGTCGACTGGGTGCTCGACTACGGAGCTGGAGCGCAGCCGACCTCCTGGACGACGCTGGCGTCCTCCGTCGTCTCGGCGCTGAACACGAACCTCGGGACCTGGCAAACGGGCAGCCTGGCGAATGGCCCCTACGTCCTCAGGCTCCGCCTCGTCGACAACGGCTCAAGCTTGATAACGAGGACCGTTCCGGTTGTCGTCGGCAACTACTCGATGAGCCAAACAGGGTTGCAGGCTAACGCTTCCGCTGGCCAGACGATCTCCTACTCATCGATCGTACCCTTCGCTCTGACCGAGACGATCGTCTTGAAGGACGAGCAGGGTACGATTCGCCGAACGTTGTTTTCAGGCGTGCGACAGCCGGGGACCTTCGTCACGGAGTGGAATGGCAATGGGGATGCAGGCACGATCGTTCCTGACGGAGCCTACTTCTACTCCTCCGTCGTTACGGACGGCACGCATGGGATGTCCTGGGACCTCTCCGATCAGGTCCTGAACGACGTGACTATTGCCCATAACGACGGCGTCGTAATCCCATCTTGGGATCCTTTCAAGAACCAGGAGCTGACGGCTTCATACAGTTTCTCCTTCCCAGGCCGCGTTCGAATCGCCCTGTCGGAGCAGACGGGTCATTTCACCGTCGATTGTGCTCAGCCAACAGGTACCTCGTTCTGCCCCGTCTTCGATCGGTACGAGTCGTCGGGTTCGCATACGTTTCACTGGGTGGGCCTCAATCACCTGGGTCAGTACGTAGGCGAAGCGGTCAATCGAATCGGGTTCTTCTCCAGCCGAGGCACGTTCGCGAAGAACGCCGCCGTCCTGTTCGGAACGCAACCGACCCTCACAGGCATGGTGCTCGACCCCGTCCGGTTCGAGTCGGGGGCCAGCCAGACGGCGACAGTCTCCTTCGGGACATACCTAAGCCATCCGGCTGCCGTGCAGGTTACGTATCAGAACCTGCAGACGCAGTCGGTGCTGCGAACGATCACCCTGGGGAATCAGAGCCCGGGGGCGGCCGTCGCGACCTGGGACGGCCGGGGCGACAATGGAGTGCTGGTCGCGCCTGGGCAGTATCTCGTCACAGCGACTGTGATCGACGACCGGGGGGACCGCCAAGCCCGGCAGCTCCTGACGATCGTGGAGTGAGGAAGAGAATGAGATTGCGCCACGCACTCGCCCTAGCCGCGGCCCTGTGCCTAAACTCCGCGCTCTTCGCCCAGCCGCAAGGGTTCTGCGGCAACCCGGTGGGCCCCGTGCAGGCCCCGCAGGACCCGGTCCCACCCGTCTGCTGCAATCCCTGCAAGGATTGCCAGAACTCTCCCCCGTACGTGAAGACAGGCGCCTACACCGCGTCGGCGGACGACCTGTCGGTGACCGGTGTGGCGGGGCCGATCCGGGTGACTCGCCGGTACGAGAGCAGCCGGCGCGTGACCGGCGTCTTCGGCATCGGCTGGACCCTCAACGTCGCCTCACCGAGGCTCCGGTACGCCACGTATCTCCTGGCGGCGCCCTCGACCGTTCAGAACCGGGCGGACATTCTTTATCCCGACGGCGGGGTCTTCAGCTTCGTCGAGAACGCCGACGGGGTGACGTACTCGATCCTCCCGGGTCGGAACGAGCGCCTCGTCAAGAATGGGGACGGAACCTGGGACCTCGTCCTCCCGAACCATGCCGGCTCGTACCACTTCAACACGACCGGGAGCCTGACCCAGAGGGTCGACGAGTTCGGCAACCTCCAGGTCTGGAGCTACGACGGTCAGAGCCGCGTGACCCGCGTGACGGACTCCGCGTCCGGACGTTATGTCGACGTCTTCTACGGGGGCGACGGGCGGGTCTCGGCCGTCCGCGACAACACCGGGAACCAGGTGCAGTACGGCTACAACGGGTCGGGCGTCCTGTCGACCGTGACCGATCCGGCCGGGCGGATCACCCGGTACTCGTACGCCACGGGCCGCTTCGTACCGCTCCTGAACCAGGTCCAGGACAACTGGAACCGGGTGATCGAGGCGGTCACGTACGACAGCGCGGACCGGGTCGCCACGTACACCGAGAACGGTGAGACCTACACGTACACCTACAACTACCAGGGTGACCCGAACAAGATCGCGAAGACGTACACCCTGAACACGACCGGCACGCCCTGGGTCTACACCGTCGGGAACTACAACCTCGTCGGAAGCCGCACGGCGCCCACCGGTGGCGGGACCACGACGAAGCAGTTCGACGCGACCGCGAACGTCCAGCTCGCGACGGACGCCGCCGGGGTCAAGACTTACTACACCTACAACGCCGACGGAACGGTCGCGACCGTCACGCAGGACTACCAGGGAAGCTCCGCGGTCCGCTACGACTACGCTTACGACCCGGCGTTCCCGGGCAAGGTCACGTCCGTCACCCCGAAGGACCCGACCACGAACGCCGTCAACCCCTACTGGCAGGCATGGCGCTACGACTACTACCAGAGCGGCGCGACCGGGCCGGGAGCCCTCTTCCACGTCTATCGTGTTCGGGCGGATGGAACGACGCTGGACACGGTGGCCACGTACGAATACGACAGCCAGGGTCGGATCACCCGTCAAACGAACGCGGCGAGCGGCGCGACGGACTACGTCTACGACGGCACGGGAAACCTCCAGACGGTCACCGGACCCGCGAACAACGACCTCGCCCAGAGACCCGTCACCACCTACGCGTACGACTCCCTGGGTCGCGTCTCGTCGGTGACGGACCCGCTGTCGCACCAGACGGCCTACACGTACGACTCCCTCGGCCGGGTCCTGACCGTCACCCTCCCGAAGCCGAGCTCCGGATCCCCGCTGAACTTCGTGACGACGTACAGCTACGACAACTACGACGCGGCCTCGGGCCTCGTCTTCACGCACGTCACCGACCCGAACGGGAAGCTGACGAAGCTCGGATACGACCAGTTCGGTCGCCTGGTGAAGTCGATCGACGCGGCGAATGCGGTCACGACGTACGCCTACAACAAGAACATCCTGCAGTCGATCACGGACGCCAACAACAACGTCACGAGCTACCAGTACGACTCTCTCGGCCGGCTCACCCGGACGACGAGCCCCGACGGCGCCTACGAGACGTACGCGTATCGGACCGACGGCCTCCTTCAGAGCCGAACGCCGCGGGTCGGAGCGACGCTCACGTTCGGGTACGACGCCTTCAAGCGCCTGACGACGAAGACGTACTCGGGCGGTGGCGGGTCCATCGCCTACACGTACCAGGGCCAGATGCTGACGCAGGTCGTCGACACGAGCCTCAGCCCGAACGAGACACACACGTTCAGCTACGACACCTCCTACCGCCTCGCCACGAATGCCCAGGCGTCACGAGGGACGGTCAACTACACCTACCGGCCGGACGACCGGGTCGCCACCATGGGGATCACCAGCGGGCCGACGGCGACGTACGACTACTACCAGGACCTGAGCCTGAAGACGATCGACTGGAGCCCCCAGAGCGGGCAGTTCCGGTACCAGTACACCCGTTCCGGCCAGTACGACAACGTCACCTTCCCGAACGGCCAGGTGCGCCAGTACGGCTACGACGACCAGGGGAGGCTCCTCCAGCTCTCGAACACCCTCGGGGCCACGAACCTGGCGACGTACGCCTACGGCTACGACCTGAATAACCAGACGAGCACCTACACGATGCTCGGGCAGCGAACCAGCCAGACGGCAACTGTCCCGACGCAGGGGTTCACGGGCGCACTCACGAAGTACTACTACGACACCCTTTACCAGCTGAACCGAGCGGACTATCCGGCTGCGGCGCCGTTCAACGGCGAGATCGACTCCTGGACGTACGACTCCATCGGAAACCGGCTCACGAACACAGTGAACGGGGCGACGCAGACGTACGCGTACTTCAAGAACGCCGGCAACTCCCTGAACTCACAGAGGCTCCAGACTGACGGGGCCAGCACTTACGCGTACAACGCGGCAGGGGCCAACACCGGGATCACGGGCGGCAGCAGCTACACGCTGGGCTACGATAACGAGGTGCGGCTGACCTCAATCTCCGGCTCGACGGTGGCAACCTACGCCTACGACTACCAGGGGCGTCGCACGAGCAAGACGGTCGGCGGCGTCACGGCGACGTTCCTGTACGACGGCGTGAACCCGATCGCCGAGACGGTGGGCGGGACACCGAGGTACTACCTCAACGGTCCTGGGATCGATGAGCCGCTCGCGGTTTATGCTGGTGGGGCGATGACGTATCTCGCGAGCGACGCCCTGGGATCGGTCGCTCTGGAGAACGATCCGTCGGCGACGGTGACACGGTCCACCATCTTCGATGCGTGGGGTGGCGTGAAGAGCGAGACCGGAACGAGGGCGTCGTCGTTCACGTACACCGGGCGTGAGGTCGGGGAGGCGGGCTTCCACTTCTACCGCGCTCGCTACTACCAGCCCTCCATCGGCCGCTTCCAACAGGAAGATCCAAT